>NZ_CP150292.1:0-357500 GCF_038051955.1 Lysinibacillus sp. FSL H8-0500 | reverse complement strand
ACAATAAATATCGTTCAGCAACAAAGTATCCACCTATTCGTGTTGATACCTCTATATTGCTACATACATTTATGGAGACACCTGGCTATTGGGCAATTGTCCCTTTATCAATGGCGGAAAACTTTAAAGCAACCGGCAAATATGGATTATATCGATTAAAAAACCCACCTCCCGATCGTATATGCTATCAAATTCAATCTATATACCCGCGTCCAAGCGCAGTGGAAGGGTTAAAAATTTTAGATTCTGTTATTAAAAAAGTTTTAAACTAGAATATCTTTTAACAGATTTAAGGGGAAGTCAGAACGAAGTCTAACTTTCCCAATTTTTTATACTTTATAAGCAAAAAAGGTTCTAACAACTTGTTCTGCACAATTAGTAAGTAAGTCAGATGCCTGCTCCATCGCCTTTTGTAAAGGGGTTGGACCATTTACAATGCTGTGAATACTAACAATACCGTATTGATACAGCACATCGATTCCTTCACCAATTGAGCCTGCAAGAACAATTGTAGGAACATTATATTTCTTCGCCTCCTGTGCAACTCCCATTGGCGTTTTCCCTTCTGCTGTTTGGCAATCAATCTGCCCTTCTCCTGTGATAACTAAATCCGCTCCTGCTACAGCTTTTGCAAAGCCCGAATAATTAATAACAATATCGATACCTGCCCTTATTTCAGTTGGAAAAAACGCCTGAAATGCCCCACCTAAACCCCCAGCAGCTCCTGCTCCTTCACTGTCGTGAATACGAATGCCAGTATGCTTTTCAATTAAATCAGCTAAATGCTGTAAATTATTATCCAAAAGCTCCACCATCTCAGGTGTTGCCCCTTTTTGTGGACCAAAAATAGCTGAAGCACCATTTGAACCAATAAACGGATTTTTTACATCTGAGGCAATGATAAATGTTGCTTCGGCAATTCTTTTATCAAATTTACGACTATCAATCCTGGTAATGTTATGTAGTGCTCCACCGCCAAAGCCAATTTCATGACCATTACAATCTAAAAACTGTAAGCCTAATGCCTGCAACATACCAACGCCTGCATCATTTGTCGCACTGCCGCCTAAGCCAATAATAAAATGACGATATCCTTGATCTAATGCTTGTTTTATTAGCTGACCCATCCCATAGGTTGTCGTCTTTAGGGGATCGCGTTTATCTTCTGGAATAAGATATAGGCCTGATGCACTTGCTGTTTCAATAATGCATGTTTGACCATCTCCTAAAACACCATAGGCTGCTGTGATATCACTACCAAGCGGATTTTTCACTTGTGCGTGATAGATTACTCCGTTAGTGGCTGCTACAAGTGCATCCATTGTACCTTCGCCGCCATCAGCCATTGGTACAATAACGGTTGCAGCACTCGGTAAATATTTCTTTACCCCTTTTTCTATCGCGATTGCTGCGTCGTAGGCTGATATACTTCCTTTAAAGGAATCGGGTGCAATCACTATTTTCATATGGAACAACACCTTTTACTCAATTTTCGTTAAAGTCTTGGCTTTATATTTATCCTAATTATTTGCTTGCCATTTTGTTATTTACCTTTATTAAAGATAAAAGTCTCTCTCTTTTTTTATAAAGCTCTTGTGCTTCCTCAATCTCTATTTTTTCAAAATGGATTACATCTCCTGGCTTCTTTTGCGCTAAATATGGTAAATCCACATCAATGACAACACCGATTTTTGTATACCCACCTGTCATTTGACAATCTGCCATTAATACAATTGGTTGCCCATTTCCTGGAATTTGAATTGACCCCATTGTAATATAATCCGAAATAATATCTGGTCCAACTTTATGTGAAATTGCTGCTCCTTCTAAACGAAAGCCCATTCGATCAGATTCATTTAATACTTTGTAGCGGCTTGTACAAAATTTTTCAAGCTCTGACGCCTTAAACTCATCTGCCTGTGGTCCTAAAATGAATCTCATCGGACGATCCTCTCCAAAATTTGGCCTATATTCCGTTGGAAGTATTCTTCCAATTGATGTATACATAGAATTCCCAATTGATATAATATCCTTGGACTGTAGGGCTTTCCCATCCATGCCACCAAAGCCAGCTCTTAAGGAAGTAGATTTACTACCAATAACTATGGGAACATCAATACCACCTGCAATTGCAATATATGCACGACAACCATAGCCAGTTGCAAAGCCAAACGTTAATTCGTCTCCTTTTTCGACCTTAATGGAAGTCCAAAGCGGTACATGTTTTCTATTTAACTTCGCACCTATATCTGCACCCGTAATTGCAATAATACCACCTTCTAAAAACTTTAGATGTGGTCCCATCAAAGTTACTTCGATTGCTGCTTCCTCATCGTCATTGCCGACTAAAATATTGGAAATTCTCAATGAAAATTTATCCATTGCACCACTGGCTGAAATACCATATTTTTGATAATTAGCTCGCCCGAGATCTTGAATTGTTGACATTAATCCTGGTTTAATGATTTCAATGAATTCCATTTTTTAATCCACTCTCTCTGTTTATTGTCATTCCATTGTTCAGCTTCTTCTGCACTAATTGCCTCAAACTTAATATAGTTTCCAGCAAGCAATGTACTTGGGGGATTTTGATGTGGATCAAATGTTTCCATAGGGGTTTGACCGATTACATGCCAGCCGCTCGGTGATGCTAACGGATGGAGCACAGTAAGTCGATTAGCAATAACAATTGAGCCCTTTTCTACTTTTATTCTTGGACTACTTCTTCTTTTTAGCGCTAATCGTTCATCTAAATCCCCTAAATATGGATAGCTGCCAATTACTCCTAACATATAAATAAAATATGGTTTAGACGTATGTAGTCGAATAACTTCATCCATATCTAATCCTGTGCTTTCAGCAACATATTCGATATCAGGACCATATTCCCCTCCATACACAACTGGAATATGAATAATATTCTGTGGCTTATGTTCCTTATACTGTTCAAAAACGAGGCGACTTTTTATTATTTCAAGTTCTTCTGTTAATGCTTTATACGCTATGATTAAAGGATTATAACGAATCGCAACTGTACAAAATGTCGGAATAATTTGTGTGACACCTGAAATCTTTGCTGCCTCAACTTCTTGTGCAAAGCTTAATACTTTTTGATTTATACTGATTCCCATTTCTTTCTCAAATTGAGCCACGATTACTTGATCTCCTAATGGCAAAAACTTAGGATATTGTGCAATTATATTTTTTTCAGACTGCTCTGCTGTAGTTTCCTTAAACATCTTAACCCTCCCAGCCACTTTCTTACTAAGATGAAAATATTGGAATCAGCATGAAATAGCGATGAGTATATTTTTACATCGGCATCCTATGCTTCATCCAATATCACATTACTACTTTCTAAAATCATCATTTATTGTTCCATTCTTCTTACTTGGATCTCTTAATCTTCACCAAAGGCTTCTCTACCAATTTCCTCCATTGATTTGAAACGTGTCTCTACCCCTAAAATTGCTACAACTAGGGCTACAACACCTAATACAGAGCCAATTGTAACAAATACTGCTACTTGCCCAAATTGCGTTAACACCCAAGCAATGCCATATGGCGTAAAAATTGTCACAACTCGTCCAACTGCATTACAAAAACCTGAGCCTCTTAAACGCACCTCTGTTGGCCAAATTTCTGGAATATACACCGCAGAAGACAAACAAACGTATATATACAGCACTGTAATTAAAATAAAGCCTATAATCATAATGAAAATTTCAGATGATTGTAGAGCATAAATGTATCCAAGAATAGCAATTGTCACTAACAATCCAACCGCTAACCATTTACGTGGAAACTTATCAATAATTTTGGTTGCCACAAACACACCAAAAGGGGCTCCAAATAAAATAATGGTTGTCATTAATAATGACTTAGTCACTGTAATTCCTGATTGAACAAATAATGTAGGAATCCAAGTCATAATACTATAAATAGCTGTATTCATCCCAATTAACACAAAGCTTCCTAAAATTGTTCTTCTTAATAAATTACCTTTAAATAAACTTGAAAAAGGTAATGATTTTACTTCTTGACCTCCAACAATATCGGCTTCCATTACAGGAGGTAATTTAGCTCCTATTTCTTTCTCAATATCCTGCTCTACCTTCGATAAAATAGCCTCGGCTTTATCGAGCTCTCCACGTGATGCAAACCAGCGAGGTGATTCAGGTAAGCCGTGACGAGCAACCCATAAAATTAATGCTGCTACCCCAGCAATCATAAACATAGCTCTCCATCCTAGCTCTGACCCTAGAGCAGGCATTACCAATAAACCTGTTAACGTTGCGATAGGTGGTGCAAAGTTTGCTAATAATGATAATTTTGCTGACCACTTCCCACGAACTCTACTTGGAATAAACTCTGGAAACGTTGCAAATCCTACCACAAGCTCTGCTCCTAGCCCTATTCCAATAATCCCACGTAAAATAATTAACGTAACCATATCTGTGGCAAAAGCTGCTGCAATTGAAGCTATTCCAAATATCAACAAATTAATTTGGTAGGCGAATTTTCTTCCTTTATGGTCACCAAGTAGTCCTGCTAAAATTGAACCAATAAATAATCCTGCCATTGTTGCGGATGTAAAAGCGGCATTCAAGTAGTTATTGGACCATCCATTTTCAATTAATTGAGCTAAAATTGCTCCTCCCATATAGTTGTCAAAACCATCAATTAAGATCCCAATCCCGATTAACCAGAATACACTTTGATGCCATTTTGAAATAGGTAAGCGATCCATTCTTGCGCCAATATCATTTTGTTTTGCCACAGCATATTCCCCTCCTTAAATAATATTCATTACAGCTATTCATATTTATGTAAACTTAAATATGAAGACTTTTTTGTATATAAGTGTAATTTGGATGGTTAGCTAGCTATAAATTACAAATATTTTAATATAATTATAACCATAATTTTAGTTAGCTTTTTAGTTATACAATATTTCTTGCTGCTCCTGCCACAAATGCTTTTACATTGTCTACTGCCATATCCAATAATCGTCCACGGGCTTCTTTCGTTGCCCATGAAATATGGGGAGTTATCATACAATTTTTAGCGGATAATAACGGATTTGATGCGGACGGCGGCTCAACATCCAAAACATCCAAGCCAGCTCCTGCAATTACGCCATTATTTAAAGCATCAGCAAGATCTTGGTTATTTATTAACCTCCCCCTGGACGTATTAATAATAATCGCTGAATCTTTCATTATCGCCAGATTATCTCGATTGATTATTTCCTCTGTTTCTGGCGTTAATGGACAATGTAGGCTAATAATATCTGCTTCTTTTAATAAATCTGTTAAATGATCTGCCCATTGGAAATTAGGTAAATCAACCTCACGCTGTTGACGATTATACGCGATAATCGACATGCCTAATGCTGAAGCTACTTGTGCTGTTTGATAACCAATACGTCCAAAACCAACGATACCAAACTTTTTTCCAGCTAACTCAATTAATGGATAGTTCCAGAAACACCAATCCTGATGATTTGTCCATTCTCCCGCTCTTACTGCATCACTATGTCTTTGTACACGTTGGCAGTGCTCTAATAATAAAGCAAAGACCATTTGTGCTACAGAATGAGTGCCATAGGCCGGAATATTTGTGACAACGACATTCTGTTCTTTAGCTGCTTCAACATTTACTACATCATAGCCAGTGGCGAGTACGCCAATATATTTTAATTTTGGTAATTGCGCTAAAATTTCTTTGGAAAGTGGTGTTTTATTCGTTAAAATGATTTCAGCTTCCACAGCACGTTCCACAATTAAATTATTTGGCGTGCGATTATAGACAGTCACTTCACCGACTTCTGATAATTTGCTCCAGCTTAAATCGCCTGGATTCAGCGTATAGCCATCTAAAATAACGATATTCATTGCTTGTTGTAACCTTCCTTTCATATATGATAATCACTGCTTATGAAAATGCCTTTGCCATTCTTTTCATAGCTTCCTTCAACATCTCATCTGAATTAGCACAAGATATTCTCACATTTTTCTTATATGCTGAACCGAATGCCTCTCCTGGTGTTACAGCTACACCCACTTCCTCCAATAAATATTCTGCTAGTTGATAGGAATCAAAGCCTGCAAAGTCGATTTCCGGAAATACATAGAAAGCTCCCTCAGGTTTTTCACACGTTACACCAGGAATTTTATTTAAGCTTTCCACAACAAAATCCAATCTTTCCTCATAACGATTCTTCATTTTTACTACTTCTTCTTCACTATTTTTTAATGCTGCAATGCCAGCAATTTGTACGAAGGATGTCGTACACGTCATCATATGTTGCTGTGCCTTTAGCGCTGCACTACATAATTCCTCAGGTAATGCTAGGTAGCCTAGCCGCCAGCCTGTCATAGCATAGCCCTTTGAAAAGCTTTGAACAGTAATCGTTCTCTTTAATAGCTCAGGATCACTCGCTACACTTATAAATTGATGGTCCTCATATGTTAGGCGATCATACACTTCATCAGAGATAACGATTAAATTATGCTCCTCGGCCACTTTGCGAAGCTCAGCGATTTCTTCCTGCTTTAATACTCTTCCTGTCGGGTTATTTGGTGTATTAATAATGATCGCCTTCGTTTTTGCTGTACAAGCTTCAGCAATTAATTGACCTTTTAATGTAAAGTTATCTTTTTGATCTAGGTTAACATAAACCGTTTTTCCTCCCACCATTGTAATTAATGGCTCATAGCTTACCCAAGCTGGATTAACAATCATCACCTCATCATCTGGATTAATCATTGACATAAGTGCGATATAAAGGGCTAATTTTCCTCCAGGTGTTACGATAATTTGTGAGGCATGATAATTACAGTTATCCACATTACGCAGTTTTAGAGCAATCTCTTCACGTAACTCAGGGATTCCTGGACTATTTACATAATGTGTTTTTCCTTTCTTCATTGCTTCCTCAGCAATATCAATAATATTGTGCGGCGTATCAAAATCTGGCTCTCCTCCGCCTAAATTAATAACGTCTTTCCCTTGTTCAATTAAAGATCTGGCTTTATCATTTATTGCGACAGTTTTAGATTCTGATAAATGATTAAACACCTCAGCATTTAATAACGTCATACATTCGTACCTCCTAATACGCCTTTTTTCATTAATGTTTCATCAATCCAGTCATAATTAAGGGTGCCTGCTTCAATTTGTTCTAGTTGTTTTTTTTCCATCGCTTCAATTCGTTGGACTTCCTGTAATACTTCGTTATTTGCTCGCTCATAAGGAATAACAGTAATTCCATTATCATCACCAATAATTAAATCTCCCGGATTTACGATAGCTCCTGCACAAATAATAGGTACGTTGATTTGACCTGGACCTTCACGGAATGGTCCAGCTGGTGTTGCTGCCTTTGCATATACTGGAAAGCCTAATTCCTTAATTTCCTCTGGATCACGAATCGCACCGTCAACCACAAACCCAGCAAGTCCTTTTTTCTGCCCAATGGAGCTCATAATTTCTCCTAACAATGCACGATTTTCAAAACCACCCCCATCAATGACGATGATATCTCCAGGCTCTGCCATATGTATCGCCTTATGAATCATTAAATTATCGCCCGCTGATGTCTTTACTGTAAAAGCAGTTCCCTTTAAGCGAATGCCAGGTTTATTGAAATGTCTAATTGAGCTCATACAATTGAAACGTCCTAAAGCATCTCCGATAATCGTTGTACTAATTTCACCAAATGCATCAACTAATTCTTTAGCAACCCTTTTCTCTACAGATTCCATGCGATAAATCATTTTTAAAACTCCTTTAATTTCTGGTTATTCAGAAATTTCTTATTTTTCATTATAATAATAACTCTTTTATTAATTGTAAAATTGAATATATCGCGTTTAAAAATCGAGAAATTAGATTTTTAAAACCTACTTAGTTAGAACAGGGGCTTTTAAAATGAAATAAAAAAATACTAACACTAGTAGCACAAACCTTAGCTTTGGTTTGCACTACTCTGTGTTAGTATGTTTAAAATGGGAAGAAGAATGGAATGGCTACCATCATGACAATAAACATCACAATTTGTAGGGGGATACCAATTCTTACAAAGTCCATAAATTTATAGCCCCCCGCTGTCATAACTAATGCATTTGTAGGGGAAGCAATTGGTGTCGCAAATGCCATGCTTGCTGCGACTGCAACAGCAATCATAAAGGTTGTAGGGCTAACATCCATAGCAATGGCAGCACTCATTGCGATAGGAGCAAATAATACCGCAGTTGCCGTATTACTAATAAATTGACCAAAAACGGCTGTTAATAGATAAACCCCAATTAACACGCCATAAGGGCCATAATCACCCAATGCATTGATAATGCCATCCGATAGAATGGTCATGCCCCCTGTTTTTTCTAATGCCGTTGCCATTGGTAGCATGGCTGCAACTAGTACTATGCTTTCAAAATTCATATTATTATAGGCATCTTCCATATTGCGCAAGCAGCCTGTTAAAATCATAAGCACCGCGCCAATCATAACCGAAATAACGGCTGGGAAAATTTCAAATGCCATTAATATAATCATCAATAGCATAATAATCCCCGCAATACCAGCTTTCCCCGTAGCGGCTGCGACACTGGCATGTTCCTTCGGCTGACCCACAACAACAACATCTTGCGTTTCCCTTGCCAGTAATAAAATTTCATCCCATGCACCTTGTACTAATATCGCATCTCCAAATTTTAACTTATGGGAAATCATATCTTGAAGCTTATAACCGCCTCTACGATTAATCCCAATAATATTTAAGTTATATTTTTCGCGAAACCCAAGCGAGCTAACTGTTTCGTTAATAAAGCTTGAATTTGGTGTGAGTAACACCTCGGCAATACCTAGATGTTTGGATACTAATTCATCTGCCTCACCTTTCACCAAGCCCTGCACCTCAAGATGATAATCCTCGGCAAAGTGGTAAATATCCTCTTCCTCACCTTGCACATATAACTCATCTTTAGCCTGGATTACACTTGTTGGACCTGCCATTTCCTGATAGGTCATTGGCAGTAAATTGATACCCTCCTGTGATTTTCGATGAATTTTCATCATGCAAAGCGTATACTTAGCTGGCAGCTTTAATTCTGCCAATGATGTTGCAATAATGGGTGAATCCTCTGGTACAGAAATTTTAAAGAGCCGATTGTTTAAATCATATTGCTTCATGATTTTCTTAGGTGAAAGCTTGTAGCCCTCATTGGTCTGTGTACGATTTTGATCCTTCGGTAATAAAATATTACGCACAAGCACTAAGTAGCTAATTCCTGCAATCATTCCAACAATACCAATAGGTGTTATTTCAAAAAAGGCTAACTTATTATAGCCTCGATCCACCAATAATTGATTGACAATTAAATTAGTTGGTGATGCAATCAATGTCATCAGACCTGATAAACTTGCGACATAAGACAATGGCAATAAAAATTGAGAAGGGCTGACTTTCATGCTGATCGCGATACTAACAACAATCGGCATCATTAACGCTACCGTACCTGTATTACTCATAAAAGCCCCAACTGTTCCTACAATAATGAGCAGTAGTACAAATAATTTCAGCTCACTATTGCCTGACCATTTAAGCAATAATTGCCCTGCCATTCCTGCAAGACCCGTGCGTAAAATGCCTGCACCCACCACAAATAGCCCTGCAATCATTAACACGACTGAGTTGGAAAAACCGGCTAATGCCTCAGCAGGTGTTAGAATGTCTGTAATAACAAATGCCAAAAGCGACACAATCGCTACAAGGTCTGCGCGTATTTTATTGGTCACAAATGCAAAAATTGTTGCTCCTAAAATAAGAAATGTTAATGTAAGCTGCACATCCATGAATTCCTTTCTAACATTAAAAACATTTTTATAGTCCGTATCTATTTTTATTATAGCTGAGGAAAGATGATATATGATAAAGTTCACTGTCTTTTCAAAATTAAAAAAGTATGGCGTTTAACCATACTTTTCTTTGCATATTTATTATTTCTGATAAAGATGATGTTCTTTAATATAGTCGTAACATGCATCAGGCAGAAGGTATCTTGGTTCTCCACCCATTGCCAATTCCTCTCGAATATAGGTAGAGCTAATTTCCATCGCTAAGCCCTTATCAATAAGATGGAATCGTCCATCATCATGATTTCTTAGGATAGGAGAACGGCTAATGGTGGATAGCATATCAATGCCATGTCTTGCCATCACAATAAATTTATTTTCTGCTATGAGCGCATCACCTTTTTTCCATAAGCCTGCACCAATGTCCCCTAATAGATCTGCACCCATAATAAAATGAACTTCATCCTCTGGGTGCTTTTCCCTAAAATATTTCATCGTATCATATGTGTAAATATTCCAGCCCTCTTGCTCCATTTCATAGGAATCTGCAATAAAACGCTGATCTTTCGCAATTGCTAGCTGAACCATATTCCAACGATGCATATCCTCTGTTTTGATTGTTTTATCCTTACGTTTACTTGAACACGGTAAAAAAATAACCTGATCTAACTTGCAACGGTGTGCAACTGTACTAGCTGTCCATAGATGAACATTGGTAATCGGATCAAAGGATGAACCATAGATGCCTATTCTCGCCATTAGTTTTCTCTGCTACTAAAAATATAAAAAATGTACATTTTTAAGGTTTTCCTACTTCCTTGTGTTAGCCGCTTGCTAGAACATTCCATAGGTAGTACGTTTAATTTAGCCAATCAATTCCCTACATAGTTTAGAGAAAGAGGCTAGCTACATGTTAAAAGTGCAAAAAATATTGGTGTGCAACCACTGCTAATTATTCACAGTACTCTCCTCGATAGTGATACACTGATCAGTCACTATCGAATTTGCATATGCTAATCGGCTATCTGTTAACCAAGTATTAGTTTTTGAACCCTTAAAATGTTTTTATTTATATTCGCTCTTTGTTTAGTAGCAGATTTTTCACCTCTCTTTTTAGCTGTTCGTATTCTTATGAAAAAGAGCGTTATCCACTTGCTAATATTCCTCTGTAAGCTGTTCATATCCTTTCTCTATCCTAATCTGCGGAATGTTTGAACAGGTCTGTTCATCATTTCTGTAAATACTTTTGGTTTGTATTAGGTCATAGTGACATTTCACTACATAATAATTACATGTTACTTATACAGCTTTTACTATACCGTAATTGAGAAAGCTAAAATATTTTACAGCCTTTATAGGAATCAGTAAGTCTAAAATACTAATATTTCCATTGAATTTTATGTGACATTCAAGGATTATACATTGCTAACTTACATCTATTCACATAAAATATTGAATTAATATCATACATAAAATATCTAAATTTTCAGATTAATAGTATAGAATGAGATAAATAAAGGACATTCCACTTCATAAAAAGTAATATTTTTACAACATTAAAACATTCATCCACTAGAATTACATAATGCTCTCTAACTAATGGTGACTCTCCCCCAAGATATAAGCAGTATTCACACTAAACCATTTATATATTTTCTATACAATAATAAAATGAAAATCCTCTCACGTTGAGAAGTTAATTGTGAGATTAGATTGTTTCACCCTATTCACTATTAGTTACTTGCCCACCCTTTAATTACCTATACATTTTTACGCTTTATCAATTGATTTAAGAAAGGACGTACTATTTATGAAAATAACGGCAAAAGTATCAATCGTATCAGCTATTATCCTGATTCTAATCATTACAATTCTGACATTCAATTCAACCATAAATATACAAAAGGTTATTAGTCAGCTAGAATCCTCTGAAACAAAAAATATCTCTATTGGTTTAAACAATGAAATTAAAAACCAATTCGATTTGCTAAGCATTGGAAATACGCCTATCATAAACAACCAAGAAATCTTAAAAGCTTTTGCTAATCGTGATCGAGAAACATTAGCGAACTTAACTTTACCTCTAATGAAACAATTAGAAGAGCAAGGAGTTAAACAATTTCAGTTTCATTTACCCAATGCCACCTCATTTTTTCGGGTTCATAGCCCTGAGGAATTTGGGGATGATTTATCCTCCTTCCGTCATACGGTTGTCAAAGCCAACAATGAACAAACAATCGTTGAAGGGCTTGAAGGTGGCGTGGCGGGGGTAGGATTTCGCTATGTTGTTCCTCTCTCCTACAATGGTTCATCTATAGGTACAGTGGAGCTTGGCATGGGCATTACAGAAGGCTTGCTAGAAAAATTTCAAGAAAATTATAGTGGGAATTGGACCTTATATGCTATAGAAAATGAAAGCTCCCAATTTATGCTTAGCACCGGTAAAGAAAAAGAATCCTCTATTCCTAAAGAAAATATTAATAAATTATTGAATGGGGAAGAAATAGAGTATTTGGACAACACAACAAAAATATTAGCATTTCCGCTAACTGATTTTTCAGGTAAAGTGAAATGGTATTTAGAAAGTGAAATCGATTATACAGCTATGATTACACAGAAAAATTCATATTTATACACAATCTTACTGGCAGGCATTATTATTAGTATCATTGGTCTTGCTATTGTATTTTTATTCCTTCGTCAAATTTTAAAACCACTCTCTATTATCTCAAGTGATGTGGAGCAAATTGCTGATGGGAATCTTACAATCGAACCAAAAACATATACCACCAAAGATGAAATTGGTATTCTATCTTCCAGCTTTCATAAAATGACATCTAATTTAAAAGCACTTATTTTAGGCATTCAACAAAAAGCACAGGAGTTATCTCAAAACGCTACCTCCATAAGTCACAATGCTTTAGAATCTAAGGAGGAAACGAATGAAATCGTACGCTCAATAACATCGATTAATGATAATACACAACAAGTAAAAGTAGCCTGTGAAGAAACGGCTAAGGCAGTAACTGAAATCTCGCGGGGAATCGTTCGTGTAGCTGATAATACAGCCAATATTGCAGAGGCAACGAATACGATGAATGACGTTACTACACAAGGAAGTAGCTCTGTTCAATCCGCCATTGGACAAATGGAGGCCATTCAGCAACATTCTATACAATTTGCCAATATTATTGGCGAATTAAAGGTAGATTCCGATGAAATTGGACAGATTATGCAATTAATTACAGGTATTGCAGAGCAAACAAATTTACTGGCCTTAAATGCGGCTATTGAAGCGGCTCGGGCGGGAGAAGCCGGCAAAGGCTTTGCTGTAGTTGCTGATGAAATTCGTAAATTAGCCGATCAAACTTCAAACTCTGCCTCTAAGGTACGTACGCTAATCGATGAAATTCAAACAAAAACTGAAGTTGCTGTTCAATCAATGGAATCTAGTAGTACTGAAATACAGGAAGGAACTCAGCTTATCTATAAAGTTGGCACATTGTTCACGACTATTCAGCATGCTGTACAAAACCTCTCAACAGATATTGATGATTTATCAGCGTTATCTGAGCAGATGTCTGCTGGCAGTGAGGAGGTTACAGCTTCTATACAGGAAATTGCCTCTATGTCTGTGCATTCTGCGGACTCATCTAGTCATGTAACAGTAGCTTCAGATGCCCAGCTAGCAACAATTGCCGAAATAGCCTTGGCTACTAAAGCATTAACCAATATGTCTCAGGAGCTTGAGAATAATGTGAATATTTTCAAGGTGTAATAAAGTGAATATTTATTCAGAAGTTTTTCCGGTCTTTGCTGAATGTTATCTTCACTAAACAAATTTTCATTTATCAATTGAAATAGAAATCCCACTATTAAACAGTCCCCCTTCAAAATAACATGTAAGGGGGATTGTTGCACTCCTGTAGGGTCCATAGACTGCTCATACACTTGCTCTATCGTATCATTGGTACGTTCTGCAAATTCTTATGATTCCTATGGCTTCATCGCTACATATGATTACTGGTCTCTGCCTGCCCTTGTCTTTTATCTGCTCAAAACGTTTTCCTTTATCGCCTGAATGCTTGCCATTTTATTGTCCCAGCAAGCCTGACTTAAATCGACAGGATATTCTTCTGGATTGAGCGTTCGTTTATACTCACACCATAGCAATTGCAAATTTTCCTTTACATATGCCTGTGTTTCTTGCAACGTCGGCTCCTGATAAACAATCTTGCCGTTTTCTATAATGCTTTCATGCAATTCAATTGCTGTAAAGTTTGTGACAAACTTACTAATATACGTATGAATAGGATGGAACATTTTCAAGCGTTGTATTTGCTGAATATTTTCCTCATCCAATGCAATATAGTCCCCTTCAGCATGACCATTCTCATTATTAATAATACGATATACACGCTTACGCCCAGGAGTTGTGACCTTTTCAGGATTACCCGAAATTTTCATCGTATCAACCATTTCGCCATCCTCGTTTTCAATAGACACTAATTTATAGACGCCACCAAGAGCCGCTTGATCATATGCTGTAATCAGCTTTGTACCAATTCCCCAAGCATTAATTTGAGCTCCCTGTGACTTTAAATGCATAATTGTATATTCATCTAAATCATTTGAAGCCATGATTTTTGCTTGTGTAAAGCCTGCATCATCCAGCATTTTTCTTGCCATCTTCGAAAGATACGCTAAATCCCCACTATCTAAGCGAATACCAATAAAATTAATAGTATCGCCTAATTCCTTCGCTACACGTATAGCATTTGGCACACCTGAACGCAATGTATCATAGGTATCTACTAAAAACACACAATCCTTATGTGCCGCTGCATATTTTTTAAATGCTATATACTCATCGCGATAAGCCTGTATCATCGCATGTGCATGTGTTCCTGATACAGGAATGCCAAATAATTTTCCAGCCCGCACATTGCTTGTAGCAGAAAAGCCACCAATATAAGCAGCACGAGTTCCCCAAATAGCCGCATCAAATTCATGGGCACGTCGAGTACCAAACTCCATCACTATTTCCTCGCCTATTACTTGTTTAATACGTGAAGCCTTTGTGGCAATAAGCGTTTGGTAATTCACAATATTTAATAACGGCGTTTCAATTAATTGTGCCTGTGCCAATGGTGCTTCGATTCGTAAAATTGGCTCATTTGCAAAGACTAGCTCTCCTTCCTTCATTCCTACAATTGTGCCTGTAAACTTCATATCCTGTAAATATTGTAGAAATTCCTCTGGATAGCCCCCTTGTTCACGTAAATATTGAATATCACTAACGGAGAAGCCAAAGTTTTTCATAAACTCGATCACTTTTTTCAAGCCTGCAAAGATGGCATACCCATTGTCAAACGGAAGTTTTCTAAAATACAGCTCAAAAATAGCCTTGCGTTGATGAATGCCGTCCTGCCAATAGGCTTGAGCCATATTTATTTGATATAAATCTGTGTGTAGCATAAAGCTATCATCTGTGTATGTCATGCCTATCCCTCCATTTGTCAATCAAATAACTGTCGCACCTAATGTATGCTCAAAATGACCTAATGCCCATTCATGTCCTAGAGGGTTAAAGGATGCAACAGCATTTTTATGAATAACAATATTAAATCCTTTATTATAAGCATCTACTGCTGTATGAAGAACACAAATATCTGTACAAACACCAATTAAGTGCAGCTCAGTAATGCCTCTTTCACGCAATTTTAGCTCTAAGTCTGTTCCTGCAAAAGCAGAATATCTTGTTTTATCTATATAGTAAACATGATCCTGCTCTTGATTTTCTTCATATAGTGACTGTAGAGCCCCATACAGCTTTCTACCTTTTGTCTCCCGAATATTATGCGGTGGAAATAGCTTTGTTTCTGGATGGTAAATATCTCCTTGTTCGTGAACATCTATCGCAAATACCGTAAAGTCCCCATTCATAATAAATTCCTTTGTTAATGCTACATTTGCTTGCTCTAATTGCTGTCCTGGCTCTCCACAAGTTAAAGCTCCATCCGTTGCAACAAAATCCACTGTATAATCAATATTAATCAATGCACGCTTTGTCATTGCTTCATCACTCCAATTCATTAATTAGTAATATATAAATTTCAAATTACTTATTTTAAAATAATGAGGAAAGACAGCTCTTTCCTAGTGATAAATGGATTCCACAATTTCGCAGTCATTAAATGTATATAATTGTGAAGGTCTAAATGAATTTCGCTTTGTTTTCTTTGGCTTCCCTTCCTTATCCAATACCTTATCAATAAAAGGTAATTTAGGAGCCTTTACAAAAAATACAGAGTCATTTGCAATTCGTGGATCTTTCCCAACGGTTAGCAGCACCCGTTGTAATTCAGATAACGTAAACTCTGATGGTAAAAAGTTTTTCGCAACAGTTGTTTGAATCATATCTCTTTTAATAAATGCCAATGCATCGGCAATAATTTGACGATGATCAAAGGCAAGCTGGAGTGTAAATACCTCCTCGATACCAAATAGCTCCACCTCAGCGGCATCATCATTCGCCTGCCGTTGCTCAATAAACCTTTCCGGCACAATTGCATAAAAGGCATTCGATATCATCCATCCACGAGGATCGCGTTCAATTTTATCGTAAACGCCAAAATGCTGTATATGCAGGCCTTCTACATTTGTTTCTTCTTTTAGCTCTCTTTTCGCAGCAATATAGCCTGTTTCCTTTTGGCTCGCATCTACAAAGCCTCCAGGCAATGCCCATTTGCCGCCTTCAATATTTGGATTGCCTTCAGCATCCTTTGCTGCACGCTTGATTAGCATAATTTTTAGCGTCATATTGGGTGGTGCTTTTTCTTCTTTTTTCTCTGACACAATTGTAAAAATTGCAATATCTGCTGTATAGCCATCAGGTGTTTGATATTTAGAAGAATCATAGTTCGCAAGCACTTCTTCTTCATTACGGAATTTTGCCATTATCTTACTCCTTTATTAAAACGGCATGAAGTAATTTGTAATTATATAATTACTATTTAATACAATAATAATCCTTGATCCTCATTATTGCAAGCTTTTAATAACTGTATTCAAAATAAACCAACCAACTGTTAATAAAAATGCTGACAATTGGTTGGTTTTTATGATTAAAGCATCTCTGAAGATGTTTTTGCTTGCATATGCAGCAGTAAATAGTCTGGGCCACCAGCTTTAGAATCTGTACCTGACATATTGAATCCCCCAAATGGTTGATACCCAACGATAGCTCCTGTACAGCCACGGTTAAAGTAAAGATTTCCAACATGGAAGTCTTCACGAGCCTTTTCGATATGCTCACGGTTATTCGTAATAACTGCACCTGTTAAGCCATATTCTGTGTCGTTAGCAATTTCAATGGCATGATCAAAATCCTTTGCCTTTGTGAAGCCAACAACTGGGCCAAAAATTTCTTCCTTCATAATTCTTGAGTCTGGAGAAAGGTCAGCAAATACAGTAGGTTGAATAAAGTACCCGATTGAATCGTTCCCTTCTCCACCTGTTAATAGCTTGCCCTCCTGCTTACCAATCTCGATATAGCCCATAATTTTATTATATGCACTTTGGTCAATCACTGTTGCCATATAGTTTGCATAGTCAGTTGGATCGCCTTGTGTTAATTCATTTGTTAATGCTACCACACGTTCCAACACTTGGTCATAGACATCTTCTACAACAACTGCACGTGAACAGGCAGAACATTTTTGCCCTGAGAAACCAAATGCAGAAGTGACAATCGACTTCGCTGCTAGCTCAAGGTCTGCCTCTTTATCAACAACAATTGTATCTTTTCCACCCATTTCGGCAATAACACGTTTGATCCAAATTTGTCCGTTATTAACTTTTGAAGCACGCTCAAAAATACGAAGACCAACATCACGTGAACCTGTAAAGCTAATAAATCTTGTATCTTTATGGTCAACAAGGTAATCCCCTACCTCCGCACCGCTTCCTGGTACAAAGTTAAGAACACCTTTAGGAAGACCTGCTTCTTCCATGACCTCAACAAATTTAGCAGCAATAATTGGCGTCGTTGAAGCTGGCTTTAATAATACTGTGTTACCTGTCACAATCGCAGCTACAGTTGTGCCAGCCATAATCGCAAACGGGAAGTTCCAGGGTGAAATAATAATGCCAACACCTAGTGGAATATAATCATAACGGTTAAATTCATTTGGACGACTTTGGACAGGTGCGCCATCTTTTATAAGAAGCATCTGCCGTGCGTAATACTCTAAGAAATCAATCGCTTCTGCTGTATCCGCATCCGCCTCTCTCCACGGTTTACCTGCTTCTTTTGTTAGCAATGCTGAAAATTCATGCTTACGTCGACGAATAATAGCAGCAGCCTTGAGTAAAACATCCGCACGAAATTCAGGCTTTACCTTTTTCCATGTTTTAAATGCCTTGACAGCTGCTTGCATTGCTTTTTCAGCTAGCTCTTGGTCTGCCTTTGACACACGCCCGATTACTTCTTTTTTATTAGCAGGATTATGGGAAACAATTTTATCCTTTGTTGTAATTCGTTCCCCACCAATGACTACATCATAATCTTGCCCTAAATATCCCTCAACTGTTTGTAAAGCCTTTGTATATGCTAAATGATTCTCTTCCACACTAAAATCAGTAAAAGGCTCATGCTTATATGCTATTACCATAATGACCTCCAGTATTTTTATCCCGATTAATCAGGTAGTTTGATTTGCTCCACTAGCAATCAGGGGAGAAGAGAATCCTCCACTGATTGAATGTGTACTTTCTTCACTTATCTTACCGATACTTCTAATTCTGTTAACAGCTGTTTCAATTCCTCTTGAAGGTCAGTCGAAGCATCCACTAATGGCACTGAAACTGAGCCAACTGGTACATTAATCATGTCTAATGCTGCTTTTACAGGTCCTGGATTGCCTTCTTTATATAATGACTTCATTAGTGGGAAGAACTTTTGATGTAATGCTACTGCTTCATCATATTTTTTCTCTTGAACAAAGTCATAAATTTGTACCCATACATCTGGAAGAAGGTTTGAGCTAGCTGTTATAGCGCCAGGTGCTCCTGCGATAAATGAAGATACCGCTCTGAAGTCTTCTCCACAAAGAACTGCGATTTTATCCCCAACTGTTTGAAGTAACTCAAGAACATCCCCAATATTATCTGAGCAAACTTTCATTCCTACTACATTTGGTACTTTTTCAACTACTTCTTTTACGACATCGTTTGCTAAATGAATACCTGTTTTGTAAGGAATGTTGTAAAGGATAATTGGCATATCTACACGTCTATCAAGTTCTTGATAATATTCGATAAAGCCTTGTCGTGTTGGGTTTACATAGTATGGTGTCACGATCATCACAGCGTCAGCACCAGCTTGTTTAGCATAGTTTCCTAATTCTACATTGTCACCTATTCCTGGAGAAAGTAAGCCTACTACCACTGGCACACGACCAGCTGATGCTTTGATTGCTACATCAATTGCAACTTTTCGCTGCTCCATAGTAAGCGCAGCATACTCACCTGTTCCTCCTAATACAAGTAAAGTATGAATATTATTATTCAGTTGATCCTCAATTAATTTGGCAAAGTTTTTTTGATCTACTGTACCATCCTGATGTAAGGGTGTTACTAATGCTGTCATAATTCCATTGTATTTCATAATTAAAACGCTCCTTTTAAATGTTATTTAGTATTTTATAGGCCTTTGCAGAGCCTAATACTTGCGGGTTTACTACATTTCTTGAAATTTTTCCATGTAACACAACGCCAACCTCTTGTGTAATCGATTCAGAGCATCTATCCTTCGCCTCTAATGTATCGCCACCGAAATGTGGTGTAAGAATAACATTGTCCAAGGCAAAGAGCGGGTTATCACTAGCTGGAGGCTCTTGCTCTAAAACATCCAATGCTGCACCAGCGATTTGCTTATTCACCAATGCGTGATAGAGTGCTTCTTCATCAATCAATGGCCCTCTCCCCAAATTAATGACATATGCTGAATTCTTCATTAACTCAAATTGCTTTGTAGAAAATGAATGATATGTACCCTTCGTCAGTGGTGCATGTAAGGAGATAAAATCACATATTGGAAGGTTCATATTTAAATCATTGATTTTCACAACACCATGTAGCTGCATTTCGGATTCTGTGACGAATGGATCGAATCCTAAAACATTGATATTAAATGCCTTTGCTTTTTTAGCTAAATCCTGTCCAACTCTGCCCATTCCTACGATTAAAAGCGTCTTTCCATTCACTTCCATCGGGAAATACGTTTCTCGATAATGCCATTCATTATTTCGAACTTTTGCATCACTAATTTTTAAATTTCTACTTAAAGCTAGAACGGACATCATTGCATGCTCCGCAACAGATGTATAATTGCTGGAAGGTGCATTTAGTACAACTACATCATTTTCTGTAGCACTTTGAACATCTATATGGTCTAGCCCAACACCATGCATCCCAACAACTTCTAGGGAAGGACAGCTTTCTAAAATCTTTTTTGTTATTTTCTCTGTTCTGACGATCACCGCATGTGCCTGATGTTCATTGATATATTGAATAATGGTTTCCTCTGAACCATGCGGTGCTAACACTACATTAAAGAGATTCGTTAAATACTTAACACCATTCGCTCGAATAGTAGGTTCAATTAATAGAACTGTTTTTGTCATGTAATTTCTCCTCTAAACACTCTGTTATAATACTTAGTATACTAAGTTGGCATAAAAAATATATCCTTTTAGGAATGGAAGTCTTCGTTTCTCAATACAAAGACTCCATTGCCTTTTATAATACTTTTGATAAAAATGCTCTTGTTCTTTCATGAGATGGGTTTGTAAATATATCTTTTGGATTTCCATCTTCCACAATATTACCCCCGTCAATATAGATCACACGATCAGCTACCTCACGCGCAAAGCCCATTTCATGTGTGACAATTACCATTGTCATTCCTTCTTGCGCTAGTTGCTTCATAACTCGTAAAACTTCACCAACCATTTCAGGGTCCAAGGCAGATGTCGGTTCATCAAATAGCATTACATGTGGCTCCATTGCTAACGCCCTTGCAATGGCAACACGTTGTTGCTGTCCACCTGATAAGTTCGTTGGATAAGCATCTGCTTTTGCTGCTAATCCTACTTTCTCTAGCAGTTCCATTGCCTGCTTTTCAGCTTCTGTCTTGCTTTTCTTTTTCAGCTTCATTGGTGCTAATGTAATATTTTCTAAAACAGTTTTTTGTGGAAATAGATTAAATTGTTGGAACACCATACCCATTTTTTGACGGAGCTTATTAATATCAACGCTTTTATCCAAAATATTTTCGCCTTCTATAATAATTTCCCCACCACTTGGCTCTTCCAATAGGTTCAAGCATCGTAAAAATGTACTTTTACCTGAACCAGAGGAGCCGATAATACACACAACCTCTTTTGCTGCAATCTCTGTGCTAATATTTTTTAAAACCTGTAACTCGCCAAAGGATTTTGCTAGATTATTTACTTTTATCATGAGATAACGAACCTCCGTTCCATCTTAGTTGAGATAAAGGAAACCGTGTAAATTGTGATAAAGTAGAATAATCCGACCATCGTTAATATTTCAAAGGATCTGAAATTCATCGCATAAATGGATTGTCCAACCATTGTTAATTCTGCAATACCGATAACTGACAGCATCGATGTATCCTTAATTGCATGCGTTAATTGGTTTACAAAGGATGGAATCATGCGTCGTACAGCTTGCGGTAAAATAATTAAAGCCATTGTTTGTGCATAAGAGAAACCTAATGATCTACCCGCTTCCATTTGACCTTTGCCGATTGACTCAATTCCTCCACGGAAAATCTCTGTGTTATAAGCCCCGATATTTAAACTAATGGCAATCAACCCTGCTGTAAAAGCAGAAAGATGAATATCTAAAGCTGTTGGTGCACCAAAGTAAATAAATAGTATTTGAATAAGTATTGGCGTACCACGAATAAGATTGACATAGATGGCTGCTGGATATCGTAAAACCGCGTACTTTGACATTCGCATAAAACAGGCAATAAGCCCAATTACAAGCGAGAAAACAATTGATAAAACAGATATTAATATTGTCATGTATAAGCCTTTTAATAGATAAGGCAGTGCGTCTACAATAACGTTAAAAGTTGTTTCCATACAAACACCTCACTTTAAATGAATCATTAACGAATCTTATTTACCAAACCATTTTTCATGGATTTTGTCATACTCACCATTCTCCTGAACCTTTTTTAAACCATCATTGATTTTATCAGCTAGCTCTTTATTTCCTTTTTTCACCGCAAATGCATGCTCATCCACTGTCATATGCTCGCCAACAATTCGGAATTTTACATTGTCCCCATCTACAGCTAATCGATAATCTACTGTTGGAGAATTTAATACAAGTGCATCTGCATTTCCGTTCTCTACATCTAAATACAATGCATCAGTTTCTTTCAATGGCTTCGCTTGTCCACCATATTGCTCTGCTAATTTCTTCGCTTCTTCATATGTCGTAGAACCCTGTGTCGCAACAATTGTTTTACCTTTTAAATCCTCGAAAGATTGAATGGAACTATCGTTTGCTACAGCAAGCACTAGACCTGATTCTAAAAAGATATCCGTAAAATCTACTACTTCTTTTCGTTCTTCGCGTATTAAAATGGAAGAGGCAATATCTACCTGATTAGATTGTAAGCCTGGGATAAAACCATCAAACTTCATTTCTTTAAATTCAAGTTCTAAATTTTCTTCCTTTGCAACCGCTTGCAATAAATCGTATTCAAAACCAGTTAATTTACCATCCTGTTTAAAAATAAGTGGTGGATAATTATTTAAAGCAGCTACGCTTACTTTTTCTACACCATCCGCGCTCTTATCATCGCTATTACTACACCCCACAAGACTCATGGATAACAATCCAACCGTCGCTAATAAAAAAAGCAATTTTCTCATTTTAAACATTTCCTCATCCCCTTTGTTCACTTTTTTCTAATTCTGATAATACGGAATAATTAGATATTAAAATATAATACTAAGAATGTCAACATCTTATAATACTAAGTATTATATTAAGTTCCATGCTCATTTTGCCAACTTTCATCGTTCCATTGGCTAATTAGTCTATTAGAACTTAAAATAAGAGTAATATTTCCAATTATCTGTATTTATATAGAATATATTCAAGTCCATAGGCTCCTTATTTTTTGCATAAGATATTCTTGTTCCTTTTAATACAGCTGCCGTATCGGAAATTTGTAGAGCACCTGCAATATATGGTGTCGCAATAACAGCCTCGATTTCATCCTCTACCTCCACAATATCCACATCCATTTTCTCTTTCAGCAACTGTTGTACGGAGGAAATCGTTGTATTATCTTGATAGATGTCCGCAGAAAGTACAGGGCGAATATAGTGCTCTAAGAAAAACATGGGCTGATTATTTAAATAGCGAATTCTTTTTAAATAGATGATCTCTGTCTCTTCCTCTAGTTTTAATAGCTTAGCAAAATGGGGATTGACCACCTTTTTCACTTCAATTGTTTTAACAGATATCTTTTCCCAATCATTTGAATAATGATTTCTAAAGCCCGACATGCTCGTCCATGTTTGTTTTGGCTGTTGGTTGCTCACAAAAGAGCCTTTCCCTTGCACCCTATGAATAAGCTTATCATTTTCAAGCTGCTTCAATGCATTCCTTACAGGTGTACGGCTGACGTTGAACATTTTCTCCAGTTCAGCCTCAGAAGGTAAAATATCGCCCACTACATATGTGCCTTCCACGATTTTTTCCTTAATTGAGTCATAAATTTTTTGATAGGCTGGTTTCGTTTGAATAATCATCTACCCCACTTCTTTTTAGAATATAATACCCTATAATTCATTATTTTTACAAATACTTATAATACTAAGTATACATTTAACTATAACCCTATCTTCAAATATGTGAAGACTTTTCCTCTAAATAGTCTTAATTTATTTAAAGTGTATAACCTCATTATAATTATTTTTTGATTTCAATCACCAAAAAATATATAGCCCCCCCATTCGACAATAATGGGGGGGAAATTGTTAATTTATTTGTCAACAATTTTATACTGATTGAGCAATCTCTCTCTTTTTCAATGCTCTTGTTCTACTAGAATGCCATTTTGCACAACGATGCGACCATTTTTAATGACCGTATTTGTATGATTCATTCCGTAGAAATATTGTAATTGCTTATAGTTGGCAACGTCTAATAGAATAACGTCCGCCTGTTTATCTGCCTCAAGGGAGCCTATTTGTGCGCCCCGATTAATTGCATAGGCTGCATTAATCGTTGTTGCAGTTAATACCTCCTCTAAGGTCATGCCCATATGCATACAAGCTAAATTCATAATAAACGGCAAGCTCATTGTTGGTGACGAGCCTGGGTTAAAGTCCGTTGAAATAGCTACAGGTACACCTTCATCAATCATCAGACGTCCTCTTGCAAACGGTGCACGCAGGAAGAATGCAGTTCCCGGCAATAACACAGCAATTGTACCCGCTTCAGCCATTTGTTGAATGCCTTCATCAGAGGCTACTAATAGATGCTCTGCTGAAATAGCACCTACCTCTGCGGCTAGCTCCGCTCCTTTATAGGGCTCGATTTCATCCGCATGAATTTTTGGTGTTAAGCCAAGTGTTTTCCCAGCCTCTAAAATACGCCGTGATTGCTCGGGTGTAAATACACCCTTTTCACAAAATACATCATTAAACTCAGCCAATTCTAGCTCTACCACTTTCGGTAGCATTTCTTGAATCACAAGCTCAACAAAGTCATCCTCACGCCCCTTATAGTCACGTGGTACAGCATGGGCACCCATAAAGGTGCTGACAACCTCAACGCTATGTTTTTCCTGCAATTTTTTGGCGACCTCTAGCTGCTTCTTTTCGGTTTCCCAATCTAAGCCGTAGCCCGATTTTGCCTCAACGGTTGTCACACCGTGCTTTAAAAATACATCTAAATGCTGCATTGTTTTTTCATATAATTGTTCAAAGCTTGTTTCTCTTGTACACTTTGTTGTGGCATGTATACCGCCGCCTGCATTCATAATTTCCATATAGGTTGAGCCGTTGAGTCGCATATTAAACTCCTGCTCACGTGTTCCCCCATGCACTAAATGCGTATGACAATCCACCAAGCCAGGCATCACAACCTTACCAGCAGCATCCACAAGCTCTGCATTTTTTATGAGATCAGGGAAATCTGCGACAAGCTGCTCAAAGGCACCAACAGCTACAATGCGGTTATCCTCTATTAACACACTGCCATTTTCTACAATGGCAATATCTCGCATCTGCTCCTTTGTTCGAGGCCCTTGTACATGGCTTTTTAATGTAATTACTTCATTGGCATTTTTTATTAGAATGGTCACTTCACATCATCCTTTAGCATTGGTATATGGACCCCTTTGTTTTTCGCAGTATGAATAGCAATATCATAGCCTGCATCAGCATGGCGGGCAACACCTATTCCAGGGTCAGAAACTAATACACGAGCAATTTTTTCAGCAGCAAGCTTTGAGCCATCTGCTACCAACACTTGACCTGCATGCTGAGAATATCCCATACCTACACCACCGCCATGATGTACACTTACCCAGCTTGCACCACTCGCTGTATTAACTAATGCATTTAAAATTGGCCAATCCGATACCGCATCTGAACCATCCAGCATACCCTCTGTTTCACGGTTTGGTGATGCTACTGAGCCTGAATCTAAGTGGTCACGACCAAAGACAATCGGTGCTGATAAGTCACCATTCGCAACCATTTCATTTACTTTTAAAGCAAAACGATGACGATCACCATAGCCTAGCCAGCAAATACGTGCAGGTAGCCCTTGCCATTTCACCATTTTTTGCGCCATATCAATCCAGTTGACAAGACCCTCGTCTTCTGCAAACATCTCCTTTGCCAGTGCATCTGTTTTATAAATATCCTCTGGATCTCCTGAAAGTGCTGCCCAACGGAATGGTCCTTTTCCTTCACAGAATAACGGACGAATATACGCTGGTACAAAGCCTGGGAAATCAAAGGCATTTGTCACACCCATTTCCTTGGCATAGGCACGAATATTATTGCCATAGTCAAATACCTCTGCGCCCGCCTCTTGGAACGCTAGCATTGTACGCACATGCTCTGCCATTGTTTCCTTTGCCCTACGCTCATATGTTTTTACATCTGTTTTGCGCAGTTCTAATGCTTCTTCAAAGGTCATACCATTTGGAACATAGCCATTAATCGGGTCATGTGCAGATGTTTGATCCGTCACAAAATCTGGAATAATACCACGGTTCAGTAGCTCACGATTAACATCTGCACAGTTACCAACAAGACCAATCGAAGCTGGCTCTTTTTGATTACGTAATTTATCAACTAATGCAATCGCTTCGTCCACAGTTTCCACGAGGTAATCACAGTAGCCTTCTTTAATTTTACGTTCAATGCGGGTACGATCTACCTCAACTACTAGAATCACAGCGCCTGCCATTTTTCCCGCTAAAGGCTGTGCACCGCTCATGCCACCCATACCACCTGTAAGAATAAATTTCCCACGTAAATCCGCAGTGCCAAATACCTTTTTACCCGCTTCTACAAAGGATAAATAAGTTCCCTGTAAAATGCCTTGAGCACCGATATAAATCCAGCTACCCGCAGTCATTTGACCATACATCATTAAATCTCTGTCCTCTAATTCATAGAAGTGATCCCAAGTTGCCCATGCTGGGACAAGGTTTGAGTTGGCAATCAATACACGAGGAGAATGCTCATGTGTACGGAATACCGCTACAGGCTTCCCAGATTGGATCAGCAATGTTTCATCATTCTCTAACTTTTTTAACGAAGCAATAATTTGTTCATAGCTTTCCCAATTACGGGCGGCCCTGCCAATTCCCCCATAAACAATTAGCTCATCTGGATTTTCTGCTACTTCAGGATCTAAATTGTTCATCAGCATACGCATTGCCGCTTCCTGTGTCCAGCCCTTGCATGTTAATGTATTTCCCCGTGGTGCACGAATATTTGTTGTTATTTTCATACGCCTATCCCCTTTAATATTATTTAGATAATTCCACTAAATCATTACTATCTAGTAAATACTGTGCTAGTGCTTCAATTTCCTCGCCAATTGGTTGATCTGCTAGTAATGGTGGGCAGTATTCACGTATCTTCTCTAAATACTTGCGTGTTGTTGGAGATAATTCGTCTTCAGCCTTATCTAAATAGATAGCCTGCGATGCACAGATCATTTCAATGGCTATGACACGAGCAGCATTGTGAACAATCTGACGTACTTGACGAGCAGAAGTTGTTCCCATGCTCACATGATCCTCTTGGTTACCAGATGTAGGAATTGAATCTACACTAGAAGGATGTGCCAGCACCTTATTTTCTGACACGATGGATGCTGCTGTATATTGAGCAATCATCAGCCCACATTCAAGCCCAGGATTTGTTGCTAAAAATGGCGGTAACCCCTCATTTAACTGAGGATTTACCATTCGCTCTGTACGACGCTCTGAAATATTTGCCCACTCACTGACCCCAACCTTTAAAAAGTCCATTGCTAAGGCAATCGGTTGACCATGGAAATGTCCACCTGACAGCACCTCACCATTTTCTAAAACAATTGGATTATCCGTTGTCGCATTCATTTCTGTTTGTACACGATTTTCTGCATAGAAAAATGATTGCCAAGAAGCTCCATGTACTTGTGGGATACAGCGCAGTGAATACGCATCCTGCATACGAATTTCTCCTTGCTGTGTGACGCGTTTACTATTCTCAAGCCACTTACGAATCCGTCCCCCGACAAGCTCTAATTCTGAATGTGGTCTTACTGCTAAAAGCGCTGGATCAAATGCCGATATAATACCTTTTAATGCTTCAAGCGTTAAACTAGCCGCCATATCGGCAGCAAGTCCAATACGTTCAGCTTCATTGACTGTTAATACACCAATACCTGTCATTGCCTGTGTACCATTGACGAGTGCCAGCCCTTCTTTAGCTTGAAGTCGCACAGGGGAAAGTCCTGCCTGCTGCAATGCCTCACTACCAGTCATTACTTGCCCGTTAAATTCCGCCTTGCCTTCACCCACTAGTACTAAGGCCAAATGTGATAATGGCGCTAAATCACCACTCGCTCCAACAGAACCCTGTGACGGTACAATAGGATGAACCCCTTTATTAATAAACTCTACTAATAGCTGCACCGTTTCCTCACGAATACCTGAAAATCCTCTAGCTAAAGCATTCACACGCAATACCATCATGGCCCGCACAACATCAGTTGGGAATGGCTTGCCAACCCCTGTTGCATCTGAACGTAATAAATTCAACTGTAGAAGTTCAATGTCCCCTTCTTCAATTTTGATATTGCTCAGTTTACCAAACCCTGTATTGACACCATAAATCGTTTGCCCTTCTGCTAAACGCTTCTCAATGCGTTCCCTGCTTAAACGAATACGTGCCACACTTTCTGTAGACAAGGCAACCATTACATGCCCCTTTACAATTTGTTCGATTTGCTGTCTTGTTAATGTATTGCCATCAAGCTCGATGATTGACTTCACATGACATCCCCCTGTTTCTTATATGGCTATATAAAAATTTTTATTAAGCGCTTTCGCATACATTTAAAAATAATTCATTACTCTATTTACATTGTACTAACTCCTTTTTTCGGAATATAGAGAATTTTAAAAGGGGAAATATAATTTTTTTCAGATTTCTATGTTATTTTTAATAATATAATCGTACTTTTATCCAAAACTAGAATATTTTAAGGAAAGGTGAGGTAGATGAGGCTACTATTAATTGATCGAGATTCTACGGAACTCTCAGGAATAAAGTGGTTTTTACATACATATTTCCCTGGCGATATTGTTATTGAAATATGTACAACTATTTCAGAAATATCCCAAAGCATTCAACAATGTAAGCCAGATGCCATTCTTGTAAATATCGACTTATTTTCTAAGCAACGTCTGACTGCTCTTTATCGCGATGTACAACAGCTTGCTATTGCGATTTTAGCCATGACAACAGAGCCTTTATTTAAAAATGCACTAAAGGCAATTGAATTACAAGTAGCGCATCTTTTTGTAAAGCCGATTGATTTAGAGGTATTAAAGCAACAGCTGACAGCTATTTCACTTCGCACACCACAGTTTATGGAATATGCGCAGGAAGCTACAAATGAAACCTTTTACTATCAATTATTTTTAGATCATAAATCCAGCTCTATTGAAACAGAGATTATCTTCACAATGATTGAGCCTGAGCATATTGAAGCCTTTCATAAGCTCTATAGCTGGCTTCAACAAACACCTATTCATTTTCATATGAGAAGCTATCCGTTATCAGATAAAATAGTATGCCTTTTCCAAACAGCTGATCTTAAAATGGTAGAGAAGGATGTACGAACATTGATGAAGGAATGGCATGTCATTAGTAATAGCTCTTTAAATATAGGTATTTATGATGGTGCACCAGCAACAATCAAAAATATGTATACATTAACAAAGCGTGCACTTCATCAAAGCTTTTATGAAGGCTTTGGGCAAATTTTTTATGCTAGCAAACAATTTGAAGCACAGCCTTTCGATCCCTTATTAACACCTGAGGAGCAGCAATTATTAATAAGTAGCTTAGAGGATGGTAATTTGGAGGCTGTAAAGGCATTTTTGTATCGTCTGGCGAATGAGGGCATTTATTATGAGCAAGATGATTTACGCATTCATCTCACAAGTGTTTTAGCACAAATTCGACGTTTTATGTTGAAATATAAATTACATGAAAAAGCAGCGGTAGAGCAAAGTTATCGTCAACTATTTCACTTAATCATTGAACATCCTATACTATATACCATTCTCAATGGCATCATTTCCTTTACACAAAGATTAATTGAATTAGCTGGTGAGGCCCGCATGGAAAAAAGAGCTGATTATGTGGAACTTGCTGTAGAAATCATTGATCAGCAATTTAAGGATAGTGCTCTTTCTCTACCATATGTTGCACAGAAGCTTGGCATTAGCCCTAATTATTTAAGTACCATTTTTTCAAGGAAGCAAGGTCTACCATTTAAACGTTATTTACAGCAGACAAGAATCCATCATGCTACAAAAATGCTTGTAGAAACAGATTTTGCAATTAGTGAAGTCGCTCAATTAAATGGCTTTGATGACCCTAATTATTTTATTAAAATATTTAAACAGCAAGTTGGTATAACGCCTAATCGCTATCGAAAAGCAATCTACTAGCGCTATTAGTAATTTTCAATTAGTTTGTTTTATTTTCAATAGCGTTTTTTATAATACTAGTTATTATTTATAAGCTTCTTTCATTCTTTCTATAAAAATTTTTATAATGTCATTCAAAATTACTGATAATAAGGTAGAAACTATGTATAAAGTTTCTCCTTTCAACATATTATTATAGTTTACCTTTAAATATATAAATTCTTTAACGATAATTATTATAATGTACTAGCAATTCTAGTTTATATTTGTTATAGTTATAGACGAAGCGTTTGATTCACATTTTTTTCAGGAGGTAAACTAATATGACAAATGCAAATGATCGTAGCCGTCGTTTTACAACAGCAGGTGGTGCTCCAGTAGTAAGTAACCATGACTCTATGTCAGCAGGTCCACGTGGCCCTCTTTTACTTCAAGATGTATGGTTGGTTGAAAAGCTCGCAAACTTCAACCGTGAAGTAATTCCTGAGCGTCGCATGCACGCAAAAGGTTCTGGTGCTTTTGGTACATTTACTGTAACGCATGATATTACAAAGTATACGAAGGCAAAAATATTCTCAGAGATTGGTAAGAAAACAGAAATGTTCGCTCGCTTCTCTACAGTTGCTGGTGAACGTGGTGCTGCAGATGCTGAGCGTGATATTCGTGGCTTTGCTCTTAAGTTCTATACAGAGGAAGGTAACTGGGATTTAGTAGGAAATAATACACCTGTCTTCTTCTTCCGTGATCCATTACACTTTACAGATTTAAACCACGTGGTAAAGCGTGACCCGCGTACAAATATGAAAAACGCTAATTCCAACTGGGATTTCTGGACTTCATTACCAGAAGCTCTTCACCAAGTCACAATCGTTATGTCTGATCGTGGTATTCCAACTGGCTACCGCAATATGCATGGATTTGGCTCTCATACGTATAGCTTTATCAATGCTGATAACGAACGTGTATGGGTAAAATTCCACTTCCGTACAGAGCAAGGCATTAAAAACCTAACAGGTGCTGAGGCTAATGAAGTTATTGGCCAAGATCGTGAATCTTCACAACGTGATCTCTATGATGCTATCGAAAAAGGCGATTTCCCAAAATGGAAAGCGTACATTCAGGTAATGACAGAGGAACAGGCTCGTGAATTACCTTATAATCCATTTGATTTAACAAAGGTTTGGTATAAAAAAGACTTCCCATTAATTCCTGTAGGAGAATTCGAGTTAAATAAAAACCCGGACAACTACTTTGCAGAGGTTGAGCAAGCTGCATTTGCACCATCTAATATTGTTCCTGGTATTAGCTTCTCACCAGATAAAATGCTACAAGGCCGTATCTTTGCATACGCTGATGCACAACGCTACCGCCTTGGTGTAAATCACTATATGCTACCTGTTAACGCACCAAAATGCCCATTCCGTACATTCCATCGTGATGGTGCTATGCGCTTTGACGGCAACCTTGGTTCAACTTTAGGTTATGAGCCAAATAGCTATGGTGAATGGGAGCATAATTTAGACTATAAAGAGCCTGAATTACGCATTGATGGTCATGCAGGTATTCATGACTTCCGTGAAGACGATAACAATTACTTTGAGCAACCAGGTAAGCTATTCCGTCTAATGACTGCGGAAGAGCAACAACGCCTGTTTGAAAATACAGCAAATGATATGGCTTCTGTTGAAGAATTCATCAAACGCCGCCACATCCTTCACTGCTATCTAGCTGACCCAGCATATGGTGAAGGTGTCGCAAAAGCGATGGGTCTTTCATTAGAAGGTATGGATCTTACAAACCCATATGTAAAACAACCGACAAACGTTTAAGATTCCACTTATTATTGATATCCAAATCCAACTTTTACTCCATGTGAATACTATATTCACATGGAGCTTTTTTGTATGAAAAGGACTTGTGTCAAACGAAATCAACACAAGTACTCTTCCCTTATTGATAAATCTGACTACCTGCTTTTTTAAATTCCTCGGCCTTTTCCTTCATACCTTGATGGATCGCCTCAGTAGTATTCAAATCCTTATCCTTAGCATAATTACGAATATCCTGCGAAATTCGCATACTACAGAATTTAGGGCCACACATCGAACAAAAATGTGCTGTCTTTGCCCCCTCTGCTGGCAAGGTTTCATCGTGATATTCCACTGCACGCTCAGGGTCTAATGATAGATTAAATTGATCGCGCCAACGGAATTCAAAACGTGCTTTAGACAGTGCATCGTCTCGTTGTTGCGCACCAGGATGTCCTTTTGCTAAATCAGCCGCATGTGCAGCAATTTTATAAGTGATAACGCCCACGCGAACATCCTCTCGATTCGGTAAGCCAAGATGCTCTTTCGGTGTCACATAACAAAGCATCGCTGTACCAAACCACCCAATCATCGCTGCGCCAATGGCTGAGGTAATATGGTCATAACCCGGAGCTATATCTGTTGTTAGGGGGCCTAATGTATAGAAGGGCGCTTCCTTGCAGACCTCTAATTGCTTGTCCATATTTTCTTTAATCAGATGCATCGGTACATGACCCGGCCCTTCAACCATCACCTGAACATCATGTTTCCAAGCAATTTTTGTTAGTTCGCCTAGCGTTTCAAGCTCTGCAAATTGTGCCTCATCATTGGCATCTGCAATTGAGCCTGGGCGTAAACCATCACCTAAGGAAAAAGCAACATCATAAGCTTTCATAATTTCACAGATTTCCTCAAAGTGCGTATAAAGGAAATTCTCTTGATGATGATATAAACACCACTGAGCCATTATAGAGCCTCCACGAGATACAATGCCCGTTACACGATTTGCTGTAAGCGGTACATAGCGTAAAAGAACACCTGCATGAATGGTGAAATAATCCACACCCTGCTCGGCTTGTTCAATGAGAGTATCACGATAAACCTCCCACGTTAAATCCTCAGCTACGCCATTTACTTTTTCTAAAGCCTGATAAATTGGCACTGTTCCCACCGGCACCGCAGCATTTCGAATAATCCATTCTCTTGTTGTATGAATATGTTTACCAGTCGATAGATCCATAATGTTATCTGCACCCCAGCGCGTTGCCCAAGTCATTTTCTCCACTTCTTCTGCAATGGACGAAGATACCGCAGAATTCCCAATGTTTGCATTGATTTTTACATGGAAATTACGACCGATAATCATTGGCTCCGCCTCAGGATGATTAATATTAGAAGGCATTATAGCTCGCCCTGCTGCAATTTCAGACCGAACAAATTCAGGTTCCATATTTTCTCGGATAGCTACAAACTCCATTTCAGGTGTAATAATGCCATTTTTTGCATAATGAAGCTGTGTTACATTTTTACCTTTTTTAGCACGTAAAGGCTTTCTCGCCAATTCGGGAAAAACATTTTCTTGAATACGCGGGTCATCAGCACGACGAAAGCCATTATCCTCCGGTTTAATCGTACGTCCCTCATATTCTTCAACATCCTCCCGTTCTTCTATCCATGTACGTCGTAAGGCAGGCAACCCTTTTGTAATATCTACCTGATAAGCTGGGTCTGTATAGGGCCCACTTGTATCATATACTCGCACAGGAGCATTTTCCTCATCCCCAAAGCTACCAGTTGTTGGGCTTAATGCAATTTCACGCATAGGTACTAAAATATCTGGACGTGATCCTTCCACATATACCTTTTTGCTCCCTTCAAAGCTGGACATAATCATCATGTTCTTTTCACTAATTGCTGACATAAGCTACTTCTCTCCCTCAAATATATTTGGATACAAGGACCGAATCTAGCTCACCCCAACAAAATAAATAAAAGCCGAATCCAAAATAATCATTTGGATCCGGCCGTCAATGTAAAGGTCTATTGATTGCATACATTATACGATGCAATAGCTTCTTAACTTTCCCACGCTGGTATGAGCCAGATCAGGTCCAAAGGGTCAAGAAACTTCGTAGTGTTTCCCTCTCAGCCTGACTCATCAGACTCCCCTAGTTAATACTATTTAGTTTGATGCTAGTGTAGCAGATATTACTAAGAGATGGAAGCTTATTTTTTCCTTCTACTACGCAAATAATATTTCTGCTAGATAAATAATAACTGTTACCGTTATACAACTAACAATCGTTGAAAATAATACAGTTTGTGCAGCGATTGCTGATTCCACATCGTATTCTAATGCTAGACTAGAGCTATTGCGGGATGTTGGAAAAGCACTGGCGATCAGCAATGATTGTGCAACAACTCCGTCCAAGCCCAATAGAAAAATAACCGCCAATGCTATAGTCGGCCCAATAATTAAACGCGTAAAACAACTAATAAAAACCGTTTTATTAAACATTGATTTTATTTCAAGCTGTGATAGCTGTGCACCCAAAGTAATTAATGCCACCGCAATAAAACCATCTGCTACATGGTCTATCGGAATTCTAATAAACTGTGGAATACCAATATTCCAATAGTTCATAGCGACTCCAATAATAAGTGCGTGAATAATCGGCATTTTAAAAAAGTCTTTGATAATTGAGAGACCTGATTTTGTAGAGGAAATTAAATTATATAAACCATATGTATAAGTTGTCATATTTTGAAATATAACAAGAATGACTTGAATGGCTACACCAATGGGCTGCATGGCAAAAATCATCTGAGCAACAGGAATACCATAATTCCCTGAATTAATGAGTACAACGCTATTTTTAAAGACAGCTGCCTCCGTTTTAGCTAATCCAAGCCCTTTCGCTAAAAGGTGACTAAGCAGCATTTGACTCCCCATGAACAGCACAATAAATAGCGCAACCTCTCCAAGCACAGATAATTCTACACTTGTTTCATATAAATTAATAAAAACAGCTGCTGGCATAAAACAATAGGTAATAAGCTGCGATAATGCTTTTAAGTTAAAACGAAATTTCTTTTGCAAGATCGCCCCTAGTACAAGTAACACTAAGATAGGCGCTACAATTTGAAAGAAAATCATGCCGAGATAAGCCACATAAATGCCCTCCTTTCCATCCCTAATAGTAGTGCTGATTATTCATGAGGTCAATCAAAGCGTAATAATAGCTCGGTTATCCTTTCGTTATAGTGTGCTATCCATTCCTTTACATAGCTATCCTTTTGCGAAGGCTCTTTCTGTTATACTTGTTCCTTTTCCCTTAGCTATCCGCCTCTTTTCGTCTTCTATCCGTCATCACAGATCAGATAAAAGAAAGGCTACCTTCCGATTAGGCAGCCTTCCCCATTTTTTATGCAAGTTTAAATCGATTCACGACCTCTTGTAGCTCCTTAGAAATATGATTCATATTGTCAATAGACGTTGCTACCTTTTGGAGCTCTGCTTGTTGATCCATTGCAGAGGCACTTACTTGTTCAGCAGAAGCAGCAGTTTCCTCTGAAATCGCTGAAATGCTTTGGATAGCCATAATTGCTTGATTTTTATATTCCAATATATGAGCAAGCTTATTCATTAACTCCGTAATTGAAGTAGCGATGGAATGAGATAATTCACTGCTGTCTTTAAAGGCTCGCTGTGTGCTTTGTACGGATTCACTTTGAGATTGCATTAAATCTGCATTTGAAGTGATAACAGCGATTGTTTGAAAAGAACTATTTAGGATGTTCTCTACAGTATTTTGAATCATTTCTGTTTCTTTTCTCGATTGCTCCGCTAGCTTTTTTACTTCCTCCGCTACCACTGCAAACCCTTTGCCGTGTTCGCCAGCACGTGCAGCCTCAATACTGGCATTTAAAGCTAATAGATTTGTTTGCTCTGTAATATTTTGAATAGAGGAAATAATCTGATTAATATTGATAATACTAGATCCCAATGCCTCCATTTGTTGTTGAATACGTCCATTCATCTCATTTGTTTCACTATTACGCTCGTGTAAATTTTTAACCTCTTCCATCCCTTTTTCTGTTGTTGCATTGGTTTGATGAGAAAGCTTCACCATTTCATTAGAAAGTGCAGTAATAGCATCAATTTGATCTGCTAAATCCATCATTTGGCAATTTGTTTCTTCGGTATCCTCTGACTGCTTGGATGCTCCTTGTGCAATTTCATTAATAGCTACTGAAACCTCCTGACTCGAAGCAATGATTTCACTAAAGACCTCATGGATCTGATTGGAAGATTGGTTCAATAATCCCGTAGCGTTTAAGACTGTTTGCATCGCATCGGTGTTTTTATCAAGCATATTGTTATAAGCAGATGCCACCTCTCCAATTTCATCAGCCTTAATATATTTTTCATCTACTTTTTGCGTTAAATCTCCCTCTGCTGCTCGTTCAATTGATGCACGCAAGAATTTTAACGGTTTTAGCTGTCGATAAATAAACAGCACACTTGCAACAGCCATGAGTACCACCATAATAATGCCTGCCACCACTGCAAACATTGATACATAATGATAAGTCTCTAAGATTTTTGATTCCGGCAGCACGATTTGAACAATCCAGGCTTCATCCGTATTCTCTAAAAGCATCGGGGCAAACACATTAAAGGCCTTCTCCTTTAACTGCTCAGAATCTATATACATTGTTGTGATTTGGCCGCTCTCCATTGCTTTGTCTATATTAGTCCATGCCGCATCCTCTTGCATATTACGCCCATCTAGCCCTTCACCAAAGCTATTAGCTGTTAACATACCTTGATTGGTAATAATGGTAGCATAACCGCCTTCTGGTGCTACAGATTTTGTTAATTCATTTAAGTAATCAATGGAGATATCTGCTGTCAACACCCCAAAGAATGCACCTGAAGCATCGACTAATGGCACTGAGATAGTTGTCATTAATACAGTCTGTCCATTCACATTATAATCATAAGGCTCCGTTAAAACCGAGCGCCCTTCTTCTTTTGGCACCCAATACCATTCGGAGACAGCTCTATCATCAGTTCCTTCCACAACAGCAGACGTAATGTCATTATTATTTTTACTTAGATAAGGGCTAAAACGCTGTTTTGGATCAAGTAAAGTTGAAAATTCATTTGGTTCAAGCGGAATGGTATCCGGATCAAAAATAGCTCCTACGCCTACTAAATCCTCATTATTAACTAAATTCCTTTCCATTATGTCTAAGATTGCTTTTGGGGATAATGTATTATTCTGTTCCATGCTTTCAACTATTCGTTTTGTTGTCAGCAATGTCGTATTTGCTCTTTTAAAACGCTCACTCATAATAGCTGCTGAGGACTCAGCCGTTTGCAATGCTCCATATTCTGCATCTTCTATACTTTGTTTTTTGATCATAACTCCTGTTATAACTGTATAGGTTATAAATAATACTAAAAATAGCCCTATTACAAGAGAAGATAGTTTTAAAGCAATACTTTTGTATTTTTTCATCCCTAACACCTCACTTTGCTATTAATCATAAAGGATGCCCGTTTATAGCACAATAAAATATTTAGCGAATACAGTAGAAAATTACATTATTATAGATACATTTACGGATATTATTCTAAGGATTCAGAGGGAATGACCAAGGACTTATGACTTATTTAATTTTATGTTTATAGTAAAACAGGCGGCAACAATTTTATATTATAGAAGGATATGATATATTATCTATTAATTCGAAAAAAAGATTGGAGTGACCACTAATGAGAAATAAAACGCTATCCATATTAATGTCTACAGCCATTACAGCCTCCTTAGTATTACCAGTATCTACTGCTAATGCTACTTCCTCTCTCAATCAGTCAAATTTATATGAGGCCCAGATAGTAGCAAAAACAACTGTGAAAGGTGAATCTGTCACAATAAGAAGCATTACAAAAGACACGGTTCTAACAACCAATGGGACATTTAAGGTTAAAGACTCGTTGAAGCCTCTTTTTGATACTTCAAATAAAGCAGCCTTAACAAATGCTCAAGCTACACTTGTCGTAAAAAATGGTCAAATTACAGACGTTACAGCACTAACATTAAATAAAGCAGGTACAAATAAAAAATCGGTATACTTTGACGCTGGAGATGCACAAATCTCAGGTAACCTTACCGTCAATGCGGACTACATGAAAATTCAAGAAGTCACTGTTGATGGTCAGCTTATTATTACAAATAAAGTGAAAAAGGCAATTACATTGGATGAGGTATCCGTTGGCGAAACAATTACACTAAAGCCTCTTTTAACAAAAAAAGCAAATTGGCTCTATGTTACTTTAATAGATACAAAAGCTGCGCATGTCGATTTGACACGTACTAAAGTCAGTGTATCTTCTAATCAAACGATTGCAAAGGTGGATATAACAGGTGACGTGCCATCCTTTGAAGTGATGGGAGATGTAGAAAAGCTCACAATAAATGTGGACAGCAATTTCAGCCTCTACGGTGAAGGGAAAATTGAACAAGTTATTGTGGAGGGCGGTAAAAAAGTAGCATTAGATTCAGACCACTATGTAAACAAAGTACAGGTAGACAATCAAAATGTCTCTGTGACACTACCAGTTGTTGATAAAAAAGAGCTCAATACACTACTCGCCTCCCCTCCATATGTGCATGTATCTATTAACGGATATGATGTTTTAACAACAGAAAAGTGGACAACACAGGCAGATCGTACTGTATTTGAAACAGCAGTAGCAAGCGCAAGAGCTGTCGCTAACAATAGCAGTGCCTCACAAGAACAAGTGAAAAATGCTATTTCACACTACAAAAATGCACTAGCCGTCTATCAAGCTGTGCAAAAAAATGGCACAAAATATGGCTATGGCGATAAAGCTTCACTACAATCATTAATTCATTCGGTTCAATATGTATCGGTTTCTTGGTACAACGGCTCAGATATTTATAATAATGCTCCTTGGACAACACAAGCTGAAAAAAATGCATTGGAATCCGCAGTTTCATCTGCACAAGCAGTTGTCAATAATTATAATGCAACGCAAAATGAAATCGTCAATGCTACTACGCAGTTAAACAATGCCATTTGGATCTATAAAAATGCTTATAAATATGGAACAAATGGCTATTATGTTGATAAAACTAATTTACAAACATTAATTAATTCAGCTAATGCTGCATCCTACGGTGTAATTATTTCTGCTTACGGAGACGGTAGTGATGTTTCTATTTACAACTACTGGACTACTCAATATGATTTGAATACGCTTAATTCTTATATTAACCAAGCCAATACAGTGTTTAACAATCCTTATTCCACTCAAAATGAAATTTCTACTGCCTATAATAATTTAAATAGCGCACTTAGTAACTTTAATCTAGCAAAAAGGTATAAATCCTACTAATCGAGTAGGGGGAAATAAATAAATTATTTCGTCCCTTTCACACCACCGTACGTGCGGTTCCGTATATGGCGGTTCAATTTATATGACAGTGTGTACTTTTTGATAATGTTTTAAAGCAGAGGGAAACCCCCTCTGCTTTAGTCTTTTGTTTGAGATGGCTCTTTGGACAACTTTGGATAATCCTATAAATCGGTAACTTTTTCGACAGTAGGTTAATCCTTTTGCTTCTTTCTCCGGAATTCCTAGCTGAATAAGCGACTTAATTTGTTTCTTCGCTACCTTCCATTGCTTCCAGATAATCACTCTAATTCTGGAGCGAAGTTTCTTATCTATCTCAATCATTGCTTTTTTCATATTTGAGATTCTAAAGTCATTAACCTACCCTAGTATGACTTGTTTTAGTTTTAGAATTCGGTAGTCCAACGGAACACTCCAATTTCGCTTTGTTAATTTTCGAAGCTTTCTTTGAAATTTTTGTATGGATGTGAAATGGGGTTTTGCTTGGTATTTCTCATGTTTAAAATCGTAATAGTAGGCAAACCCCAAGAATTTCAAATCTTTTGGACGAGAGATTTTACTCTTTTCTACATTGATGATTAACCCCAACTTATTTTCAATAAATCTCACGATGGATTCCATTACTCGATTCGCCGCTTTCTCACTCTTCACAAAGAGGAGGGCGTCATCCGCGTATCTCACAAATTGAAGTCCTCTACTTTCCAGCTCCTTATCCAGTTCGTTTAACATAATATTACTCAATAGTGGACTAAGATTTCCCCCTTGCGGAGTCCCGACAGATGTTTCTTCATATTTCCCTTCACCATGACCCCACTGACTAAGTATTTTCTGATTAACGAGATGACATCACCATCCTCTACTGTATTGGCAATAACTCGCATCAGTTTATCATGCTGAACTGTGTCGAAGAATCTTTCGAGGTCAATATCTACGACCCAATCGTTTCCGTCATTCAGAAATTCCAAGCTTTTTATCATAGCCATCTCACAGCTTCTTTTTGGTCTAAAGCCGTAACTGAATTCACTGAACTGCTTTTCAAATATCAGACTGAGTACTTGATGAATGGCTTGTGGAACGACTCTATCCACTACTGTTGGTATACCCAATTTACGCATCTTGCCATTTTCTTTTGAAATTTCCACTCGTAAGGTAGCTTGTGGTTGGTATTTTCTTGTTCTGATGGGCTGACGTAGTTCATCACTTACGCATTCATGGCGTTGAAACACTATAAATTGTTCAGCCCTTCATGAATAGCTTCATTACTATGGCTTCTGCTGACTTCTTGCGGCTACCCTTTTTCGACTGTACTTCTGTACATCCGCAAGACCTCCCAGGGTAAGACACCTATCTTTCCTCTTTTACTCGCCTGATTTACCCTACAAAGTTACGCACATCTTTTGGACTTTGGCTTGTATGGGAGCCTTATCCCTTTGTAGAGCCTTGGTATCAGATTTCTGTTCGTCGAGCCAAGATTTTATTTCACGCTTCCTCCAGCCCTTACCTCACGATAAGTACCTTGCGCTTCCTTAGTGGTTGGTCGATGTGTACCTCCACAGTGGACTTTCACCACCTAGATAGTTGCATGCCTGGCACACCATGAAAAAGGACTCTGTGGGTTGCAGAGTCCTTTCCATCTATACTAACTAAAAGCATCCATTCGTGATAGCTCATTAATCTGCTTCCAGCTCCGATACCAGCTTTCTACTTCCTCACATGGCTCTACTGCGAAATGCTCCCGAAGCATTTTCTTTAATAACAAATATTGCTCCTCCACAGCAGCCGCATTATTCAGCAAATCATATAGCTTCATCAAGGTGAAATAGTTTTCCTCCTCATCAGCGCAAAGTGCTTGAACCCTTTCCCGTACCTTCACAGCAGCAATGTAGTTTTGATTTATACTATAAAATTCACTTAATTGAGAGGCATGATGTAACCATAGTCGCCTCAAGCGCTCTCGCTCACCTTCAGCCCATAGATAATCGCAATCTCCTAAAAAATCACCCGTATACATTTGAAATACCTGTTCATGTTCTTCTAAGGTCGTTGCTTGGACAGGCGATAATAATTTTAAGCGAGATAGCCACTGTTCTACATCAACGACTGCATTTTCAACTAATAATTTATAGCCTGAATTTAACAAAGGACTTGAAATTTGAATGCTATCCAATCCATAGTGCTTTAATGTTTGACGTATTGTATAAATAGCTGTGTAAAGTTGCTTAGATGCTTTATCGATATCAGACTCTGGCCAAAATAACTCTAAAATGGTATCACGATAGATGACTTCATTACGATGGTTCAGCATATAGGCAAATAACTCCTTTGCCTTAGATGTTCGCCATTTCATAAGCTGTGTATGACCGTCTGGTGACACAACGTATAGCCCTCCAAAAAGCTTAAGCATTGTATGTTGTGCTGTAGCCTTTTTGTTTTTATTTGAGATTTTCCCAAGCCGTTCCAAGGTTTTTTCTAAACGTGGAATTTGTATAGGCTTCAATAAATAATCAATAGCGTGTAGATTAAATGCATCAATTGCATATTGATCGAATCCGGTAGTAAATACAATCTCTACGTTAGGTAATAATTCTTGAATTTTTTCACCTAATGCTAAGCCATCCATACCAGGCATCACTATATCTAAAAATACAACGTTTGGTTGTAGTTTTTCAATATGATTTAACACCGTTAGAGAATCGGTATATTCGCCAACAATTTCAATTCCAGGAACCTTACTTTTCTCGAGTAATGTTCTTAGTCTCGTTAATGGTAAATGCTCATCATCTATTAGCACGATTCTCATGTGTACCCCTCCTTTTGGCTTATTCCTTATTATTATCGTTTTCTTTTTATAAAGTTTGATAGAGAACTTACTACTTTAGAAGGTGAATTAAAGCTACCTGTCGAAAAATTATAGTTATGATGAAAAAGAAAATATTATCCAAAAATTTTAAAATACTGTTGATTTCTGGGCTGTTTTTTTGCTTTCTTGCTCTTCTTCGATTTACATGGATGGATTTTACAAATATTTCAGAAGGAGTCGCCGCACAACAAGGAACTATTGATTTAACAAACATAGATACTAGTCATGATTTTAAAGTTAGGCTACAGAAGGAATGGGAGCTTTATCCTAACACCCTTCTTTTTTCAGAAAACACCAAATCGTTGGAATCGGAAAAAGTTTATACAAATCAACCTGAGGCTTGGGATCAGTATTTTCCACATAATGATGAAGTTCGTTATGGCTCTTATCGCTTAAAAATTTTAAAGGAACATACTTCCCCTCAGATGTATGGCATCACAATACCCGAGGGCTTAGCTCCTTATGAGCTTTATGTAAATGGTCAATTAATTGGAGGGCTTGGTAGCCTAACTTTAGAGAATGAAGATAACGCTCCCATTGGCAGACCTATTACGCATTATTTTACGCTAAATACAAGCGAAAGCGAAATTATTATACAAGGTGTGCAAATAAACCATTATATACAGGGTGGTTTTAGCCGAGAGATAATTTTTGGTGATTTGCACTCAATGGAAAAGGCTACATTCTTTTCTATTACCACTCAAATGGCAGTATGCTTAATTTTTTCCTTTTATTTACTCTTTACAATTTTACTATGGATTATAGGTATCCGAGATAGATCACTTTTTTATTTTGCAATGATTCTTATTTCTACATGTGTGACAGTACTCGTTTCCAGCAATAAAGTTTTATATAACTATATACCAGTTAATTGGATTTGGGCAAATAGGCTATTTTATTTTTCATACATCAATAATATGTTGTTCTTTGTACTATTTCTACGTGAATTAATGAGGGAATATGCTAAGCCCAAAATATTGACGATCGTCCCGTTGATCTGTGCTACCTATCTATTATTTATTTTAACAGCGCCTATTGAAATTATTCTTAAAACAAAAATTATATTCACCATACTTTTTATTACCTCTCCTATTATTATAACTATTTTCATGTTGAATATAGTTATTAAAGGGCAAAAAGGTGTAATCTTTTTATTATTAACTGGAACAGCTGTAGCAACTAATTCTTTATTTTTCTCTTTAAAGCAAAATAGAATATTGCCGTATAGTCATTATCCCTTTGATTTGCTAATCGGGATTACTGCTTTATCAGCATTTTGGTTTACACGTTACTTCAAAACAACCATGCAAACGGAAGAGCTCTCTGTAAAATTGCAAAAAGAAATTCATACAAAGGACGACTTTTTAGCAAATACCTCTCATGAACTACGCAACCCACTGCATGGTATGATGAGTATTGCTCAAACACTGTTAGCTAAGCAGGATCAATCCTCCGCTAAACAAGATCAAGATGACTTACGGCTACTCGTAAGAATTGGTAACCATATGACCTCTATGCTGGATGATTTATTAGATTTAGTGAAATTAAAAGAAAAAACATTACGCCTACAGCCTAAACCATTAAATACGTATAATCTCGCCAGTGGGGTATGCAATATGTTTCGTTTTATGCTAAAGGGCAAGCCTATTGAGCTTATTGTACGTATACCAAAAGATGCTCCCCTTGTCTTAGCAGATGAAACACGCCTTATTCAAATTTTTGCAAACCTAATCCACAATGCTATTAAATTTACGGAACAAGGTTCTATTACAATTGACGCTGAAGTAGTTGGTAAAAAGCTGTATATATCCGTTACAGACACAGGAGCTGGTATTGAAAAAGAGATGCAAGAAAGAATTTTTGAGCCTTATGAGCAGGCTGATTCAACCATAACATCTGTTGGTGGTGGATTGGGATTAGGTTTAAGTATTTGTCAGGAGCTTATGTCCTTGCATGGTGGAACACTATCGCTGTCATCCACTATCGGCAAAGGCTCAACCTTTACGTTCTCATTGCCAATTGCTAAAACGCGCAATGTTGAAAACGATGAATTAAATATTAATCAGGACACAACCCTATTCAAATATGCCCCATTATTAGATGGTTTGTCAGTGGAGCCTAACATTACAGCTACTACAGATAAGAATTCATTGGTAACAAGCCATTCACGGGTGCTTATCGTTGATGACGATGCTGTAAACCTACAAATACTTGTAAATGCTTTTTCGACGGAGCCCTTTGAAATTGAAACGGCTTTAAGTGGAGCTGAGGCTCTCGAAAAACTGCAAGCAAGTAGCTTCGATTTAGTGATTTCCGATATTATGATGCCACATATGTCTGGCTATGAACTGGCTGAGCATATTCGTGAAAAGTTCTCTATTTCAGAGCTACCAATACTATTTTTAACAGCTCGACAGCAAAGTGAGGATATTCGACTTGCCTTTTTAAGTGGAGCCAATGACTATGTAAAGAAGCCAATGGAATACATGGAGCTAAAATCACGTGTGCAGGCACTTATTCAAATGAGGCAGTCCAGTGAGGAACGTCTACGTATCGAGGCTGCATGGCTTCAAGCACAAATACAGCCTCACTTTTTCTTCAACACGCTAAACTCTATTATTTCGTTACATGGTGTGGATGATGAAAAAATGGAGGAATTATTACTTGCTTTTAGTGATTATTTACAAATGAGTTTCGATTTTAAAAATGCTGATTTAATCGTACCAATCGATTACGAATTAAAGCTTGTTCGTGCCTATATTGCTATCGAGCAAATTCGCTTTGGCGATAAAATACAGGTAATGTGGGATATTCCTCAGCATATGGAGTTATTTGTACCGCCTCTAACTATACAAACACTTGTTGAAAATGCTATTCAACATGGTATTTTACAACAGCAAGAAGGTGGCATTGTCACAATTTCTATTAAAGAGGACGAGAAGTATTTTACAATAGCTATCTCTGATAATGGAGTTGGCTTTGAGCATAAGGGTTCTAAAAAGAAATCAAGTGTTGGCCTTGTCAATACAGAGCAACGTCTAAAGCAGTTATTTGGTGTCACACTAACAATAGACAGTGTGATCGGTCAAGGCACAAGGATTTCCTTCTCCATTCCTAAAGGCTAATAGAAAATAAAGTCAAAAAAGACCAGGCTTACAATAAGAAGCCTGGTCTTTTTTGGTTTGTTTAAGGTTTGAGACATTGACAAGATTACATAGAATAGTATACCATATGCTCCTAAACAAATTCTGAACAAAGTATTATTCAGCAATCACATCTGTAACTTCTGAAAGCTGAGCAGCCTTTATTTTCTTCTCCGCTGCCTTTGCTTCAGCCTTACTTGTAAATAATGCTGTCTTCAATCTCCATTTATCACTTATCTGTTCCATATGTACACCCCAGCCAAAGCGATACTTGAATACATCATGTACATTTTCAGCGGCTTGTCGCGTTTCATATGTACCTGTTACAACATGATACCTCTCTATATCAGTCGGTATTTTTCTCTTTCGTACAGTTCCTATTGGTGCATTTTTTATATAGGCGAGAAATTGTAACCAATTGGCTTGTCCTTCTCGCATTTTACGAGGACAATTTTTACCACTAAAATAATAATGCTGAACGACATTTTCAATTGGAATGCTTTCATCTCTCATGATTCTAGCAACTACCTCAGCCGCATTATGAACAGCTTGTGAATAATCTCCATCTGAATTTACACATATCGTGATTTGAATACCTTGTAAATTTCCTTTAGCTGACCCTGCCCCTCCACAGGCATAGTTAAATTCAAACGACTGAACAGCCTCCTTATCGTCCACCGTTAAATGCCAACTCGCCTCTCGATGCATACCATTAAACTGTAATCGTGCATAGGCATCTGCATCCGCCCCTGATTTTTCATTATCTGTTTCATGAATAACAATATATTTCTTTGTATTTTGTTTTCCATACGTTACTTTAGCTGCCTGTGCTTCGGGAACTAAATATTGACGCCATACCACCATTCTATCCCATCCCTCAAATCATCATTGACATTTTTTTACATTTAATACATTCGCAATTCTTTACTATTTCTAAGCTAAATAATACTACTTCTAGCTTACGCCAATGGACTCAACAAGTTCTGAACAATGCTCCATAAACAGAAAAAGACTAGGCATTAAACGCCCAGTCCATTTTGATATTTGTACGTTGTGATGTTCGTAATTATCTCAGCTTTAACTTACCATATTCGTCTCAACAAGTTCTGAACAATGATAAAAATTAAAGTTACCCTGTGTATTGTGGTATGGAAAAACTGATGTTACCTGTATTTCTGTCTTCGTTTAATTCTTTACGCCCACACGCTGCATTACCTTCATCAACAATGAACTTTAAGCGGGAACTAGCTCCTCGGTATTTGGACTTAGCTCTTCTATACATTAAATGATGTAAGCTTCTATCCTTTAATTCTTCGGAAAACAATGCAATGCTTTTGGCTTCTGTACACCCTAGAAAAAACAGGCATAGAGCTAATGCCCATGCCTGTTTCGCCTACTTGCTTATTCAGCTAGCTGTTCATTGCCATCCTCGTCTATATAATAAGCATGTGTGCCTGCTGCTTCTTCAATTTCTGTAAATGCCCAGTGTGTCGCTTTCACATCTGGGAAGCTTGGTGTAGTAACACCATGTAATGGACCGCGCTCAAACATACGGTTAATCATGACTACTGCCTGTGCACGTGTTAAGGCAGCGTTTGGTGCGAAGCGATCATTTTCTAACCCGTTGATAATGCCTGCTGACCGGTTTGCTTCAATGATCCACTGTGCCCAGTGTCCTTTTGTATCCTTAAATGTTAAAGATACATTTTCTTCCACAGCCAGCTCTTTAAAGTTCGATACGACCGTTGCCATTTCCGCACGTGTAATGTTTGCCCCTGCATGGAAGTTGCCTGCATTATCACCATTCATAATACCCTGTTCCTTGACAAATGCAATCGCGCCTGCTGCTGGGTGATTTGTTTGCACATCTATAAAGGGTGCTTGATTTACTTGTTCCTCTGTATAGCCTAAAATACGTGCTAGCATGAATGCTACTTGTGCACGTGTTACGTTTTTATCCGGACCAAATGTGCCATCTGGGAAGCCCTGGATATACGCGGTATGTGTACCCTCTGCTTCCTTGGCTACCTGAATAATCGTAAAGGTACTGAATTTCTCTACTGTAAAGCGCAGACCTAGCTTACCATCCTGCATCGTCACCACTTCTGGACGAACGACTTTCTTTTCACCATCTGTATGTTCAATAAATATTGCTAAGCTAGCTAAAAAGGCTTGACGCTCCGCTGTATTTGTTGGCAGATCAACACCTTTTAATGGAAGTGTCACCACAACAGGGCGTGATGGTAGATTTGTTTCAATTGTCATTGGACGTGCGACCACATGCACATCATTGCTTTGTAGTGTTTCACGCACCACACGCTCTGCACGGGCACGCTCTTCAATTGCCTGACGTTCGCTTTCTTTTTTCACAGGGACTAAACGGAAATAGAAGTTATCAGCTACCCCATTCATCGAGCTATTTGGAATCGCAATATGCGCATTATCTGTGGCAATTTCTAAATCTAAGCCATTGTCACGTAAAATTTGTAGGGATTCTTTTGGTACTTCCACTGTCACTTGATCCACGGCATCCTGTACATCGGGAATGACAATACGTGCAATGGTGTTGCCAATCTCTTTTGCCTTCTCTACTGCCTCTAAAGCTTGGGCAGGTGTTAAGTTGACAAAGTCTGTCACATGACCATCTGGATGCGTTGTGCGCTCAATTTCCACTGTTGTTTTTTCTAGTGGGTGTTCGCCATCCACCTCTAAATCTACATGGATGATGGTTTTTGTCTCTTTGGGTGTTTCTGGTGTCGGGGTTGGTGCTGGCGTTGTTGTACCGCCTCCACCCGTATTGCCACCGCTACCCGAGCTTGCTTCACGGTAGACTTTAATTGTATACTGTTTCACATTGCCGTTTGCATCCGTTACTGTCATAACAATCGTATTCCAGCCTACCTGAAGCGGAATTTGATTGAGTGTGCCTGGCTGCCCATTTACAGTTGTTGTCACGGTTGCACCATTTTCGACTGGAATTGCTGTAAAGTCAATCGCTGATGTTGGATAACCGACATTCATTGTGTAATCCGTTGTATCCGTTTGGAAGCTTGGGCTTAACGAGCCACCTGTTGACGGTGTTAAAGCACTTAACCCTTGTCCCACTTTTACTAGGGCATTTTGTGCCGCTGTTAATTGGGCGAATGCCTGATTTACCTCTTCCTGTGTAGCTGTTGGATTATTAATGACCGCTTTCGCCGTCGCTAGCTTCGCCTGATATTCCTGCCAAGTTGCTGACGTGTAGGGTCCCGCTGCCTCTACCTGTGGTTCCTCACCCACCTTGGCAATCAGTGGTGCTTTATCCACTGTGGCTACTGTAAACGTATGTTGCTTGGTAACCGTTTGCTGACCATTTGTTGCTGTCGCTGTGACGGTGTATGTGCCATTTGGTAAATCTACTGGCGGTGTATAGCTCCATTCACCCGTTACAGGGTCTACATCAACGTTTACATCTACTTCCACTACTTCACCATCTGGCTCTTTTGTGAGTGTAATCGTCACTGTCGATGGTGTCGTTGTCACATCTACTGTCCCACTGATTTCTGGTCGTGGGCTCATTGTGATTGTGCCTGGCTGTGTAATTTGAAATGCTGCACTATATGGATTTTCTACTTCTTTATTAAAGCTAGCTACCTTCGCTCCATTTGTGCCTTCCAATGAGCCTGTACCATCGTATTCTACCGTTACTGTTTTTCCAGTTACATCTGGTGTGTTCGGGAATGTTAACACAAGTTTACCGTCTACTACTTCAAAATTTGTTGGTGTTACTTTCACACCATCTACATCAATTGCAAAGCCCATTAGATTCGTTAATGTAATGTCTTTATTGAAGTCCACTGTGATTTTATTGCCACCTGCTGCTTGCTCAAGCAAGGCTGTTGTTGGTTGTGGTACTACCTTTGCTAAATTCCCACGTGCTTGCTCTAATTTTCCTCGTGCTTCATCTACTTCTTGTTGAGTTGCTGTTGGATTTGTTAACACAAGCGTTGCTTCTCCTAACGCCTCTTCTAGCTCTTGCCAACTTTCTGGTGTATATTCTTCCTCAACTAACACATCAACCTCATCTACTTCTTTTTGAAGGTCTGTTTTATCCACAAATATCACTTTTTTAGATGCGCTTAATATAAATGTTTCATCTCCTAGCATACCGCCATACTCGATAACATAGCCTCTAACAGTATTATTTGTTGGAGAATAGTCATTCCATTTTCCAGCTTTAGCTCCTGGTCCAAAGATATGTGCCACATACTCGCCATTTGCAGCATTATTTGGTTCAACAGTTCCATCCCAGTTTGTGTAAGCGTTATCTACAGGTCCTGGATTTAGATCTGCGGGAGTTCCTGCACGATAGCCATCATAGAAAGCTAAGCCTTTTCCATCATCAGCTAAACCTTCTGGACCTGTTACCCAACGCCAATCACCACGCATTGTTTTTCCAGGGCTCGCCTCTGTACGGTTAATATCTTTTGCACCAATCCACCCAAGACCTCGTGTTTTATCCTTTACAAACGTATTTTCCTCCTCAGTTGTAATTGTTACTAAATAACCTTTACGTCCAAAGTAACTTTTTTCTTCTGCTTGTGTTTTTGCCGCAAACCAGGAAATCGTTGCCTGAGTATCTATATAATCATAGAAATGCCCATTTGCACTGTAGGCTAAAGCGTTCCCTAATGTAAAGATAATATTACGCTCACTACGGTCAGTTGAGATGGTCATAAATTGAACATTACGCAGAGCTGCTTGATATTCTGCAATAGATGCTGTACCGCTTAATTTTAAAATCCCTGTTGTAGCATCATAATTACTTGTGATATTAGGTGTATTCGTAAATTCAAGACTATCTCCTGATTTAAAATTCTCAATTGCTACGTTTGCACCATTTAAATCATTCTCATAGCCTGTTAAAACAGTTGAATCAATTGTTACACCTGTGTCTACTACTACAGGTACATTCTCAAGTACATTATTGATAACGACCGCTACTGTATCTCCAGGGGATGTTGCAATAGCAGCTCCAGTTACCAGCCGTTTCAGATTGTCCCTTGCTGTATTTAAATTAGCTAATGCTGTTGCTACCTCACCAATTGTTTTATTAACATCTTGTAATACAGCCTCTGCCTCTGCTAACGCTTGTTCAAAGGCTGTCCATGTTAACGCTGTATAATCTGTCTCTTGCAAGTTTTCAGCAGTAATCTCATTAACGCGAGTTTCTAAAGCTTTTTTATCCACATGTTTTACAAACGTAAAGAAGCTACCATTTCCAAACTCACTATTTGGTAATGTGACTGTGCCTGTTGTTTGGTTAAGTGAATATGCTTTTGTTGTTTCTTTAGGGAAGTTACTATTAGATTCGTGTACATAAAGATATAACTGATAGTCGGCTGATTTTGCTTCTTCTACTTGTAATGTAATTTCTTCGTTAGTCCATATTCCATTTTTCTCTACTTTAAACACACGTGGCATAATCTTTGTTGTATTTGTGGTAGATTCAGTATGAGCAATTGTAGAAGGTAAATCCGTATTAGGAATTTCTATCGAGTAAAGACCTGATTGGTCATTATCACTAAATGTAAAGAACGTTAAGTTATTGTCGATTTCATTGCTATTATCTTTATTCGATACTTCAACTGTATCACCAAGTGCAATCGTCACTAACTCACCCTCTGCTTGTGATTTAGATTGCTTTTGATACAATGCACCATTATTATCTCGACCAATACCTGTGATACGGTGACCATAACCTGTGTTCTCACTTGCTGTCCACATGTTTGTGCTACCATTACTCGCTACATAATCAGTCGCATTACCATTTTCATCTTTAATTGTTAAACCATATTTTAAGCCGAGATAGCTGTTGACTTTTTGACGTTCTAAAGGAGTAAGCTCTCTGTTATATAATAATACTTCGCCTAGTATACCGTCGTAGCGTTTGGAATGAGAAGAGCCTAGGTAATAAGCTCCTTCAGTAGCTGATGATGCATAGTTAATCGTATTAGTTGAATTTTCTTCTAAATTTATACCATTAACAGTGAGCTTCATTTTATCTCCACTACTAATTACATTCAGAACATCGAGTTTTCCTAATTCAGGATTTTCATAACTAATACTTCCCGTACTACTAAAATACGTTCTAATATTTGATGACGTATACTCCGTATTATTGGCTACATATGCACCACCGAATTCCCATGGTATCCCTTTGTCGCTATTGCCTGCGTTAGCGCCTACGGGTGTTTGCACAGAGAATATCTCTCTTGCGTTACTACTATCAAAGGTAGTCCACGGTGCAGAATATTGACCATCAAGTGCATTGCCATCTGCCCTAAAGCTTCTTAACCCGTAATTGAAATTAATGAGTGATTGAGGATCATTCTTTTTAATTTTTCTCCCACTATAATTATCCCATACTCTATCTATAGCTAAATCTTGTAGTTTTTCAACAGGAACTCCATCACCTAACTCTGAATCTACACTTTTCTCTACGTCCACCCATGAAATTAGTCCATCACTCACTCCTACTCCCCCAGGATAAACGCCTGCTGTGTATTCAGTATCAGCCTTGGCTTGTGGAGCTCCTACAAAAGACAAACTGCTGGCGACTAATGTTGTTGCAATAAAGGTGTTTAGTGAACGCCTCCACCATTTTTGTTGCTTTGTTTTGTTCATACTATGCCCTCCTATCTATTCTTTATTTAGTTATAAAAAAGTTCATTAAGTATGTAATCTCCCCCTCTACATTAGATTTTTCTAAAAGAAATTAGAACCCTTCATCCTTCACTATATAAAACCGACATATACTAAAAATATACAAGGGTTCTACCGGGTATAAAACGCTCATAAGCGATTGCTTCTAACCCATACAGAAAAAAACAGATAATGTCCTTCCATCATCTGTTTCACATGCGAATAAAAGTTCATCCAAAATTTCTAGGCTATGCTAAAATTAAGATAACACCATATATTGGGCAAATTGCCGTTTCATCGACTACTCATCATAAAATAGGGGGCATTTTATCATATGAAAAATAAAAAAAGATGGGCTTTGTTGTCTATCGTGGCCGTTCCTTCACTTCTTTACCATGCACCAGTATCTGCAGCAGAAGTAACAGGACACATACAAACATACATCGCGAACAATTCTTACAATGCCAATGTAACGAATGCTGTACAGCTTATTAACAATATTAATAATACAACCGCTACCTTCCAAACCAATTTAGAGGCTGCGCTGAAAGCCTATAATGCTTTAACGGAAGTGGAGAAGCAGTATGTCACGAACCATGCTACGTTGTCAGCACATCAGCAAACAAGGCTGACCTATCGTAAGCTTGCGGCTCAAATTGAAGAAAAGCTAGCTTCTGTAGACGCTACCTCTGCTAATTATTATACGAATGTGGTGGAGACAAGGGATTGGTATAATACATTAAATGCTGCGCAAAAATCCTTTGTTAGTGAGGCTGCACGAAAAATATTAACATCCACTGTTACACCCAATACATCGCTCAATAAGGTTGTCACTAAAATTCAGTTGCTCAATGCCTCTCGCTCATCCTTCCATAAGGATGTAGCAGATGCTCGAGCAGAGCTGAATGCCTTGCGTAGGTTTTCAAATGTCTCTTTACCTTCTGGCATTGAACAGCTATTGCTGGATGCTGAGCAGCTTGTTGCTAATGACAAGACTGCTGCCAAGAAAGTAGAGGATGCTATTGCTGCTTTATCACCTACAACATCTACAGCTCATGATGTTCAAACCGTTAAAACAGCATTTGAAGCTTTAACGCCTGTACAGCAGCAACTCGTGCCAAATGTTTGGACATTAGTAGATTTTGTACAGGGCGAATATATACTGCCGACACAAGAAAATATACCTAAAAGGCCTGATTTATCAGCTAATGCAGCCATTCCTGGTGAAATCACAGCTATGACAAAAAGTAAAAAGACGTATAAAGCCAAAATTAACGTCGCCGCCTCCGAGGTTAACACAGAACGCTTTATTTTAACGACAAAGGATAAAATAACGATTATTATTCCGCCACTTTATACACTAGTCAATGAAGATGAAGGAGTAATGGAGATTCAAGTAACCAAAAGAGGCAATCGTATTACACTTGCAGTCACACTCAATAAAGAGCCTGTGGTATTTGATGCCAATATGGAAATCATAATTGAGGGTTTAACAGCAAATTCATCTATTATCCACTCTAATGAGCTAGGCGATCGAGTACCTGCCGATTTCATTATCAGTGGAAATCGACATATTGTCCAAACAACTATATCGGATACGTTCCAAATCGTATACAACTAAATTAAAAGTACTAAAGAAATATTAACGAGACCTATGTGGGTTTCCCCCCAATTAAAAATAGGTTTAAAAGAGAAGAACGTAAGCTTTCTATATATTAATAAAAAAGTAATAGACAAAGTCGATTTTTTACTTTGTCTATTACTAACTAAAAATATACGCTCCAGAATGTTAGGCATCAATAAAGGTTTATCAGGCGAATCATCAATTTTTTAAAATTATTTTGTCGTAGCTACTAGTTGCTCCACAATGAAATCTAGCTGTTTCGATAATGAATAGATGTCGTTGTAGTAACAAAAACCAAAATCCATTTCAATAAGCCTTCCTTCTTGAATGGCAGGAATATTAGACCAAACTGGATGATCCGTTAAATCCACCATGCCTTCATAGGATGAACGGATCACGTAATCACCTGCATAATCCGTTAATACTTCTAAAGAAACATCAATTGCCTCATCGGTGTTGTTTTTATTATCAATTTTCTGTTGAATAATGTCTGGTGCTTTCATTCCTAAGTACTCATAAATAGCTTGGGAACCGCGTCCAAAGGTATAACTTGTCACAACTGACATTTTCCCTTTGCCGCCTTCCATAATACTAACCGTTTTATCTGAAATACCTGCCTCTTTTAATTTCTCTTGACTATCCTCTACCTTTGTATAGAAATTAACTAAAAGCTCTTTTGCTTCTTTCTCTTTCCCTAGCACTTCACCAATCTTTGTTAAGCGTTCATCTAGTGATGTTGAGAAATCGATCATAACAGTAGGTGCAATTCTTTGCATTTGATCATAAAGCTCATCCTTACTTGGAATAATGATGACATCAGGTTTTAATTGGATCACTGCCTCAACATTTGGTTCAAACCATTCACCTAAACTTTCAACTGTTTTTAATTCTTCCTCAAATGCTGCTCCCTCTTGTATTTTAGAGGAGCCCACTGGTGTCACATCAAATGCTAGTACATCACCTGTATAATACATCACCACTACTCGCTCAGGGTTAACAGGTATTTCTACGTCTCCTTTCATAGTAGAGACCATTTTTGTTTGAGATTCGCTGGCTGCTTGAGTGGTAGAGGCTTGTTTTTCCCCGCCTCCTGCATTGGTTGATGCTCCACTACTGCAAGCACTTAATAAAAGCGTCAGGCATAGAAAGAGTGTTGCAATAACTGATAATCCTCTTTTATTCATCGGTTCATACTTCCTTTCATTATATTGATAACCATTCTCAATATAATCTTGGAAGCTCCAATCGACAATGGAGTATCTTTCAGACATTGAAGGACTATCCTTTACCAAATCACTTACTTGTTTCTTTTGACGGAATTTTGTAGGTGAAACGCCTACTCTCTTTTTGAAAAGTCTACTAAAATAATAGACATCGCTATAGCCGACACCCATAGCGATATCGAGTAAGCTAGCATTCGTCTTCTCAAGCAAAATAGAAGCTTTTTCAATACGTAACTGAATGAGATACTCAATCGGACTACATCCTATTTGTTGCTTGAATTGAATGGATAAATGAGACGGACTATAGCGTAGCGCCCTCGCAATTGATTCTAAAGTCAATGGCTGTGCATAGTTTTCTTCTAAATAGGCTTTAATTTGACTAGAGACATTCAGCTTTTGAATGTTGCCACTGTCCTGACCTAATTGCATAAAAATTTCATTTAATAATTGATAGAATAACGATTTAATGGTAAATTTGCTAAGATTATTAGCATTTTCCCACTTCTTATACATATAATATATTTTTTCAAACATTGTAATAGGTGAGTTAGGAACAAGACTGTATTGATATTTGAAAGGATTATTTCTTTGCATAGCACTTGCTATCATCTTATTTGAGGTTAAAGGAATGGAAGCTCGATAAAATATTAAAAAATATTCAAAGCCTTTGTCTGTAGCCACTATTTGTAGAGTAGAGCCCTTTCCACCATGAATAAGATGAAAGCCTTCTAATGTGTAGTTTGTTAAATCGATCTGGACTTCCGCACCACCACCTGTGGCATAAAGAAACATATTAGCAGGTATTTTAAATGTTTTTCCTATTTCCTCAGGTTTTAATAGCTCATATCTTATATCGAGCACTTTGATCGTTGCATGATTCCAAAGAAATAGAAACTCCTCTTTTGGTAACATCCTACATCATTCCTTCCAATTCTTCACTACCTCCAAGTTTATTATAATTGATAATCATTCTCAATATAAATTCTGTATAAAACATAGAAAAACCACTCAAACAATTCAATGCTTGAGTGATCCTATGGAATTTCATTTATTTTTCTTTTGCATGCTGTACTAACATTTCTGTCACTTCTTCGATCTGACCAAGAATTGAAATAGGATCTGAAAACCAGAAACTCCAACCATCTATTTCAAAGAGTTGATCATTTTGTACAGCATCTAGCGTTTGCCAAACTGCTTCGTTTTTATATTCATATGTTTCTGTCGCTTTATCAACAGCTACAAAAATATAATCACCCGCATAATCTGGCAGTAATTCAGGTGATAAGTCCAGCCATGGCTTTTCAGGATCAATATCCTCTACTACTTTTGCGGGTGGAGTTAGTCCAAGCCCATCATAAAATGATCGCCCTGTATAACCATTACCATATAATGTTATATCATTTTTTGCTCCACCAGCAAGGACCGTCACGGTTTGATCCTTATCAATAATATCTTGAACTGTTTGTTTAGCTTTTGCTACTCGTTGATTATAGTCATCTAACCAAGCCTTCACTTCTTCCTCTTTATCTAAAATTTTACTAAACTCCTCCAATGTTGCATCCATTTCTAAATTAAAAGGTATTAAGACTGTAGGTGCTATTTTGGCATATGCTTCGTATTTCTTATCGTCTCCTGTAATGATAAGATCTGGCTTCAAATCAACTACCGCTTCAAGCGAGTCCTCAAAATAAGTAATTCCTTCATTATGCTCCTTTAAGTAAGGGCTCTTCATATAAAGCTCCTGTGTTCCTACTGGTTTAATGCCTATAGTTAATAAAAAACCTGGATAGTAATCAGTTACGATACGCTTGGGATCAACAGGAATCTCTACATCCCCCTTCACAGTGGAGACAATTTTAGTTGTCGACTGCACTTCTGTTGACTCATTAGCTGGTGTTTTTGTTTCTCCATTAGTAGAAGTGGTGATAGCAGTACCAGAACATGCACTAAGCAATAAAGTGAAGCATAGCAATAAAGTCGCCAGCATAGAGGACTTCGTTTTTTTAGTCATCGATAAATCTCCTTTTGGCTTATATTGATAATAATTATCATTATCAATATAAGATCGTAGCCACTTTTTATCATTAGACAAAGCGAGCCGATACATAGGACGATACGATTTTTGCTTAGCTGGCTGTTGTTTAAATTGCATTGGCGTTTGCCCGCTGTATTTTTTGAAAATACGAATAAAATAAGAAACATCCTCATAACCAATATTTGATGCTATCTCTTGCAAACTTGAGGATGTATGTAATAATAACTGCTGTGCTTTTTTTATCCTTATTTGGATAAGGTAATCAATGATACTTCTACCCGTTTTCTGCTTAAATTGCTTCGCTATATAGGGAACACTATAATTCAACATTTGGGCAAGTGATTCTCGTGTGATCGGCTGATAATAGTATTCTTCTATATAATTTTGAATCTGCTCCACAAGGTCTGGTTGCCGAACAATCACCTGCTGTTGATGTAACTGCTGCAAAAGCTCATAAATGAATTGATAAAAAAGAGCTTTGACATGAAAATGTGCTAGCTTGCCCTGTTTGAGCCATTCCTGATACATACTTTCGGCTTTTTGCTGTAACGTAAGTGCATTGGAAACTTGAAAAACATATTGAAGCTGAAAAGGCTTTTCACGTTCCCACAACGCTAGCAAACCTTTTTTATGGGGAAGAGGTAGCGTTGCTTTATAGAGAATTAAATAATACTCCAAACTATCTTCTACAGCACTGATATGTAGGCAACTCCCTTTACCAATATGAGCTATATAAAAGTTCTCTATCTTATAGGGTTTACTATCCAACAATATATTAGCTTTTCCTTTTATCATGTACAAAAAGCCGCTAGCTGGTAAACGATAGGAGCTAAGTTGTTCATCTCTTTGCATCTTTGTATAACGAATATCGAACACTTGAATGGAAGCAGCTTTCCACAGAAGGATATGATCATCTATATTCACGGTTTGTTTTCACACCTTTCTAGTCAAATCATAGAATGGTTCCTCTTATAAATATTATAAATGACAAACATTCTCAATAACATCTTAAATTGAAACAACAAAAAAGAAGCATCTTTATCACTAAAGATACTTCTAATTATTTAGCTTATTTTTTATTCGTTAGCCAGTTTGTTAATTCCTCTACCTGAGCTAACACGGCTGTTGGGTCATAATACCATGAGCGCTCCTCAGGCCAAACATAAAGATGATCGTTTTTTACGGCTGGCAGGCTACTCCATATTGGATCCTTCTTAAAATCTTCAGCTGTGCGATCATCTGAAGTCAAAATAATATAGTCTCCTGCATAATCTGCCAGCACCTCTTCGGAAATTTCAGCCCACTGCTTTTCCATAATTTCATCCGCTACTTTAGAAGGTGGTTTGCGACCAAGAGCCTGATAGACGGGTTGTCCACCACGTCCAAAATTATCACCATATGCATAATACGTTTTGCCTGCATCCTCTATAATAGAGAAGCTTGCATCCTTTGGAATAATCGCATCTACCTGTACTTTGGCATCGGCAATCTTTTGATCATATTGCGCCAGCCAATCCTTAGCTTCTTGCTCTTTGCCAAGCAACTCACCGAAATAAGTAAGTTCTTCGTGTGCATCCTTCAATTCACCATAAGGTATGACAACTGTAGGAGCAATTTTACTTAAAGCCTCATAATTTTCCCCATTGCCAGTAATAATCAAGTCCGGTTTGAGCGCTATAATCTTCTCAATGGACGGTTTCCCATAATCACCTATTTCTTTTACATCCTTTAATGCATCCTTTAAATAATAGTTTTCAAGAGCCAATCCAGGCGCTCCCACAGGTTTCACATCTAATACAAGTAAACTAGCGATATACTCCTCTGCTACAATACGCTGTGGATTAGTCGGAATAACAATTTCACCATTTGTTGTCTGAACCGTTTTTGTTTCTGCTTCTTTTATATCTTGTTCTGCAGTTGGACTAGCGACCTTTTCCTTTTCTCCACAAGCCGTTAACAATAGCAGTAATAATAGAAATAGTGGTGCTAAGAATTTTCTATTTTGCTTCAGCAATCTTTTTCCCTCCATACATATCAATTGATAATTATTCTCATTCATTGTAGAAGAGGGTGAGAAATTTGTCTATGCACAAGAATGATTTACCATCTTGCACTTTTATGATGTCAGTGCCTTCATTAATTCCTTCAATTGAGCTGCTGTAGATAACGGATCATAGCCATAAAATAACTCGTACTGATTGATAAAATACACTCGCTGCTTTTGTACAGCCTCCATTGTCCGCCATTCTTCTGAATGTAACAGCTTGATAAGGCGTTTTTTAGCTAGATCGTTAGTAGGAAGAGCTGTGATAAAAATATAATCAGCCGGATAATGAGCGATCTCTTCAAGCTCTACTGTAAAAAACCCCGTATGCTCAATTTTTTCAGCAATAATTGCATCTGGACGCCGAAATCCTAAATCCTCATATAATATATGACTTCCCCTACCATAACTGCTGTCTATACAATAAGCTGCGGCATTATTGCCTAATTCCCAAACAATTGCTGTACCTCTTGAACCGATCTGTTGATCTAACAGAGAGTTACAGGCAAGGATCTGCTCCTCATATTGCTGTAGCCAGCTACCAAATCGCTCTTGCCTATTGACAATATTAGAAATAAGACGAAATTGATCTCGCCAGCTTAATTGCTGACAGGGTAGTTCGACTACTGGTGCTAATGCTAGTAAGGATTGTTTGTCATGCCCCTTGCTATAGTTAATAATGACATCTGGGCAGGCTGCTGTGATTTCTTGATAATTGGAGACCACATTGTGCTCATAACCTATCAATTTATGCCGAGATGGTACTGTTTTTATATTTTCTATAAATGGAGAAAATACGCCTAATTCTGGAATAATACCGAGAGCCAGTAAGCATGCTGTATGGTTTGTGTTAAGAGTAATAACACGTTTTGGCTTCTGATAATAGACCTTAGGCGATATACCAACCAGCTCTTTAAACTTTCGACTTAAATACGTCCCCTCCCTATAGCCTACATTCTGCGCAAGATCATCTAGTTTGGGCATATCATAAAGTAGTTTTTTCTGTGACGCTCGTATTCTCAGCATTGTTAAATATTTACTGAATGTATAGCCTGTATGTTTACGGAATACACGTGAAAAATGTTCTGGGCTTACTTGTGCTTTTGTAGCCATTTGCTCCCTTGTTAAATCCTCGTGGAAATGTATGGAAATATAGTCTACTACCTTTTGAACCCACAATCCCTCTTGTTGCTGCTTACTAGCCCATAGTTCGCTATAAACAGTTTCTAATAGTTCAGCGAATAATTTTTGTAAACGAAAAGGATGATTGTGCTCAAAAACCCTCGCTTCTTTTTCTAATGCCATTGCTATATCCATAAGTTTAGATGAACCTTTTTCAATCAAAGCTATATCATGAGCTATTTTTGCACCGTATGGACGATATTGAAGGGCAAGTCCTGCAATTCGATTCGTTTCTAATAGCTGAAAATCATCAGCATGATGCCATAGTAAAACTGAGCGTGCATGAAGTTCTCTATACCTACCCTGAACACAATATTTTACATGTCCATCATAAACAATGATGATCCAAGGCCATAAAGTGGATTCTTCATTGTGATGAATCATTTCTTCTAATCGCATAATGTGAATAGGCTGATAAAAAGTATGGGGTAATAAACGATCATCTATAGTCATTTTTATTTTATCTCCCATTTATTGATATTGATTATCATTTTCATTATAATGAATTAAATAAAGAGAAAGCAATATATTTAGGAGGCGCATCACTTTGACCAAGAAGCATCTTATTTTGACTGGCATATTCATTCTATCTATTGTTTTAGCTGCCTGTGGAAATCAAGCTACTACATCAGATAAAGCTAGCAAAGACAACGAAGTAGAGCAAGATCGCGTATTAACAGACTCATTAGGACATGAGGTCACAATTCCTGAAAAGCCCCAACGTGTAATTGCACCTTATTTAGAAGATCATCTTATAGCATTAGGCATTACGCCTGTTGCCCAATGGTCTGTCAAGGGTGGCTCCGTTCAAGGCTATCTTCAGGATTCTTTAAAGGAGATTCCAACGATTGAATTTGATCTTCCTTTTGAGGCTGTGACAAGCTTTAAACCAGATTTAATTGTTATTGGCTCACCTGACATTGCGGAGGGTGAAAAATATGAGCAATATAGCAAAATTGCACCAACCTATGTAATGGGAACAGAGGATAGTAATTGGCGTAATAAGCTATTAAAAGTAGGCGAAATTTTTGGACAAACAGAAAAAGCTAACGAAGTCCTAGCTGAATATGAGCAAGCTGCTAAAGAAGCCAAAGAAAAAATTGAAAGTAAGATTGATAGTCCATCAGCAGCGGTCATCTGGAATATTAAAAATACAATTTATATGGTGAGTGACACAGCTTCTAGTGGTGTTGTACTATACAATGACCTTGGCTTGCAAATACCGACCCTTGTAAAGGAAGTATCAGCCTCTGCAACAAGTGATTGGTCACAGGTATCTTTAGAAAAATTTGTACAAATCGATGCCGATTATTTGTTTGTTATCAATAGTGATAGTGCGGGAAGCGCTGATTTGTTAAGCGATCCCCTTTTAGCAAATATTCCAGCCATTAAAAACGGTCATGTCTATGAATTCGATCAAAGTTCAAGCTGGCTATATTCAGGAGCTATTGCCAACCGTCAAATTATTCAAAATGTTATAGATAGCATAGCAAAGTAAAAAAATCCCTTCAGCATCTTAAAGCTGAAGGGTTTTCATTGTGTTGAAAAACAAAATTGTCCATGAAATTTTTATGAATCCTCGCGAGAGACTTCTGATTTCAGGCGATTTGTTTGATACGATGTTTCGCCAATAGAAGAAGCATGTAAGGTTAGGTTGTACGTTGCTTTTACGCGGAAATTTACTTTGTGCGCAAGTGAAGTGACCATGATGGGAGTAGCCCTTCATTCCAATTTTTTAAGGGACTCTATGTGGCAATGGTCAAGTTAGTGTTAATGGAAGAAGCGCACAATTGTCTATTCATCCTCATAGAAGTGACCGCGAAAGTTGCTAGTCGTGAAATGATCGTGCTACTTCATATGCGGAGGAGGAACACTTTTAAAGAATGGTTGATTGGAGTGGAGACCGCGTGACTCCTTGGGGATTAGCGTCGCAGATGAGACCCCGCAGCGCAGCGAGGAGGCTCATCGGACGCCTCCAGGAAAGCATGCGGTCGTAACGGAAATCAACCCTTCGCTTTGCTAAAAGTCAGCTTTTTGCCATGAACACAATCTTTTTTCAACAACGTGAAATCCCTTCAGCATCTTAAAGCTGAAGGGTTTTATTATGCTCTATATCTTACAAATTTTCATGAATTTATCCTTAAAAACTGTTATTTCGGAATAAAGTTTAATCAAAAACATCCCGCAACCTCAGATTTTACGATAAACTAAATATACAATTTTTATAAAAATATTTGATCATTTCCGCATATTACTGTTTAACAATTGTACTCGATTGTTAAATAAATTTTGGCAGATTCTAAAGAATATTTCACTTAATTAGTTTAAAATGATAAAATTTGAACAAGATTAATAAGAGTAGTTTTTTCCATTTTTTAAATTTCTACTTCTGATAATTAATGGAGGTCTTAACTATGACTAACGGTGTCATTGAAAAAATCGAATTAGAAAACTTCACAATTTTTAATTCTACCAAAGTAAACTTTTCAAAAAACATTAATGTTTTATGTGGAATGAATGGTGTAGGAAAAACTCATTTAATGAAAACTTTATATAGTGTATGTGCTACTAATAACGAATTAAATAATACAAAAAAGCATGAAGAATACTTAGCCCAAAAGTTAATTGGTGTATTTAGACCAGATCAACTCGGCAGATTAGTGAAAAGAAAGCCTGGAAGGCATAGAGCTAATGTAAAAATTAAATTAACTAATAATAGCACACTTGAATTTTCTTTTTCTACTAGTAGCTCCAAATCTGTCAGCACTAAACATGATGAAAATTTCAAAAATATAAATAATGCTATATTTATTCCAGTTAAAGAAATTATTTCAGCAACTGAAAATTTCTCTGCGCTCTATGAAGAATATCATATAGCATTTGAAGAAACCTACTATGATTTAAACAAACAATTATTACGTCCATTGAAAAAAGGACCAAGTAATTCTACACAAAAAAAACTATTAAAAACTCTAGAAGATGTAATAGACGGAAAAATAGTACAAGAGAATGGTCGTTTTTATTTTGTAAAGCCCAAACAGGGAAAATTAGAAATGGGGCTTTTAGCAGAAGGATATAGAAAAATTGCAACCATTTTTTATTTAATTGCCAATGGCACACTTGAAAAAGACTCTATTTTATTTTGGGATGAGCCAGAGTCAAATATGAACCCCAAAATGATTCCTATCATTACAGAACTTTTTATTGAATTAGCAAAAATGGGTGTTCAATTATTTATTTCCACTCATAGTTACTTTTTATTAAAAAGATTAGGCATGTATGCCGAATATCAAAATGATAAAAGTAAATTAGATATTCGCTTTATTTCTATGTATAAAAATCCGGATGTTAAGGAAACAGACGATATTCTTATAGAAAGTTGTTCACAAGTATCAGATTTAAATTATAACCCAATAGAAGATGAGTTTTTGAAGCTTTATAATGAGCAGCAGGAGTTGTTTTTCCGTGATTAATTTAATCGAAAGTAATATGAACTTTGAGTTTCCTGAAGACATCAAAGTTATTAAACTAGATGATACAACCTTTTATAGAGAACATTTTATGAAGCTTCCTTCTTCTAAAAGTATTGATTTTTTAATAGAGGATAATAATAACTTTTTACTAATAGAAGTGAAAAATTTCAAACTAGCTCTTAAAAATAAAGACACTAAAAATAGGTTTCAAACAGGTAACAAGGATAGCCTTTCACTGGAAGTTGCAATGAAAGTCCGGGATTCTATCTCGTGTATATTAGGAGCTACTCGTACATCTCAAGAAAACGAAATAAGTTCTTATAAAAATATCTTAAAACATAATATCAATTTAAAAGTTATTTTATTATTAATTCCACCCCCATTTTATACGGAGCGTGAAAACATCGCAATCAAAATGGCTCTACAAGTTGATTTAAAAAAGAAATTAAAATGGTTAAATGCTAAGATTCATATTTTAGATGATAATGATTTTATGAAAATGAAACCAGCTATAAAAATTACTAATACAGCTATTTAGCATTAAAGACATACTAAATTAGTAGTACAAACTAAGACCATGGTTTGTACTACTATTTTTATAGTAGAAAGGTAACTATAAGTGGTTTCTAATAGGATCTATATATCCTCGCTTCATAGCAATATGGGTTAATTACTATAGCTATTAATGTGGTATAAACAAGTAACACTTCCAGCCCTGCAAAAAATAGAGCGATAGTATCCCACCAAAAGTTAGTGAAGAATACTAGGCCCATTAAACCTAAAATGACACAGTTTCCTTTGACGAATAAAACATTTTTTGTATCAACGCGCATTGTGATACACCTGAAAGCCCACTCCCTACTGAATAATCAGTAAAATAATTCCATAAGCCCTACGGCCAAAACCCGTAGTTGTAACAATTAATAGCATACCTGTTATGACAGATACCCAAAAGTTTCTCATTTTTAAAAAAGCAACTAGATTTTTGGACAAATCTCAATGTTTCCTCTTCAATTTGTCCATTGTCCTAGTCCGTGGACTCATTTATGCTAGCCTATATCGATAATGATTATCATTTATGGAGGAAAAGACATGAAAAAATTAAATCGACATATGCTTATTTGCAGCCTATTTCTATTAATAGGAATGCTACTGGCTGCTTGTAGCTCTAGCAATGATGAAAAGAATGAGGAAGAGACAACAAAGACAGAAGCAACAACTCGTGTGTATAAAGATTATTTAGATCATGAGGTTGAAATTCCAGTAAATCCGGAAAGAGTGGTTTATCATGGTGAAGGCTATGGTGATGTATTAGCCCTAGATGCCAAAACAGTTGGCGCTGGTTTTTCTTGGATTACAAATTATGCGTGGGAAAACCGTGTGAAGGATGTGGAGGACGTAGGCTTCCCTATCAATATTGAGAAAACACTGGAGCTAAAGCCAGACCTTATTATTATTGCCACTTCAGATGAAAAAACCTATGAACAGCTTTCAAAGATTGCACCAACTATTGTGTTGGATACCTTTGCCCCTATCGAACAGCGCTTGGCTGAACTTGGGGAGATATTCAATAAAAAACAAGAGGCAGCGGATTGGCTAAGTAATTATAAGGAAAAAGCAGATACAATGTGGAAGTCCTTAGTGGATGAAGGCGTTATAAAAGAAAATGAAACGGCTACTGTTTTAACCTATTATCCTGGCGATCGTCTGTTTGTAATGGCACGTACAGGGCTTTCACAGGTTCTTTATGACTCGAATATCTTGAAGCCTGGGGACAAAATACAACAAATCCTAGATGAGGAAACAGGATTTGCGGAAATTTCTACAGAGCTTCTTCCTGACTATGCAGGGGATCATATTTTTGTCCTCACACCAGTGGTTGATGAAGCAAAACAATCGACTGAGGAAATGATGGAAAGCAGTATTTGGAAGAACCTACCTGCTGTAAAAAATGGGCATGTATATACGATCGATATTCAAAAAAGTGATAGCGATGCCTCAACGAGAGAATGGCTGTTAACACAAATACCTACTATGCTACAAAAATAGATAGCAAGAGACATTTCATCTTTGTTGAAATGTCTCTTTACTTTTTATACAATACAGTTAATTGATAATCATTTTCATTTAGTAAGGAAGTGAACAAATGGAAGTCAACAAATCAGCTTCTATTAACAATGATTTACTATTTCATTTAGAAGATATTGACTGTATTTCACAGAGCTATCCGTTTATCTCAACTTCTCATCATATGATGATATTTTTTATAGATGGCTGTGGGACATTAACGATTAATGATAGTCCCTATTTGGTGACTAAAGGTAAAATTTTCCTTATAAAGCCTCAGTCTATGATTGATTTATCGGATCTCACAAAAGAATTCCGTTTCTATAAAATAGCATTTACAGCTTTCCAGTTAAAACAGGGGGCTCTTTCACTCTATCTAGGTCCCATTTTTTCTGAGGAAGTAGAGTATACCCTTTACCCAAATACACGCTTTATTCGTCTCACAGAAGATCTGCCAAACTTAGATTATCTTAAGCAACAGGGGGCCTTGTATGAACTATTAAATTTATTATTTGAACATCAGCTTCATATGAACTACCAATTAACGATGACAAAGGCTGTTGGGGAGACCATCAACTATATATATAGCTATTATCAACAGCCCTTAACAGTGAAAAAGCTAGCGGAACTTGCTCATATCGCTCAATGGCAATACAGTACGATCTTCCAAACTTTAACAGGAAAGAAACCGCTAGATTATATTACAGATTTACGTCTTACAAAGGCCAAGGAATTATTGCTACAAACAAATGAGCCGTTAAAGGATATTGCACAGCGGGTTGGATTTGAGGATGAATATTACTTTAATCGTCGCTTCCGACAGGTGGTTGGGATTCCGCCCAAACAGTTTGCACGACAATCTAAACAAAAAACAGTTGTGAAAGATTGGACTGGACACGAGGTAGCCATTCCAGCCTCACCACATCGTATTATTTATCATGGGGAAACGTTTGGAGATATGTTGATTTTTGATGTGCAGCCAATAGGTGGTGACAAAAACTCTATTAGTAAATCCTTTTATAAAAATCATGTTCCTTACATTCAAGATGTTGCCTTTCCAATCAATCTTGAAAAATCGTCAAAGCTAAACCCAGATTTAATTATCTTTACAAATAATGACGAACAGCAATATCAAGCTCTATCATCTATTGCACCAACGATTACGCTAAATTCTTGGGATTCATTAGAGGAACGGGTTCTTTTATTAGGACGGTGGCTTAGCCAACAACAGCGTGCAGAAGATTGGCTAGAACACTTTAAAACCCAAGAAAAAACGATGTGGCAGCAGCTTCAAACAGTTGTAGAGCCTGGTGAATCGGCATCTGTTTTGACTTTTGATCATGGCAAACGCCTTTTTATTATGGGCTGTACAGGTCTATCCACTGCCCTTTTCCATCCAGATGGATTTCAGCCTCACCCACAAGTCAAAAAACTACTTCAAGCAGGCGAGGGGTATAGAGAAATACCAATAGATCACTTACCTCAGTATGCTGGTGACCGCATCTTTATGTTGTTATCTGATAAACCCGAATCGCAAATGGCTACGATTGAATTGATTAATAGCGATATTTGGAAAGGACTCCCTGCTGTACAAACTAACCATGCTTATTTAGTGGATGCAACAAAGTGGAATTACGGAGATGCCTTTACAAGAGAGAAGTTACTCGGTGCATTGCCAAAGCTATTGGTTACTGCCAGGTAATTCTCATACTTATAATAAGGGGTGACATTCATATATGAAAACGGAAAGTAGAACAGATACGACAACTCAAATATCACTAAAGGATATTCGAGATTATATTGCTAAAAACCATCATCAACCTCTCACAATTGAGCATCTAGCACTCATTTCTGGTCTGAGTTCCAGCTACTTTGGAGAGGCCTTTAAAAAGGCATTCGGTCAAAGTGCCACAGATTATTTAACGGCGCTACGCATTGGACATGCCAAGCAATTACTGCGTGAAACCGATTTATTACTTCGTGAGATTGCTAGAAAAGTTGGTTACAGTGACGAATTTTATTTTAGTCGAAAATTTAAAAAGGAAGTTGGGATTTCACCTTCTGCTTATAGTAAAATGGCTCGCCAGCGAATTTCTACTTTTTCGGTATCCGCTACTGGAAACTTATTAGCGCTTGGTATCATACCAGTAGCAGCTCCGCTGAATGCTAAATGGAGTCCTTATTATTACAATCATTACCAAGAGAAAATTCCAGTGCATGTTAATATATTTGATGCAGAATCAGAGGACAACTTCAAAAAATTAGCCTCTGCTAAGCCAGACATTCATATTTTTCAAGAGGAACCCTCCCTCTCCATGCTTGATTGGCTTCAAACAATCGGCATCAAAAATGTCTATATACAAGCAAAGGATTGGCGAACACAACTGAGAGAAATAGCTGTAGCTGTCAAAAAGCAAAGCGTGGGTGAGCATTTCATTCAAACATATGAACAAAAGGTATTACAGGCAAGGTTAGAAATTAATCAAGTTACTGGAAACGATACGTTTGCCGTTCTTCGTTTATGCGGTGATCAATTATTTTTATATTGTAATAAAGGGATTCAGGATGTACTGTTTACAGATTTGCAGCTGCGTCCTGTCAATGCGCAACAACAAACATATAACGAGCTTATTACACTTGATCGGCTAGTCAATTTAAACCCTGACCGTTTGCTATTTATCATTTGTCCAGATTCGCCAACTCGAAATTATTGGCTTACTTTACAATACCTTGATCGATGGAAAGAGCTCCATGCCGTAAAAAATGGACATGTCTATGTTTTACCTTCGAATCCTTGGTTTGAATACTCAGCTATTGCTATAAACCGAATGCTAGATGAAATGTTGCTTATGCTAACCGGAAAAAATCCAAATCCTTTTCCTGTCCCCGTCCATGGTAACGTATCTGACGGTGATTTATAATTCTATTTGAGAATGATTATCACTGGAAGGAGACTTTGATGAACAATGAAACAAAATTGTCGTAATCAATGTCATACAATTATAAAATCTGCCTATTTATTAGCGATGTTTTTGCTAACTATTGGCATATTAACGGCCTGCAATACCCAATCAAGCAATAAAGAGGAACAGGTAGAAACGCAGGCAACCTCCGAAAGTACAAAGGAGCAAAATGTTTATCCGTTAACACTAAAAGATGAGGTCGGTAATGAGGTAACACTATCAGCTAAGCCTACTAAAATTTTTGCACCTGTCATGGAGGATTCGTTATTAGCTCTTGGTATCAAGCCTACTATGCAATGGTCCAACGGTGTTAAACCACAGCTCTATTTACAAGATCAGCTACAGGGTGTACCTGAAATTAGCTTTGCAAGTGGTCCCCCATCAGCCGAAGCAATTATGGCAGATAAACCAGACTTAATTATTTTGCACAATTCATTTTATATGGAAAATGGCACATATGAAAAATACGCAAAAATCGCACCAACCTACGTGTTCAATAATGCTGCAAGTGATTTAGAAAGCTCTATTAAAATTTTAGGACAACTATTTGATGAAACAGACAAAGCTGAGCAAGCTTTACAGGGTTATCAAGAAAAAGTAGATGCCGCAAAAACAAAGCTTTCCTCCATAACAGAGGGTAAAAAAGTTGCGTTAATTCGCTTTAATGCAAAAGGTATGTTTTTTATGACGGATGAGTATTTCAGCGGGTATGTCCTAACACATGAATTAGGATTCGAACAAAGCAGCTACGTGAAAAACGGTGCCTTCGAAATATCATTAGAGATTCTACCTGAACTAGATGCAGATTATATTTTCTTAATTAATGATGGTAACCTTGGCGATGAATTTTTAAATGAGCTGAAGAACAGTCAAATATGGCAAAGTACGGCAGCCTTCAAAAACAATCAAGTATTTGAAACATCCGAGGATTACTGGCTAAATGGTGGTATTCATGCACAAGGTAAAGTAATAGAGGATGTATTGGAGTTTCTAGCGCTATGACAATAATGACAAAGAAACCATATACATCCGAAAACTACTTTGAATTTGCCATGTCGTCTCACCAACAGCTAGCCTATCGCATTTTAATTGCAGCCCCAACAGATGCGCCACCAGCAGATGGTTATACTGTTATCTACGTCTTAGATGGGGACGCTCTTTTTCCAACGCTTGCTGAGGCAGTGAAATTACAAACACGTAAACCAAAAGGCTATGATCCCATTCTTGTTATTGGCATCGGCTATCCCTCAAAAGAACCCTTTGATATGGAGCGACGCTGTCACGATTTTACACTACCTGTTAGTGAAGAACATCTGCCACCACGCCCAGATGGAACGCCTTGGCCTCCAAACGGCAAAGCCAATGAGTTCTTAGATTTTATTGAATACGAGCTTATGCCCACTGTCGAAAAGGAATGGCCTATCAATAAAAAGAAACAAGCAATTGTTGGTCATTCCTTAGGCGGTCTTTTCACATTGTATGCTCTATGTGCAAGTCCCCATTTATTTAGTCATGTAGTAGTCGGAAGTCCCTCTGTTTGGTGGGCTAACAATGCCGTACTAAAAGAAATAGACAGATTTGCTGAAGCTTGGAACAGTCAGTATACTATTCATCTTCTACTTACAATCGGTGCTAACGAGCTGTCAGATATGCTCGAAGGAGCTGATCAAGCGGCTGAACAAATGAAGCGGCTAAGTGGCAAAAACATTCATACTACTTATGTGAAGTTTGATGAGGAGGACCATGTGAGTGTTCTTCCTAGCATGCTTGGTCGAATTCCTCGGTTTTTATATTTCTAATTAAAATATGGGTATATCCGCTCAGTCAGTGGAAGGAATAAAAATAAAAACCAAGTAGACCTGTAGGAGCCTACTTGGTTTTCGATATTTATGGAGTTGAAGTAGTAGAATCGTATCCTACTCTTGCATAAATCTTATTTAAATTACCATATTTATCTTCTATAACTATCGTTATCCAATCGTTTTCAACAAATTGAATTGAATGTCTAGGTTTTGCCTGCGCACGTGCATTGCCGATCTGCATTGTCCCTGTGCCTGTCGCTAGTGCTTCAATTGTTTTGTCTTTAATTCCGTTAAGTACGTCTAATGGTTTTCGATCTCTAATTACTGCTTCATCTTTTAATCTTGATTCTGTCACAAAGTAATACTTTAATGTTTCATTAGGCTCATAGTTTTGCTCGGTTGTGGAAGTTAAATCAAAGAGTATATTTAATTGTTGGTTATTTGTATTAGGTTCAAACTTAATAAACACAAATCCTGCATCTAAAGTTCGGTACTTATAAAGACCTGTATTTATGAAATTATGCCCTATATAATTTGGCAGAATCATAAAGTCTCTAGTACCATCTTTCATTGTTACTGTTATTGTGCGATTTATATCTATTGGTGTTTTCGGTCTAATAATTAGCTGACTATCCTCCGTTGTATTTGTTCCTACCGTATAGCTAACAGGTTCATATTGATCTGTCACATCCGCACCAAGCCTATCTGTAATTGTAAGAACCTCTGCTAAATCCAGATTTACTGTATCTCCTGTACTTATAAGTTCCGATTTACCTTCTGCATTCTCACGCATAATCGTCTCGTTAAATGTGAGAGTCAGTGTATTATCGCTGTTGTTACGATAAATTAATCCTGGATAATCCTTATTATCCATTGGTGATTTCATACCGATTCTTGGTGGCGTACCATCCGAATAGAAATTTTGCTTCATTAAGCCTGTTGCTGTTCGATTATGGTCATTATAGTCACTATTTGCCTGATAAATTGTAAAGTTACCATATGTGTCCTCTGCTCCCACATAAACAACATAATCTGTATGAGGCTTTAATGTTACACCTCTTGCCTCTACTGTTCCAGAAAGACCACTTCCTATTTTTTCAACAGATGGTCTACCTTTTAACTCAGCTTCTAAACGTTGCTCATTTGCTGGAACACTTAAGTTCGCATCTGGATTGTCAATCCAATTCCCCTCTTCATCTTGAATTTTCTTTTCAACAAACCAATAATGCACCGTTGCTGTTTCATTCGTTTCAAAGCTAATTGTTGCTTTTGTATCATTATTTGCCATTGGCTTAATTTCCAAGCCTCGGATAAGCGGTGCTTTCACATCATTAAATACTTCTCTAGGACCCGCAATTCGCGAAAGCTCACCACCACGATCTCTTAATACCATATAAACGGAGTAATTATTAAATGGATTTAAGGCATTCTGTGCTACAGATACAGGGAATTTTTGTGTAGTTGCTTCTAAATCGGCTGTACCTGTACCGCTTGTCACATAAATATTATTTCCATTTATTTGGAACTTGTTCGATCTATTTGTACTGTTAAATTCATTAATAAAATCACGCGCTGTAATTTCATGATCTGTTAAATATTGCTGTAATGTTTTTGTTACACCATTATCTATCACCACATTCGGTAAAATCATATAGTAGTATGTCCCGGCCTTATTTGGACTAAATTCAACTTCCGCTCGTCTAAATCCGTCCGATTCATCAGCTCTATTGATAACATTTTCAATCGTTATAACAGGCATTACTGTGTCTGCATGCTTATATTCTGCATAGTTACGAACTGGGTCACCCGGCTGTACGGTATTTATATTTTCAAATGCATTATCTGCTAAATCTTTTACACCAGGTAATACAGTTACACGCAATGTATCACCATTAACAAAACCTGTATCAGATGGAATCGTTAGCAATACTTTTCTACTGCCTGCTTCATATTTTACTGCTGATGGTTTAATGCCCCGTTCTCCTGTAACATTAACGATAACAGTACCTGTTAATAAATAATTATCAATATTGTTGGCACTTTCTGGATCTAACGCCTCACTCACCGTTAGCTCGAACTGATTATTATTTTTCCGTTCTAATTGTCCTAATCCCACATATGGATGAACAAGATCCAACTCCGATGTTGTAAATTCTCGTGCCACAGGAGGGTCTACTGATAAATTACCCGAAGCATCTCGCATAACAACATAAAGCTGATAAACCGTTTCAGCCTCTAAACCTGTGAGCATTCCTTCAACACCTAGTTTACCAGCTACTGCTTTATCGCTACCTGTTGGATTCGCGATAATATCCTCCGTTGTTGGATCTGGCGCTGTTGTTTTTGGACGTACGTAATAGTAGTAATCCCCAGGCTCACTCGCTGTAAATGTAAACTCTGCACGTGTGCCCCCATGTAAAGGTGTAACTTGTAGTGATCTTACAACCGGTGGTGAAGCATCCTTCATTTGGAACGATTCTGACACAATATCCGAGGCATTCTTCGCGCCATCCACAACTAGAATATAGATTACATATTCCTTTTTCTCCCCTAGATTGGAAACTCTAATGGTATTTGTACCATTGACTGCTGTAGCGGTGCCATGCGCTATATTTTGATTGGAAAGACGGTCGATCATTTCACGCCTTGTTGGTGCATCTGCATCCGCTTCACGTACAATATAGTAGTATGTGCCCACTTCATTTGAATTGAATTTCACTTCAATCTCACTGCCATTTAATACCTGTAGATCGGTAATGCTGACAGTAGGCTTTGTTTTATCATCAGGCTGCTGGTTGTCAATATCATCTTTATCAATCGGCTTACCATCTGGGTCTGTAATGCTACCTACATTGTCTTTATCCTCTAGGAAGTCGTCGAAGATATTATTCGGCGTTTCGCCCTTAGGAATAACCACTTTATCTATATATGTGTAGTCGCCAATATCAATCTTGCCGTATTTATTTTCAACATATAATGTACCCACTCGCCCATCAATATATAGCTCAAGGTCTTTGTTACCCTTGTAATTAATCCAATCAATATTGCCTTCACCATAAATGGTAAGCTTTGTTTCTGTATTGATATTTAATGTACCAATATCACCTTGAATTTCAAATTCTTGTACACTACCATTAATATCTACACGTGGTAGCTTTGTATTTGTTTCAATTTTTGTCCCTGATTGTGATACGACTAGGCGTGACACTGTACTGTTATAGAATATAAGATGCTTTTCAACATTCTTCATTTCCTGCTTTTCTTTTGTCCAGTTCACAAAAGGCTTCTCTTGTTCAGCATCTGGTTTAGTCCAATTTTGCAAATCATTTGTTGGATTATTAGTAGATGAAGCTTCTTCCTCGTTATCTGGATTAGACCAATTGATAAAGGAAGTATTTAAGCTTGCCACGCGTCCCATTGTTAATGGCTGATTATAAGTAGTACCTAGACGTAAGGATGGACGCACTGTTTCATTAACAAACACTGTACCTGTTAGTGTAATATTTGAAAACTCAATATAGTTACCATTCACAACGATGGACGCGCCAAGAGAACCATAATCCCCATCGAATTCAAGGAAGCTTGAACTTGTGCCACTTGCATTTAAAGTTAATTTTGACACAGAGAGGAGGCTTTTCCCTGAAAGGTTACCCTCAATCAGTGCGCCTTTTAAAACCTCTGCATTGTCCTCATTGAAAATATGCGCAAGGCTATCTGAAACTCTATAGGCTTCTCCGTTAATATAAATAGCATCCTCATCGACCTTTGTAATCTTAAAGGATGTTTCATTGCTCTTTTTCTCTTGTGCACCAACAACAAACGATGCAAATTGTCCCCGCGTTACAGGCTCAAATGGAGAAAATGTAACAGGTGTTGTTCCCTCTGTAATATTCAAATCAATTAATGTTTGAATATAAATAGCATTGCTCGATTTGCTATCAACATCCTTGAATATATGATTATACGTAGGAGATACCTCTAAATGGAAAGCTAATACAATAATTTTAGCTAGCTCGCCACGAGTAATAGGCTCGTTTGGCATAAATGTACTATTTGAATAGCCAGACATAATGCCTGCATTTTGTAATGCCGCTACAGAGCGATAAAATTCACTACTTTTAGGCACATCTTTGTAATAAGGATCTTGCACATTTTTAGTATCTAGTTTTAAAGCAGTTGCCAGCATCTTGGCAGCCTGCCCTCGCGTTACACTTACATCTGGTCGGAATGTATTATCCAAAAAACCATCAATAACACCTTGCGAATATAATTTTAATATATCATTATAATGATCTGAGTATTGGTCAATATCCTTGAAGGGTGATGTAGCCGCTGCCGCTTTTTGCGGTGGAGGCACAACAACAGCAATCCCACTTGTAGCAAATACCGTAGCAATCATGGCTTTGTTTACTTTTTGGATTTTAGTTTTATCCATCTCACTCGTCCTTTCATTTATGTAGGCTGATACGTACAAATATCATTTTTCTCATATTCTTTATATCGACCAATAGCTAGCGAACCTTCATAGATAAATACAAGAAATTCAAATAAAATATAATTTCAAAGCTAAAATCCTTGATTACAGGCGTTGATTGATGTCTTTTCTGTTTAATTACCTCTCACTATTTATGAGCGACTTTTTCTTTTTTTGAGCACCCTCAAGCGAAACTCCCTCTTTCCTAATCGAGTAAATATCCAACACCACTATAAAAAACCAAGAAGCATCGGTGCCTCTTGGTTTTCGCGATATATAGGCATACATCTACTCGTCCTTGCGATGTCATAAGGGAAAGGGGGACAACCTTATGTTTTATCAAGATGAGTAAAAGATGCAGCCCGAGTTACATATTCATTTGAACATGGCTTAGAAGTCATATGACGGATGACTCAAAAATAGCTTGCCCAAATGATGATTGCATTAATCATTTACCCTAAAAATTAAAGAAATAAGCGCGTTTTTAATAATTTTTTACTTAGCCATCTTTACTTGATTACGTCCAGCCTGCTTTGCAAGATACAATGCACTGTCAGCAGCCTCTATTAGTGCCTCTGTCGTATCAGCCATTTCTGGATAAACAGCAACGCCTGCAGATAATGTTACAGATCTGCCACAAGGACTGTCTGCTTGGGCTAATCTTGTTCGTAATTGCTCTGCTATTTGTAGTGCCTCCTGTGCTGTTGCGTTTGGCAGAAGTATTATAAATTCTTCGCCCCCATAGCGGCAGCAAACATCGCCCTCACGCACTACAGATTCCATATGTCTTGCTAAAAACTGCAATACTTTATCACCTACTGCATGACCGTATGTATCATTAACACTTTTAAAGTGGTCTAAATCTAGCAAAATAATAGCATGGGGCATCTTCTTTGCCAGCCACTCAGTAAGCAAGGCATCCATCGTACGCCGATTCGTAACGCCCGTCAGTGGATCAACGGTTGATTGATCCTTGAAAAATGTAATTTGTCCATGTAAAAAGGATAAACTTCGTATCAAGACACTCTTTAAGAAATTGGCTTCATAATACCAGCCACTAACTGTTTTTAAGTCATCTACATTTTTGCTATCTAGGCTTTCCTCTGTTAATGTCGCTAATTGCTGTAGCGGATTGGCAATACGTGCTGCTGCCCAAAGTACAATAATAATCGAAATCACCATAAGGGGTATCGATTTCACAATAAATTCCTCTACACGATCAAATGAAGGAGCTAATGCTACCTGTAGAGGTTTTTGGGCAACAACACCCCAGCCTGCAGCGGTCACTGTGCTATAGCCAGCAAGCATTTCTATTCCTTTTGTATTCTCTACAAGTTGATCACCACTTTTTCCCGCCATTACAGCTTGCACGACTTTATTTTCTGTCACCACATCATTAATACGTGCCGGATCTTGATGATAGATGATGCGCCCATCCGCATCCACTACATATACATAAGAGCCATCCTTGCTATAATGTTCTCCTAATAATGTTTTAAAAATATTTGGTTCCTTTAAATAAATGGAGCCTGCTACCATGCCTAAATACTCATTTGAAGCCGAGAAAATAGGATAGGACATAAAAATAATGAGACGTCCTGTGATCGCCTCATAGGGTTTAGAAATAGTTGGTGACTTTTTAGCTAACGCTTCTTTAGCACCCGCAGATGTTAAAACCTCTCCCTTAATATCAACTGATGGTGGTGAGATCGCCAATACAAGACCCTCTGCATTGGTAATAACCACAGAATTGAACATCTGATTTTGCATTTTCAACCGATCTGTTTCCTTGAATAATACTTGCTCATCATCCATCCTTGTACTTATTTGCTTAGCGCTATAACTGAGTATTTGAAAGGCCTCGTTGAGATAGTCATCTGCAGTTGATGCCAATTTCTGAGCATACACCCGATTTGTTTCAAGTGTATTTTCCTTTATCGAATCAACATTCATTCTATATCCGCTCCAAATACTCCCAATGCTTGTAAAGAAGAATGCTGCTAGTGCTACCCCCATAATTAAATGCTTTAATTTCACCCCATGCATACTTACTAATTACCTCCTATATTATTTTTAGATGTATCTTCACAAATCGTCATTTATTACAAATAAAGACCTATTATTAGAAAAGTATGAATTCTCCAACACATATAATAATTTACTACCAAGCAACCCGCAATATATCCTTAAGATTGTATCAACAAAGAGTTACAAATCATATGGATATTTACTAAATATTCATTACAATGTTTATAAAAAAAACTTTATAATATTTTTTCTATTTAAAAACTATCATACGACTGAATTTTCAAATAAATGATTTTTATTTATCTGAATTTTGCTAGGTAATCTAAATTCTAAATTTTTTTACTTTTTTTGCTATTCTGATATATAAAATTTAGATTGTTTATTTTATAATAAAAAATAACATAGGCAAGCCATGATTCATTCTGTTATAATACTGAATAAATTAAAATAAACTGTATTACTACAGAAATAGAAATACACTTTTTATAACAATACACATGATGGGAAAAGCGCTACTCTGTCATCCTATGGATGGTCATGTAGCCTACACAAAAAGGGGTTGAAAGATTTGGGTATTTTAAAGGGACTAAAAATTCTCGATTTTTCTGCATTACTACCAGGACCAATGGCAACAATGATATTTGCTGATTTGGGAGCAGATGTCATTCATGTTGAATCTTCAAAACGTGTTGATTTAATGCGTATTATGCCTCCCTATGATAATGATCATGAGGCATATATTCATCAACATTTAAATCGCTCTAAAAAATCAATTACATTAAATTTAAAGTCGCCAGAAGCTGTAGAAATTGTGAAGTCGCTTGTACAAGAATATGACATTATTGTTGAAGGCTTTCGACCAGGAGTTATGCAACGGCTGGGGATTGGCTATGAAGCACTAAAGGAAGTCAATCCAAAAATTATTTATTGTGCGATTACTGGCTATGGACAAACTGGTCCGTACAGCCATCGTCCTGGACATGATAATAACTATCTATCATTATCAGGCTTGCTTGATTATTCACGTCACAAGGATAAAAAGCCTGTCTCCATGGGACTTCAACTAGCAGATATTGCAGGGGGTACGATGCATGCAGCCATTGGGGTGCTTGCTGCTGCACTGCATCGTGAAAAGACAGGTGAAGGTCAATTTATTGATATTAGTATGACGGATGCTGTTTTTTCTCTCAATGCGATGTATGGCGCTGCTTTTATTGGCGGTGGTCGTGTACCACAGCCTGAGCAAGAAATTTTAAACGGTGGTAGCTATTATGATTTTTACAAAACAAAGGATGGTCGCTTTTTCTCTGTTGGAAGCTTAGAGCCCCAATTTCGAAAGCTGCTCTGTGAAGCGCTTGATATTCCTGAGCTAATTGATAATACCTTTAACGATTCCTACTACACACAAATTCGTTTTAAAGAGGCTGTACAGGATGCATTTTTGTCCAAAACGTACGATGAATGGCTGGAGGTTTTTAATGAGGACTTTGAGGGTTGTGTAGAGCCTGTACTGACATTCCCCGAAGCCTGTGAGCATCCACAGCTAAAAGCTAGAGAAATGATTGTAGATATTCCAAAGCATGATGGAACGATACAAAAGCAAATTGCTTCTCCTTTTAAGTTTAGCGGTGCACATCCTGAATATAAACATGTTGGTGCTAAGCTTGGTGAACATAATGAAGAGGTTTTACATTCATTAGGCTACGATGATGAACAAATTAGCGTTTTAACAGAAAAAGGAGTTTTAGAATAAAACAAAAGGGCTATCGAGAAAAGGAGATTTTTCTTGATAGCCCTTTTGCCATTAAACATAGGCACTAATGAATCGACGAAGATTTTCAAAATGTTCATCAATTAACAAATATTTTTTATAGATTTCCATTAATTTTTCAAAAAGCTCAAACTGCTCGGTGACAAATAATACACGTAAAATATTAAGCATATGCAAGGAAGCGCTTTGTGCGACAATATGATACGGTGCTTCTGGTTGATAATAATGCCGTCGCCACTCCTCCACAGATAAACCGATATGCTGTAGTGAATTATTCACATGTAGAGCAATGTCCTGCTGAACATATGCCTCAATTGTAATAAATTGTTCTTGGCTATAATTTTTTTGTACTAATGAGGTATGGATTTTTTTATTGGACGCTAATACATGCTCCTTTAACAATGCTAGGCCATCTGTATAACGTTCCATTTTTACATAATGATCAAGTAACACTGCATATAAATTTTCTAAATAATTCAGCTGATAATTTTTAATAATGGCAGGTGGTGTTGGTTTACGGTTTGGCAGAAGCTCTCTATATTCCAATAAAATTTCTATCGCATAATTATTTAAGCGTTCATCCTCTAATAAATACTCACCATAGCGTATAGCTGCCTCACTTTGTTGCTCCCTGTTGGCGATATGAAATAAGATATAGGCAATTAACACCTTCTCCTTTTCTGTTAATGCATACATCGAATAGCGCCATTCCGTTTCAAAGGACGTAATCAGCGCTTTCACCTTTTGAACATCCCCTTCTGCTAAACAATAATGGGTCACAATTTGATAGAGTCGCAATTGTTTTTTTGCTAGGCAAGAGGGATTATGCTTATCCACATAAGTTATACACTTATCCAGTATCGCTTTATAGTTATTCACAAAGTTATCCACATGTTCACAATTTTCTCGAATAGATTGCTCAAAATGTCCCATTATTTCATAAAGAAATGTGAATTGTTCTAAAGGTCTGTGGATAAGCAGTGAATAAACCTTTTTTGCAAAAAGCCAATGCCAGAATGGAGCTTTCTCTTTATACATCATATGCATAAAATATTCATCTTGAAATTTATATAAAATAATCGTTTGCAGTTCATTCACAGGCATCGTTATTTGCAGTCGTTTCCCAAAAACTAGCCAAATTACTCTCTCTAAATCCATGGTATGCTGGGCAAAAAGCTGCTCAAAAAATGTTTCTTTTCCTTTTTGTGTATAAAAAAACGCAGAGAGTCGTTCATTCACAAATTTTGCATCGAAGCCATATTGCTCAAACAACAATTGCATTTCTCCTGATACATGTCCCCAATATTTACGTGCTGTGGAAAAGGCAATATTCTTAGCAGCTTCTTCATTTACTAGAAATAGTTGCGGTGAAAGTGAAGTACCTAATATTTGAGGGTCTTCCTGTTGAGTAGACGTTGCCTCCTCCCATGCAGCAAGTAACTTTTCTACACCCTCTTCACTATTTTGTTTATATGCCATGAATAATTGCTCATCACAATCCAACAACATACCATTGGAGCCTCCCATCCAATTTAACCACTATGCATCTTCCCTTACGTTGTTTGTCTTTCTTCAATATAACAAATCTTCTCCAACATATGCTAAAAAAATTGTGATATACATAGCTGGCACACAGAAAAAATCCATCTATAAAATAAGCACTTTATAGATGGACAAACACCGTCACCAAAAAACTGGATATTTTCTTGTATCTCGTAAATTATTGATTAACAACCCGAATAAAACGATAATTAAAGCTCCTATAAACACAGGCATAATCAGATAGCTCCAGCTATAGCCTCCTAAAATAATAATAATTGGATTGGCCCCTGCTGGCGGATGAATGGTTCCTAAAAAAGCCATAAAAAATATCGTTAGTCCAACACCAAGACTGATGGACAGCATATTGGAGCCTAATAGGGAATACATCGTTAAGCCAATAAATGCAGAAATTAAATGACCGCCTATAATATTGCGAGGCTGGGACAATGGGGCATTCCAAACAATAAAAACAAGCACACAGCTTCCGCCAAGTGATGCCATTAGCCAAGGAGCATTCGTATAATTCGTTAACCATAGTAAAACAAAAATACATATCAAACCACCTAGTGCTCCTGTAAAGGCATCAGCGAAGTTTGTACGCGAAGGAGCCCGTCCTCCCCCTTTCATTTTTGCAATAAAGGGTTTTATCGTATTCTTTTTTTCTAGTTTATTTTGGACATGAATCGTTTCTTCCATTTGTCACCAACCTTACTATAGACGTTTAATTTTTAAACTATTATATCAACACAGCAAAAGAATTCAATTCAAATTGAAAAATTCAGATAAATATTTACAATTCCTCAAGAATTGACAATAATTGCGTTAACCATTTATATTATAAAATCAATAACGGTGACCCTTTCTGTAAAGCAACAAAAAGGCCAAGACAGCCACCGAGCTATCTTGGTCATTTATTTCTCTCTTCGTATTAATCGTATTGCCTCTTAATTGTCTTTAAAAGGCGCACTTTTTTCAAAATGCTTTTTGGAACTTGGAGGGTTGCTGTGACTACACCTGGATGACGTCCGATTTCAATGGAGCCTGTAATGGTTGCTCGATTTAATACTTCAGGCTCACTCATATCAAATAGCTTGGCAGCACGCTGAATCGCATTATCCGTCGCCTCATTCAATGTCTTCCCTGAACCTACCACAGATACAGGGAATGCTTCTTCTACCTGCTTAACACCAAATTCCTCTGCTAACTCGCGTGCCTGGCGCTTTTCCTCCTTTGTAAAAGGTCTTGCTGTATATGGCAAATCTTCTTCATTTGGTAATAAAATAGGTCCCTCCAATGTAGCTTTTTTCAGGACACTCACCTGTAGCTGCACAATACCCGCTACATCTGTTGTATGACCTGCAATCTCCCCATCTCCCTGCATCGCGTGCATATCCCCAATATAGACACCACCGCCAGGAACTTTAACAGGGCAAATAATGGTTGCTCCTTCACGTACTCTACTAATATCCATATGCCCATCTGTACGATGCTTGTCCAATTCTTCCTGTGTAAAGGCATATTCATGTGGTGCTCCAATTAAGAACGAGCCAAAATCGCCCGCATTATGAGAATCTGGCATTGCCTTTGAAGGTGTTGTACCAAGCTGCCCTAAAAATGGACGCATTCTAGCCATCACACCAATTAAATCACTTGGTGCTAATGCAACAACAGGATTTTGCACTGAATTTTCAGGTGTTCTCATATAGTTTTTGGCATCGAGAGCGATACGACGTGCACCCTCCCGCCCAACAGTCACACCCATATTCCCTTTGTGATCGAGTGCCATTGTATAGCCATTGGTCATTTTAAATGGTGCTGTTTCTGTATTACATGTGGAACAGCGAATTGCTTGTCTGCCGATACCTTTGATAACTGTACTTGGATGCAGCTTGCCACAGCCTGGACATTTTACAGAAACAAATGGATCACCGATAAATCGGTCTGCGATTGCCTCATCATGACCGGATGAGGTTGCCAATGATGTCACCTGTATAGATTGAATGTTAATAACAATGGCATCTCCTACCTCAGCACCTTCTACAAAAACAGGCTTCGTGACCTCATGCCCTCCACGAATAGTTGGTGTCAGCATAGGTCCCCAGCATCCAGGCGTTGTATTGGCAATAATTGTTCCCCCATTTTTCACAGGCCCTAGCATTTGTTGCGAGGGGTCTAAAATTCCATTTATAAACTCATTTACAAACAATGTTTCAACGGCTTGAGGCCGCTTGATAGAGGCACTATTCTCCATTTCTTCTTTTTCTAGTACATGTAATTCATTTGTCATATTTGTCACGCTCCTAGTTCTGATTTTTTATGTATAGAATGCTAGCTCTCCACAATGTGCAGAGAGCTATTTTCATTAATTGTTTATATATAAATTAAAAATATGTGAGAAATCATCTTTGTTGTATTTGCTTTTGTGGTCAATCATCCAATCGTTTGCAAAGCGCGTAACTTCCTTGAATGATGATGCTGGCGTAATATTGTTATTACCAATTCGCCCAAGTGATGAAGATGCGATATTTAAGCTTCTTTCTGCTACCTCTAGCTTGTAGGCATTTTGTTTTTGTTCATAGCTAATCGCATGTAGTGCTTTATATAAATCTTTAATATCATCAATAAAGCGTTTATGGATGTCGATAGATAGTGGAGAATTATTGATTGTAAATTTAATTTCGACATCAAGGTCTATTGTTCCTGCTGTTTCGAGAAAAACATCTGTAATTGAATACATTGAATAATCGTATCGTCGCAGTAATCGCTTTTTGCTTAGGGCACTTTCACCATCAACGTGAATAATGGCACGATTTGTAAAGCAATACTCATCTGCCTTTGTTTTAATTAAGAAATAAATTTTCTCGTCGATTTCATGTAAAATAAAATCATCTGCATCTGTTTTATCATAATCCTCTCGCGGGACAACTACCCCAATATCTGAAAGTCCCAATGCATCTGCTGCTATTCTTTTAAACATCATCATTCCTCCTAATTTATGATTACTCTTTCTACGCTTGTAGCTCTCTAAAGGTTTCCTTTCTTAAATAAATTTTTAGCCTATTATTCTTTTCGCCATACTATTCGTCACTTTCTCCGTTCTCTCCACCAGTTCTACTATCCTATCCGCTAATTTATCTGAATCCTTCAACAAATACCTCTATTCTCGCTTTCATGGATATTTCATTTATAATAATTGTCAGTAAAGGCTTTTAAAGAAAGGACGTGTAGGCATATGCAAGAGCCAACTATTTTAATTGTAGAGGATGAGGCTGATTTAGCCAATCTGCTAAAAATTAGTCTGCAAAAGGAGGGTTACCAGCAAATTACCATAGCAGGCACTATACAAAATGCCTGGGCCAGTTTTCAGCAAACAACACCCGATATTGTGCTGCTTGATGTAATGCTCCCAGATGGTGAGGGCTATGATTTATGTAGACGAATTCGAGAGGTATCACATGTACCTGTACTCTTTATGTCTGCGAAAACAGAAGAAATTGATAAAATTGTAGGACTAGCTATTGGCGGCGATGATTATATTACAAAGCCTTTTAGCCCTAAAGAGGTGGCCTATCGTGTTAAGGCACAATTACGGAGAGCTGGTTATCAAACACAGGATGCTCCAGCTAGCAGCTCTGAAAAAGCTATACAGGTTGGGCCATTTCAGCTTAATATCGATGAAACTGAGGTACAGAAGGATGGGGTGTTATTGGAGTTAACTGCGAAGGAAATTGGATTAATGGCGTGCTTTATGCGCAATCCAAATCGCATTTTAAGTAAAGAAACACTATTTGAGCGTGTATGGGGCGAGGGTTTTTTCGGCTCTGATAATACAGTAATGGTGCATATTCGACGTTTGCGTGAAAAAATTGAGCAAGATGCTTCAAAGCCTATGTATATTACAACGGTTAAGGGGCTTGGCTATAAATTGGTTATACCGCAAGAGGCACAACGATGAAATGGAAGCTCACCGCTCGCTTTCTTCTATCAGTGCTTTCCATCGTTTTTATTGTTATTGTTATTAACTCCATTATTTTTATAGGCTTTTTTATGCTTCAACAGCTTCATAATTATGATGTATCCTCCTATTCGGAGGAACAGTTTGTTCGTGATTTTCAGCAATATATCGATAGTGATACAGCCACCATCCATCAAGAAGGGCTTCAGGAATTGCATCAGCGAAATGCATGGATTCAATTGCTTGATAAAAATGGAGAGGTGCTTGACGACTACTTTGCCCCAGATGATGCCCTTACACATTATGCACCCATCGATATTATTCAAGTGTATAAATATAAAGAATTTGGTGTAGACACAACAGTTTATATAGGAATGAAGGATGAGCTTAGCTATCTTATTGGCATTAAAGGTAGTAGCGTTTCGCGCTTAGTTATGCATATTTCGGGTCCATCCACACTTCAGTTTATTGGTAAATTTGGACTTGTCATTATCATTGTGGATTTATTAATCGCGGCATTAGTAGGCTGGCTCTTTGGCCGTACATTAACAAAGCCACTCTATGCCATGATTGAACGTATTCATTACTTAAAAAATCATAAATATATCCCTATTAAAAAACCTAGAGGGCTCTATAAGCCTGTTTTTGATAATTTAGATGAGGTATCACAAGAATTAGCTGCCCATGAGCAGGAGAGAAAACAACTAGAATTGATGCGTGAGGAATGGATAAGTAATATTTCACACGATATGAAAACGCCGCTCGCCTCCATTCGCGGCTATGCAGAGCTTTTAAATGATGGCTCTGAGCAAACTGAGTATATAAAAATTATTGAAAGACAGGCATTGCATATGCAGGAGTTACTGGATGATCTCAATTTAACAATGCGTCTAAGACATCAGCAGCTTCCACTAACATTTAATAAGGTCAATCTCGTAGCATTTGTTCGTGAGATTGTGATTGATACTTTAAATTCACCACAATTTGAGCTTGCGAATATTGACTTTGAGGCTACCTCTAACAATATTGAGTATTGTATTGACGAGCATTTTATGCGTCGGGCGATTATTAATTTTTTACACAATGCGGTGCTTCATAATCCACCAGATGTAGCTGTTCGAGTGATTGTTGACGAGGATTCAATTACAATTGCTGATACTGGCACAGGAATGACTGCAGAGGATTTAGAACATATTTTTGAACGCTACTATCGAGGTACAAATACCGAACAAACGGCTGGCACCGGCCTAGGCACAGCGATTGCTAGAGATATTATTGAGGCACATGGTGGAACTGTCACCATCACCTCTGAGGTGCGAAAAGGGACAATTGTAAACATTTATCTAAAAAGGGACCAGTCATAGCAGAATTTATTGTATAGGGAGGCGCTTATTATGCTTGAATGGACGAGCAGTGTGTGGAGCAAGTTAATGGGGCCATATGGTTCTGGAGCAGACGTACCTGTATTCTTACAGCAGTTGACGCAGGAATATGATCAAGAAATGGCTGATGAGCTTTTTCAAGAATATTTGTTTCATCAAAACACAATTTACACGGTTACTTATGCCGCTGTTCCTTATCTAGTACACATTGCTTGTTCAACAGAAGACCTTAAAGTGCAATGTGAGCTATTTATTACATGCGGTATTATCGAGGCAAGCCGGGATCACAATGAGGCAGCTCCATTCCCCGCAACATGGATGGAATTAGCCGAACATATCGGGGCATCAACCTGTACGGATATCTACAGTGAATACCTCAAGGCTATACGTAAGATAGCATTACTAGGACCAGAAGTACTTGCTTATGCAACCCATGCTTTAGAGAACCATGTGGAAAAGCGTTACATCCTTAGTGCTAATGCTGCTTATCAAGGGTTATACACATTGGCTAATATGCTACTGACATTTACAATGGGCGATGAATACGTTGTTACCTGCCCAAAATGTAAAGAGGAGATGTATTTATGGCCGAATGAAGACGATACATGCATACAGGCATTTACGCAGGACCCTGTGTTTAATGAGGAGCAAAATGCTCACACCATTATTCCCACAACAAAATTTTCAAATAGAGAACAGAAAATATTGCAAGAGCAAGCACAGGCGATTGACGAAGATAAACTCATCCGCCATTTGCCCTATTTAGCAGGCAAGATTGACTGTCCTTCATGCCATACAACTATCCAGATTTGGCCTTCATTACTCTCATTATTTGAGTAATGAAGGGGGGTATCGTTCTAATTTATCATTTTCCGACAGAAGACGCCCACTTTAAAGGACGTGAAGGGGATAGTCCTGTGAGTAAGGGGGAGATGAATGTCGATAGGCGTTAGCCTAAATTGGCGTACAATTAGAATGTATGTGCTCTAATGAACCTGTACAGACTGCTCTTTGAAAACTGAAGATAGGAGGTTGTAACAGGAAAGTTCGTCTGTTATATAAAATCTTCAACGTTCTATCGTTCTGTCTAGCCGAAAAGCGAAAACCAAGCAGTACGCTAGACAGCGGAGTCCAACGTACAATCCTTGCAAGTTTTTCACCGTAGGGACTACGGGGAGAGCCTGCTACTACAACTAGACGCTGGTCTGGTGTTCGCAGGAATCCCACACTTCTATAAGTGGGGGTAGTTCAAAGGTACATCTTTTTAGTGATGCGGCTATAAAATTTAATGACTGGCACAATCATAACAGTGATAAGAGCCGCAGTTAAACTATACTTCACAATCCACGCAGGTTCATAAATATTCTCTGACCCTACTGGATTATACAGTATTGTTAAAATAATCCCTTGAAGAAGGTCTGATACTATTAATAGTATGACTATTGCTAGAAAAATTCCTATTATTTTTTTCATTCGATTTCCCCCTACCTATATTTTAATGAGGCTACGAATAGCAAGTGGAAAAGCTTTATAAATCTTATAATGATTTAGCTCAGTTCATTTAGAAAGGACTCTTCCTCAGTTTAACTATGCCTTTGCGCAATTTTATAGTCAATCGCTATACCCCCGCTTTAAATGTATACTTATAGTTAAATTATTTAGCTGGAATTGTAATATCGTCTTGTTCTCCTGGCACTAGCTTTTTTCTATGTTTCTCATTGATTTTTATTATCACGTCTAGCTCTCCATTGTTTTTTCTAATAAATACGTTCTTTGGAATCCTACCGAGCTCGTTAGTTTACTTGTAGCTCTGTTCTATCTAGTAAAAAGGCAGGAACAGTACAACAGTAGCACCTTTCGCAATCATCAATAGAATTACCTTATCCATTTTTCTTCATTTCATCGCTATCTTCTATTATCTTTGACTAAGTCCATATTCCATTCGAATATTTCCTCCATTGTGTAAAGGGGCAGCTTTAAACTCATAGGTTTTCGCAAAAAATCCAACAGAGGTAGAAATATGCCCCTGTTCCCCTGGTTGAAAAATCGCTCCACCCTTTTTATCTATCGTAATTTTAATATCCGTATTTCCTGTATTTTTAATCCAAAAGTTAAGCATTTCGCCATTCCTTTTGGATACTCTATATTTATCTATAAATTGACCACCAGAATATGTACCTCTTGCAATATCTATGCCATGTAGCGTGATAACCTGATGGCTATACTTAGATTGAGCCATAAAGTTTACAGAAACAGGAATGATCAGAACTGTGGCAATGCTTATCGTTAAAATCAATAGCAGTAGCTTGCTTTCCTTTTTCATCTCCATCCCCCTATTTCGAAATTACATTATCATGTATATTATAACAATATTTCCATACATAAATCACCGAATTTTTCTATAAAAAAAGGTAGAGACTATTATCTCTACCTTAACCTGCTTGCTATTTTATTTGCTTCTGCACCTTTACAGGTAATTCATTGAATTGCACTTCATCATAGGAAGTGACCTCTGATCCTTTTTTTACATAGAGCTGTAAATAGGCATCCTGACGTAAGTTTTTTTGCGCTGAAAACTTCAATATTTTTTCTTCTCCCTTGTCATTAAGGGCGGGCAGTTCGTACCAATATGTTGTAAAAATTTCGCCGTTATCTGCCTTGTGCTCCTCTGCTTCTCCATCTGCTGTAATTTGAACGTAGTATGGATCTTTATTTAAACGATTAAAATCTACCGTTATTAGTACAATCAAGCCTGCAATAAATAATATAAATAATGCGCCGATTCCTAAAAATGCTTTTTTCATATTAATTCTCCTGTCTCACAATTTTGTAGAACGCACGTACTGTAAAGATATAGTAAATAAAGTAAATGGCTGAATATGCAACCATCCACAGAATTACGGGCTTTGTAATATTCATATTAAATAATTGTGAAAATGCTAGTAAGGCAAAAACACTATGCATGATGCCCACAATAAGGGGTGCACTAAAGATAACAGCCACCTGTCCTGCCACTGTCTTTAAGATTTGCTTACTATTCACACCAATTTTATTTAGAATTGCATATTTTGCCTGATCTTCCTCAGCTTCCGTTAAAATTTTGAAATAAATAATACTTCCTGTTGCTGCTAGAAACACTAGCCCTAAAAAGCTTCCGACAAACAATAATGCACCGACTGTAGCTAAACTGTCTTCATAGCTTTGGGGAACACTTGAGAAGCCCTGTTGCTGTTCGCTAGACAATTGTTTATAAATAACCTGTGACATGTCCTGCTGCTTTAAATCATTGTTCATGCCGACAACCTGCATTGTCACAGCTTCGGCATCAGTATCAGCAAATTCCTGATCATTTACAACGAGTATCGTTCCTGCTGGTATAAAGTTTAGGACGCTTTCTGTCAGCATTTTATCAACATGGAAGGAATCCCCGTTCTCTAGCTTAAAGTCTTCACCCGTAAAATCATGTGAAAAACGTTCATCAAAGGCTGCATCAAGTAAGACAGTTGAGCCATCTGCAATGTGTAGCTCTCCATCCTTGCCTTGTAGCTGCGCTAAACGATTATAGTCCGTTTCTTTCAGTAATGTATATTCAAAAAATGCGAATTCATTATCGACACGTAAATTTTTCACAGCCAGTGATTCATGATATAAGACATCTTGCTGAGGAAATTCTACGGTATCACCTTTCCACATAAAGGTATTAGGTAGCATCTGACGGACACTTGCTTCTGCATTGTAATACATACCAAAGACACCACCACCAGCAGTAATCGTTGTGGCACTTAAAATTGCAATGATTGACAACGATTTTGCATTGGCTCGGATACGATATAATAATTGAGAGACACCGATTAAATTTAAGCCCTTCCATGACCATGATGTCGCTTTTTTCAAGGCTGTTAACACAAATACGCTAACACTGTGGAATAATAGATAGGTGCCTGCGATTGTTACACCAATTACTAGCAGCGGCGTACCTAAGAACGTGAATAATTTCCAAATACTACTTGTAAACATATCAGAGGCAGCCGTATAATAGCCAAATGCTATCAGTACAGTTCCCAATAATGCAGCGATCAACGATGCACGTGGAATTTGCTCACCCTGTTTTTCCGCATGAAATAAATCAATTAGCTTAAATTGATAAATCACACGGTAACCTTGTAAGGATGTGAATAAAAACAGTAGTGTAAAAATGCCCGTTGTATTAATTAGTGCCTCCATTGAAAATGTCAGACTACCAACCACTTCATAGCCCATTAGATGTACTAGTATCATTAATAGCCCTTGGGACATAAAGAAACCTAGAATGATACCAAACACTAGAGAGACAAGCCCTATGACTAGGTTTTCAAAAAAGAGCATTAAGCCAATTTTTTGCTTACGTACACCTAGTAACGAGTAAAGGGCTACTTCTTTTTTCCGCTTCTTCATAAAAAATGAATTGGAATAGGCCATAAAGATAACAATAAAGAACAGAAGCACTACTGACGATGCACTCATTAATCCCTTAATTTGCTGTGCGGATTGCTTTAAAGCTGCAAGGTCATCATTATATTTCAGTGTGACAAATGTAAAGTAAATAACGATACTAAATACCATCGAGGCAATATATAAAAAGTAATTCGATAAATTGCGCTGAATATTTTTACGCGCTAAACTAAATAACGTCATTTACTCCACCCCCGATGCTGGACAGCACCTGCAAGATCTCTTGGAAAAACTGCTTTCTTGTTAAGGCTCCTCGATGAATTTCCTTCGATAACTGCCCATCCTGAATAAATAGTATGCGCTGACAGAAACTAGCCGCAAAGGCATCATGCGTGACCATCATAATAGTAGCTGCCTGGGATTGATTTAAATCACTTAGGCTTTCTAGTAAATCTGTTGCAGATTTTGAATCAAGCGCACCTGTCGGCTCATCAGCAAAGATTAGTTTTGGCTCAGTCACTAATGCTCGCGACGAGGCGGTACGCTGCTTTTGCCCACCTGAAATTTGATAAGGATATTTGTTTAATAAATCACTAATTCCAAACAATGCAGCAATGCGGTCAACTCTTGCGTTAATAGCCTTTGTTGGCATCTTCGCAATCGCCAGTGGTAAAACAATATTTTCTCGAACTGTTAAAGAATCGAGCAAGTTATAATCCTGGAAGATAAATCCTAAATTATCACGGCGAAAATCGGCTAATTCAGCGTCCTTCATACGTGCTAAGTTAGTATCTTCAATAATAATTTCACCAGTTGTTGGTGTATCAATCGTTGCCAATACATTTAGAAGCGTAGATTTCCCAGCCCCTGAAGGACCCATTACACCAACAAACTCTCCTTTTGCTACTTCAAATGTTATATTCGATAGCGCTGTAAAAGTATTTGCGCCTTTGCCGTAAGTTTTTCCAACGTTTTGTACCTTTAATAATGGCGTCATATACGCTCACCTCTTCTTTCTGACTTTAGTATACGAGTCCAAACTTACAGCAAATTTGTCGCAAGCTTACAACAACCTTAAATCATTTGTTATTGATTAACTTTTCTATTTTATTGACTTAATTTCGCATTTTATTGACCAACTTTTAAGTTTTATTAACAAAAAAAGATCCATACACAACACTGTGCATGAATCCCTCCATCTTTATTATGCTAAAACTTGCTTAATATCATCCTCAATGCTACTTGGCTTATCTGCCGATGCGTAGCGTCCAACAACCTCACCATCACGATTCACAAGAAATTTTGTAAAGTTCCATTTAACACTACTGCCTAAAAATCCTTTAGAGTGGGAAGTGAGATATTCAAAGATGGGATGTGCTTCTTTACCATTTACCTTGACGATCTCATGCATCGGAAATGTTACACCATATGTTAATCGACATTGGGAGGCTGCCTCCTCAGCAGTCGCTAGCTCCTGTTTAAATTGATTGGATGGGAATCCCAGTACAACAAGACCTTCCTCCTGATATTTTTCATAGAGCCCTTCTAATTCTTCAAATTGTGGTGTAAAGCCACATTTGGAAGCTGTATTAACAATTAGCATAGGCTTTCCTTTATAACGTTCGAGGCTATAGACCGTACCATCCTCTAAGGTTACGTTAATATCATAAATGCTCATCGCTCTACCTCCTATTTATAAACGTCCATTTAATCTTGCTAGCTGCTGTAGCGGATCCCAAACACCATTGAATGGTGGTGCATAGGCTAAATCTAAATCTAGTAAATCAGGTAGTGTCATTTTACTATATAAGGCAGTAGCAAACACATCAATACGCTTATCCACCCCTGCTGGACCTACAATTTGTGCCCCTAGTAGTAACTGATCGCGCTTGCGAACGACAACTTTCATATAGATACGCTGTGCCCCTGGATAATACCCAGCTATATGGCGTGCAGATAATTTAAATGCCTCATAGTCAAAGCCAAGCTCTTTAGCATTACGCTCATTAATACCTGTTGTGGCGATCGTTAAGTTGAAAAACTTTAAAATAGAAGTGCCAACAATCCCTCTAAATGGCGCAAATTTGCCAGACATATTAAGCCCTGCTAAGCGACCTTGCTTATTGGCAGTTGTTCCTAAAGGCACATAGTCTAAGCGCTCTTTCACAATATTAAAATGTGTCGCACAGTCTCCTGCTGCATAAATATTTTCAATAGATGTCTCTAAATGACGATTTACGATAATCGCCCCATTTTTAGCAAGCGCTATACCTGTGTCCTTTAAAAATTTTGTGTTTGGGTGAATACCTGAAGCAACAATCACTAAATCTGTGTCAAATACACCATTATCTGTGATTACATGTTTAACTCGTTGATCACCTTCAAAGGCTTCAACACTAGTATTTAATAACAGCTCTACATCGTTCTTTTTTGCTTCCTCATGAACATGCTGGGCAAGTTCTTCATCTAAGATACGCGCTACATGGCCTCCTCGTTGAATGAGTCTTACCCTTTTTCCACAGGCATGAATGGTTTCTGCCATTTCCAATCCAATATAGCCGCCACCTATAATGGTCACCTGTTCAATATCAGATGTTAAATCAGCCAGTAAATCTTCAAGCTGGGGAATTGTTTTCACTGTATGAATGCCCTCTAAATCTATTCCCTTTTTAATAGGTAAGATTGGGTCTGCACCTGTTGCAATGAGAAGCTTATCATAGGGAATTTCAAAGCCTTCTCCTGTTGCCTTAGTGCCTGTAACAACCTGTTTATTGCTATCTACATGCTCTACCTCATAGCCAACTCGGGCATCAATGCCATACTTATCACGAAAGGTTTCGACATCCCTAGCAATCAGGCGTTTGGTTGATGAAATACGTCCATCTACCACATAGGGCAATCCACATTGCCCATATGAATAAATAAAGCCACGTTCTAAAGTCGTTATAACTGCTTCTGGTACATTACGATAGATTTCCATTGCCGCAGACATACCTGCAGCGTCTCCTCCAATGATGACGTATTTCATTTTACAGACCCCCTTATTTTTTCCTTGTTGCGATTAAATCTGCATATTGATCAATATAGAAACGTCGTTGTCCTCCACTGGCAATAACACGTATCACATGAATAACCATAACGATTGTAAGGGCTACTTTTGCTAGCACAGCTAAAAGAGAGAAAGCTATTTGCCAAACATAGAATGGGGAATCCATATCTAATTGCATACTGCCAATCGTTGTAATCGCCTCTGCTACACATGCCGTTGCAATAATAGCTACACAGCGACGCCATGATTGCCATATTACACTTTTGCCATTTTTATTGACCATTGTAAAACGCATAAATCGCATACCTAGTGTCGCGCCATTTGTCACACTTGGAATACCAACAAAGAACAGCATATATAATACACTCTTCACTATTAATTCGAATATACCACTATACCCTGTAAATGCTCCAATAATTAGCCAAATAATATGTGCCAGCAATAAATCAATGATGAATGCCAGCAGAATAGAAATTGGTTTGACAATATCCCTTTTTTCCATTTCAGCAGCTTTTGCCTCTACCTCTTTATGAGAAGGAAACAATGCCCATATGATAGGTGCTAAAAAGAAGCCAAGTAACGCGCCTACACTATTTAATAATAAATCATCAACATCAAAGATACGGTATGCACAATTAAAAATGCCATAAATACCAGTTCCCTGTGTCACTTCATAAAACAATGTTAACAAAAAGCTTAATAAAAATGCACGCTTCCAGTATCTTCTTTCGCGAAGAAAATAGCGTAAATAAACACCAAATGGCATCAATAACAAGAAGTTAAAAAAGACCTGGAAAAATGCCTGCTGTTTCGTCAGTGCAAGCCATGTCGATGGATTTGTAATAACAACCCCACTATCCTTTAAAATATCCTCAATAAATTGAAAAAGCCGTAAATTCATATGGACCGTCTCTGGTGATTGGAGTGAGCAAGTATCTCTTGTGGATGGGAAAGGTAGTAATACTAAGCAGAGAGCCGATAGAAAATAAAAAATAAATGAAAACATAATAATCGTTTTAGATATAGATAAATAGCCATATTTACGATACGTATAAATAAGCCATGGCATAAAAAGAATACATGATAAAATGATCGTCATGAAAAATGCGATTAAAACAGATTGTGTGTAAGTTGACATTTTAGCACCTCTTTATATAAATTGCCCATTTTTATAAATGCTAAAACTCAGTGTAATGCTCCAATACTACATACATATTTCAGCAACCTTACATCATCCTTAATTCCATCAAAAAGAGCGTGTCTTTATATAATCTGTTAGACACGCCCTGCTCTTTATGCTTTCGCTATTTCTTCTTTACAGAAGGCTAGAATTTCTTCTAGTTCATCATCCTCTAATGCTAAATCTAAATATTCACCCTTTGCTTTCTCCATAACAAAGTAATTTAAAATAAATGGCTCGGCATTCTTTTCAGCAATCAGTACACGAACCTCTATGCCTGCCTCATGGTAAAGCTCATCTTCCTCATCAACCTCTACATCCAAAATAAATTCAAAACGCTTACCTTCAATAATATTTGTTGGGTCTAAAATTTCTTCCATTGAAAATTGTGTAATGTCCATTCTTCTAACTCCTTTATCTTTAGCTGTTCTTTTCTATATTAAATCAATTTCAGCATGGGTCAACTAGAAAAGCCATATACACCTTTAAATAATTATGCCACAATAAAATGGCAGTTATTTCATATAATAAGGAGGCTTTTTCTTGAAGGAGCTATTATATTACCAAGATGTGATGCTACGTGAATTTGATGCGAGCATTGTTCGCAAAGGAGTAGATGAGGCTGCTCGTCAATATGTTGTGTTATCAAATACAGCATTCTATCCAACTGGCGGAGGTCAGCCCCACGATACAGGCTCTTTGAATAATGTGCCTGTAATAGATGTTGAAAAAATAGACGATGAAATTCGCCACTATATTCAAGGTGAGCTATCTACTTTAGATGGTGTTGTCCATGGAAAATTGGATTGGTCAAGACGCTTCGACCATATGCAGCAGCATGCAGGGCAGCATATTTTAACAGCTGCATTTGTCGAGCTTTTTGATGCACAGACTGTAAGCTTTCACCTAGGCAGTGCACAGGTTACAATTGACATTGCTGTAGATACACTGACAGAGCAACAGCTTGCAGCAGCAGAAACTAGAGCAAATGCTATTATTTTAGAAAACCGTCCAATTGAAATAACATGGATTACAGAGAATGAGCTTGCTGACTATCAACTTCGAAAGGAAGTAGCCGTATCAGGAGATATTCGCCTTGTGATTATTCCTGATTTTGATTACAACGGCTGTGGAGGAACCCATCCAACTTCTACAGGACAGGTTAGTGCCATTAAAATTCTCGGCAGTGAAAAAATGAAAGGCCATGTACGTGTCTCCTTTGTTTGTGGACAACGAGTGCTAGCTGAGCTGGCTATGCGAAGAAAAGTATTAGCTGATGTTGCGCGCCAATTAAGTGTGCCTGAAATTGAAGCGGCAGCAGCACTTACAAAAATATTAACAGCTCAAAAAAATACAGAAAAAGCACTTACGGCCGCGAAAGAGTCGCTATTAAAGTATGAAGCACAGGCACTTATGGCACAAAACGATACGCTTGTAGCAGTAGCCTTTGATCAACGAACAATGCAGGAGCTACAAAAAATAGCTCGTATCATTGTGACCGAGCAAGCAGATATGACGGCTCTGCTAGTATCTCACACTGAGGGCAAGCTACAATTTGTTGCAGCAAGAGGGAAATATGTGGAAAAAAACATGAAGGATATCGCTGAAAAGGTACTGCTGCTTATTAATGGTAAAGGTGGTGGAAGCGATCAAATGGTACAAGGTGGCGGTGACTGTACAATGACTAAAGAAGAATTATTAGAAGCTATGCAAACTATTTAATTTGATTATCCTAAAGAGAAGCTGTTCATTGAACACTTCTCTTTTTATCTTGGTTTAACAAACGTTTTTTGTACCGAAAGCATTAGCGACAGGTACTATTACACCGAGGCGCAATCGATGACAATGCCTCTCCCTTTCCCCAATTAACTGAAATTAATACTTTTTCCAACAAAAATTGATTATAATTCACATTTTTTGCTGATGATTAAAGATAGAAAGGATTTCAAACATTTTGAGGGGAGGCTTTCTATGAGTACAGATAAAAACAATGTTTCACGCCGAGACTTTTTAAAGACAACTGGTATTGCAGCTGGGACATTAGTCGGTGGTGGATTAATAGGTGGACTAGTAGGCTATAACATCAATGGTAAGGGGACTTCTACGCTGGAGCATGGTGGGCATGGTGCTACAAATGAGGCTACTGCTTCACCAAAGGCTAAGATGTTTTTTAGAAAAGATACAGATTTTAATATTTTGGCGAAAGCGACTGAACGTATTTTCCCAGAAGATGATTTAGGGCCAGGAGCGATAGGCTTGGATGTTCCCTACTTTATCGATCATCAGCTGGCAGGACAATATGGCAGTAATTCTAAAGAATATATGCAAGGTCCCTTTGATGTGGGGGCTCCTACACAAGGCTATCAAAGTCGCTTAACACGAGCAGAAATCTTTAGACAGGGCATTCAGAAATTGGAGGATGAAGCCCAAAATCGTTTTCAAAAAGGCTTTAATGATTTAGAGGGCTCACAAATGGATGAAATTCTCACAGCCTTTCAAAAGGGAGAGGTAGAAATGGTTGGCGTAACATCCGCATTCTTCTTCACCTTGTTACGTGCAGCCACACTAGAGGGAGCCTATTCCGACCCGATGTATGGGGGCAATCGCAATATGGATGGCTGGCGTATGAAGAATTTCCCTGGTCACCAAATGGCTTATATTGCCCAAATTGAGGATCCAAAATTTCAAAAAATTGAGCCTAATTCATTAGGCAATCACTAGGGGGGTTAGAATATGGCTAAAACATTGCCAAGTGTAGATGTGGTAACAGTTGGTGTAGGTTGGACAGGCGGGATTGTCGCTGCTGAATGTACCAAAGCAGGCTTAAAGGTTGTGGGTTTAGAGCGTGGGCAAAAACGTGGTACTGAGGATTACTTAAATGTGCATGATGAATACCGTTATGCCATTCGCTATGATTTAATGCAAAATCTATCCAAGGAAACGGTCAGCTTTCGTAATGATCGCAATATGAAGGCTTTGCCAATGCGCCAGTTAGGCTCATTTTTACTTGGTGAGGGACTAGGAGGCTCAGGAACCCACTGGAATGGGATGACCTACCGTTTTTTGCCCTATGACTTCCAAATCAAAACCTTAACAGATAAACGTTATGGGCCTAATAAGCTTGGACCGGACTACCTCCTTCAGGATTGGGGGTTAACATACGATCAGCTTGAGCCTTATATGGATAAATTTGAGAAAACAGCTGGTATTTCAGGGGATGATAAAAATTCATTTGCTGGAAAACGATCGAATCCATATCCAACACCACCCATGAAAAAAACACCGATGCTTGCACAGTTTGAAACGGCTGCAAAAAACTTAAAGCTAACTCCTTATATGGTGCCATCAGCCAATGTCTCAGAGGTTTACAAAAATCCTGATGGCGAAACAATAAATGCTTGTCAATATTGCGGCTTCTGTGAGCGTTTTGGTTGCGAATATGGGGCAAAATCTTCTGCGGAAATTACGGTTGTGCCAACTGCATTAAAGACGGGTAATTTTGATTTACGTTATAACTCCAATGTTGTTGAAATTTTGAAGCAGGGCAATAAAGTCACTGGTGTTCGATATATCGATACAGTATCAGGTGAGGAATTTATTCAGCCTGCGAATGCTGTTGTTCTGACGAGTTATGTTTTTAATAATGCTAAGCTGTTAATGGTCTCAGATATCGGTGAAAGATATGACCCTACTACTGGCAAGGGCACACTTGGTAGAAATTATTGCTATCAAATTTTACCTGGAGCTGCTGGATTTTTTGATGAACAATACAATACATTTATGGGTGCAGGTTCTTTAGGAATGTGTATAGACGACTATAATGGTGATAATTTTGACCATAGCGATTTAAATTTTATTCATGGAGGAAATATTGCCCTAACACAAACAGGCACACGACCAATCGGCTCAAACCCAACACCTCCAGATACACCAACTTGGGGACCTGAATTTAAAAAGCAGTCCATTTATTACTATACACGCTCATTTGGAGTTGGTGCGCAAGGCGCATGTATGCCACATAAGGAAAACTATCTATCACTGGATTCTGTTTACAAAGATGCTTACGGGCTACCATTGATGCAGCTAACATACAATTTTACAGATCAGGATCGTGCCCTTCATAAATATATTTCTGCACGAGCAGCAGAGATTATGAAGGAAATGGGGGCAAAAACAATTGTGCCAAACGCTGAAATCACGGATTACAATATTGTGCCCTATCAAACAACCCATAATACAGGCGGCACTGTGATGAGCTTAACGCCTGAGGAAGGTGTTGTAAATAACTACCTACAGCATTGGGATGTAGATAATCTTTTTGCGGTGAGTGCTGGGAATTTTCCACATAATAGTGGCTACAATCCAACAGGTACGTTAGGAGCGCTGGCTTATCGCTGTGCAGAGGGCATTATTAAATATAGTCAATCAGGTGGTTCTTTAGTATAAAATTTTATAAGGAGGCAAGGTATATGGGAGGTCTTGGAGCAATTGGTGTACCTGGATTAATCATAATTTTAGTAATTGTTTTAATTGTATTTGGACCGAAGAAATTACCGGAAATTGGTGGTGCGGTTGGCAAAACTTTTGCAGAATTTAAAAAGTCTACGAAAGGGCTTATCGATGATGAGGATGATGATTCACTAAAAAAGACTAACAAAAAATCGGATGATTTGTAGGAGGATTTCCTATGGATCCATATGAAGATGGAAAAAGAAAATATATAAGCCCTCTTGATAAGCCTTTCATATCTGTGGAAGGTTCAACAACCATTACGCAGGAGGTAGAGGAGCCTCTTGCCCCTGTTACCTCTTTATTGGAACATCTTGCAGAGCTACGGAAGCAAATTATAAAAGGGCTAGCCGTTTTTATTGTATTTTTTATTGTGGTCTTTTCAACAATTAATATTTGGTTTCCGTTTATTACACGAGGCCATTCACTTATTATTTTAGGTCCACTTGAGGTTGTGAAATTTTATATGACCATTTCTACCACTTTAGCATTTGGGCTTGCACTGCCATTTCTTGTACATTTTTTATGGAGCTTTGTAAAGCCCGGCTTAAAGGAGGAAGAAAGTCGTTTTTTAGGCTTCTATGCACCGATTATGCTTATGCTTTTTTTGGGAGGAATTCTTTTCGGCTACTTCATCGTCAATCCGCTCAGTTATTCCTTTTTAGTAAGCATTGGAGCAGCCAATTTTGATGTTATGGTATCTGCCAGTGAATATATGCATTTTTTAATAATGACTACTGTGCCGCTCGGCTTATTGTTCGAGCTACCAATTGTTGCCCTATTTTTATCTGCAATTGGTGTACTCACTGCTGAATCCATGAAAAAAATACGGGGTTGGTCTTATATTGCAATGGGCGTAGGCTCTGCCCTTATTACTCCACCTGATTTTATTAGTCAACTACTTGTCTTAATACCAATGATTCTCTTATATGAAATAAGTATCTACCTTGTAAAGCGAACAGAGCGCAAGGAAAAAGTAAGCACTGCGTAAAATCTATGCAGTAGACTACCCTACTTTTATAAGAAAATATAAAACATCTCTAAAATAGGTATGGATATACAGAATTATTTTGGAGGTGTTTTTTTAATACAGATGTAAAATAAATCATCCCTATGGTAGAGGTGGTCTGAGTAGCAAGTAATAACTGTTTCAAGATATATTCATTAAGAATCACTAGTGTCGCATTAAAATGATTCACCTTTATTGAATAAATTAAATTTTCTGTAATTTTATTTATGCACAAAAAAATCCTTTATAATGGTTGGGCGGTAGTAAACCATCCAAATCCAAAATAAAGGACATACGCATGGATAAGTTTACACGAAAAACATCATTTGAACAATGGCTTTCGCCGATTTCCACTACACAATTAGAAGAACTGGTTGAAGCCCATCAATTAAATTACTATACAAAGAAGCTACACATCGCTTCATTTTTGAAATTACTCCTGTTTGCGCAGTTGAATGAAACAGAAAGTCTGCGTGCAGTCAGTGAGACATTGTTTTCAGATGACCTTCAAAAAGCAACAGAATTAGATTCCATCAGCTTTTCGCAATTAGGACGCCGATTAAATCAAGTGCCGACAGAGGTATTCCAACAGATATTTTTAGATTTAGTTATCCAAATTCATGAAAAGTCTCAGTATGAACAACGTCGTAAAAACACGACACCGCTGAAAATCATTGATTCGAGTACGTTACCATTGAATTTAAACAACCATAAATGGGCGGAGTTTCGCAAAACAAAATCAGGAATCAAGCTTCATTTGCGCCTTGTATACTTAGAAAAAGGCTGTTCCTATCCAGACAAAGCGGTTTTAACAAACGCGATTGAACATGATCGTGGTCAACTAGAGGTACTCGTTGATGACAAGGATTGCCTTTACGTTTTTGACCGTGGTTACTTAGATTATGAGCGATTTGACCGCATGACGGACGATGGTTATTTTTTCGTTTCGCGCTTACGAAAAAACGCGGTTATCCGTGTAATCGAGCCGTTTGAGCTGCCAGAAGATTCACTTGTTTCATCCGATGAAATGGTGATCATTGGCACAACACAAAATCGAGCAGAAAATGTCTTTCGTCTTATCAAAGTATTGGATTCAAAAGGAAACGAACTGCAGCTTATCACAAATCGTTTCGACCTAAGTGCGGATGAAATCGCTGAACTGTACAAATCACGCTGGGCAATTGAGCTGTTTTTCAAATGGCTAAAGCAGCACTTGAACATCAAAAAGTTCTACGCACAAAGCGAACAAGGCGTTCATAATCAAGTGTACATCGCGATGATTGTGTATTGTTTACATGTCCTGGCACAACTGAACACAAACAGCTCGAAAACGTACTTGAAAATCAGTCGTTTACTCAAAGCATCCCCGTGGAAATCGGCTCACTTATGGATACGAAAAATCGGTGGGAAAGTGGTCCCCTAAAGGTTTTTCCGCTTCTGTTACTCAGATTAAAGGTTATAGTAAAAAAATGGATGATTACTACCTCTGTCCAAGTGTCTTTGTTTTTCTTCTAAAATGGAAAATAAATAAAACAGAAAATTCAATTAAAATTCACGCGACGCTAGTGATTAAGAATATAATAATCAATTCACTCTAAAATCTTTCTTAATATAGATGATGCTATATTTAGCTCTTCTCGGTACTTAGTTACAGTTCTTCTCGATATTTTCAATCCTTCATTATGTTGAATAATTGTTGCTATTTTTTGATCAGATAGCGGTGTTAGTCTATTTTCCGATTGAATAATCTCTTTCACCAAATTTTTCACTCTACCCTTGGCTAGTGAATTCTCATCATCATTATTTACTTTAACTGAAAATAAATCTTTTAATAAAATGACACCATATTGTGTTTGTACATATTTATTTGATATAGCTCTACTAATAGTTGATTCATGCCTATTTAATTCTTTGGCAACTTGTTTCAATGTCAATGGTTTAACAAACTGAATCCCCTTTTCAAAAGCTTCACGCTGATAGCTTAATAAATACTCAATAATCGCTATCATCGTCTTTTTGCGTTGTTGGAGTGCATTTAATAATAAATAGGCATCTTGCTTCCAAAGCTTATACTGGTTCTTCTCGTCTCTTGAAATTAAATGATTTGTATATTCATGTATTTTAATATTCGGCATAAATCTTTCATGGAAGGAATATGACATAGGACTATTGCGATTAAACTCCACAAAAATATCAGGAATAATAGCAGAGCTTTTAGTCGTCGTGCTCACAAAAGGTCTAGGATTCAATTCTTTTAAATCTTTCATTAACTCTTTTATTTGATCGTCAGAAAACCCTAGTTTCTTTTTTAAAGAATTCGTTTTTCCTTCAACAAGGCTTTCAATATTTTCGATCACTAACAGCAAAGCCTCTTTATCTGGGAACCTATTTTGTGCTTGTAATGCTAAGGAATGCTTGAAATTCAAACAGCCTACACCAATTAGCTCCATTTCCTTAAAAAAATCAAGCACTTTGTTATATTCAACGTCGGACATTATTTGCAGGGCATTTGGTAAGTAACCATTGTCATTTATATTATTGATTGCCTTTTCTAACAGCTTTTTGTCATATTCATCCTTGACCAATAATCTTACATATTGAATCAGCTCTTCTTGCATACTTATTTCGTCTCGTAAATTATTGAGATCATACTCTTTTTCAGCACTTTCACGACGAAAATGATGTTTATTTGTATAATTTACCTCTATTAATGGGTTTGAAAGTTCCATTTCAGTTAAATATTTCTCTAACTCCTCTGAAGTCATTTTCATCATATTTACTGATTGGATAATTTTCGGAGCCAACTTTAGATTCATATGAAGTTGAGATTCTTGTAGTAAAATCATAAAAAACCTCCTCGAATTGATGTAAACATCACCAAATCCATTAGTTTGAGAAAAGCTTGTTTACAAGAATTTATCGACACTCTTGTAAACAAGCTATAAAAATTAAAATGTTTGTATTGTTGCTAATAAATCTTTTTCTGCATCCAGCTTACCTGTTAATCTAATATTAGCTGAGCGTAAATGACCAATTAAGCCTTCACGATAAGATTGTCGGACACAATGTGGCGCTAACACTTCGATTCCCTGTTGTTCAATTCTTTGATACGTTACTACCTTTAAGAAAGTACCAGCCCATACGCCGCCTGTATATTTTGCCGCTTCATTTGTAGGTAAAATATGGTTAGTCCCACATACCTTATCAGCATAAACAACAGAAGCATTTTCTCCTAAAAATAACGAGCCATAATTTTTTAATTGATCTAAATATAATGGAGCATCTTTTACATGAACATGTAAATGCTCTGATGCCAAATCATTCGTCACCTTGATGGCTTCGTCTAAAGTGGACGTAACAATCACCTGACCTCTATTTTGCCATGAAACTCTTGCTACATCTGCCGTTGGTAAGCTGTTTAATTGTACTTCGATTTCTTGTAGGACAGCATTGGCAAGCTCCTCACTATCCGTTACAAGAATACCTTGTGCATGAACATCATGCTCCGATTGTGCTAACAAATCTGATGCGACAAATGCTGGTTTGGCACTTTCATCTGCTAACACAAGCACTTCACTAGGACCTGCTAATAAATCAATTCCCACTTTGCCATGTACTTGTTTTTTTGCCTCTGTGACAAATCTATTTCCCGGTCCTGTAATTTTATTAACAGGACGAATGCTTTCTGTGCCGTAAGCTAATGCCGCTATTGCTTGTGCCCCTCCGACTCTATAAATATCATCTGCACCTGATAAGCTAGCAGCCACTAATACAGCAGAATGTACTTCGCCTGTTTTTGTTGGCGGTGTACATACTTGTATACGCTCAACTCCTGCTACTTTTGCTGGAATAATCGCCATTTGAGCAGAGGATAATAAAGGATAACGTCCTCCTGGCACATATGCTCCGACTGATTCAATTGGAATTACTTTTTGCCCTAAAAATACCCCAGGAATCATTTCATTTTCAAATTCTGAAATGGAGTTGCGCTGTAATTGAGCAAAACTTCTAATTCTTTCAATCGAAAAGTTAATATCCTCTAATAATGTAGCTGGTAGTTGTTTTTTTGCCTTCATAATATCATCTTCAGAGACTCTAATAGAATCTAAACGAATGCCATCAAATTTCTCTGAGTATTCTCTAAGTGCAGCATCACCTGATTCGATGACGTTATCAATAATTGTCTTAACCGTATCTTGAACAGTTTGTACTTCCTTTTTCTCATTAGCGCTAGCCTGTTTTATATATTTAATCATACTGACCTCCAAATAGTTTATTTAATATGATTCTTGCAATAAAAATTGATTCGCTCTTTCTGTTGTAGGATTATTAAAGAAAATTTCTGGTGGTGCTTCCTCAATCACTATACCGTTATCCATAAACACAATACGATCAGCTACATCCTTCGCAAATTTCATCTCATGAGTAACCATCACCATTGTCATACCTTCTTCAGCTAGGTTTTTGATAACCCTAAGTACCTCACCAACTAATTCAGGATCTAATGCTGATGTTGATTCATCGAATAGCATCACCTTTGGATTCATAGCCAATGCCCTAGCAATCGCTACACGTTGCTGCTGACCACCCGATAATTGACTTGGGAAATTCTTTGCTTTCTCTAACATTCCCACTTTCTTTAGATTAGCCTCAGCAATACTTCTTGCCTCTGGTTTACTCAACCCTTTAATTGTCACCAATGCTGCCATCACGTTATCTACTGCATTTAAATGATGAAATAAATTAAATCTTTGAAAAACCATCCCAACCTCTGTTCTTAGCTGAGCAATATGCTTCTCTTTATTTTTTTTATCTCCGTTTTCAAATGAATGACCATTTATCTTGATCTCCCCTTTTGTTGGTGTTTCAAGATAATTGATACATCGAAGTAATGTAGATTTGCCTGAGCCAGAAGGACCTAGAATAACAACCTTTTCTCCTTCCTTAACAATCAAGTCAATTCCTTTTAAAACTTGGACATTATTAAATTGTTTGAAAAGTCCTTTAATTTCAATCATATTATTAGACATATACAGCCATTCTCCTTTCAAGCACTCTTACTAAATAGCCTAAAGGAATACTTGCAACTAAATAGACCAATGCCGCAATAGTATAGGCTTCAATTGTTAAAAATGTTTGTGCTGCATATGATTGTGTCGTTAAAATAATTTCTCCTAACGTAATAAACGCACAAAGTGAAGTATCCTTTAGCAACATAACAAAATAATTTCCTAGTGAAGGTAGTGAAATCCTGATTGACTGCGGAAAGATAATATGTCTCATTGCTTTAACTCTTGTATAGCCTAAAGCAAGAGCAGCCTCATTTTGTCCTTTATCAACGGCTAAAATGGAAGACCTGAAAACTTCAGACATATAGCTTCCATAATTCAGCCCCAAGCCTAATACCCCTGCTTCAAATGCACCAAAATTCATATGAAAATCGGGTACCACAAATCCTATTAGAAAATTCAATATTTCTGGTACTACATAATACATATAAAGTAATTGTACTAATAACGGTGTACCTCGAATAATTTCTACAAAGACAATTAGTATTCTATTAATTGTTTTGTTTCCAAATATACGCCCTATCGCTATTACAATTCCTATAATTAATGCTAAAGCAAATGCTAAAACTGCCAATAATGTAACTATTTTCAATGCACTAAACAACGAGGGTGCTAATTCCCCAAAAGCCTGTCCAAAATGCAATGTCATATTCCTATCACTTCCTTCAGCCGGTTTGTTTTATTAGTTACTCTCAATGAGTAAATGCCAAAACAATTATCTCCATCCCCTTTAAATCAAAGAGCTTTCTGCAAGCTTAGCTTCAGCCCCTTCTAGCTACATGTGGTGGCTGAAGCTGAAGCTTTTCCCGCTGGAAAGTAAAAGTGCAACGACAGAAGCACCCTGACATCACCATTACAAACTCTTATTTATTATATGGAAATAATAGTAATCATTTTTACTCATTTGAAGTTAGTTCGCCATATTATCAGCACTCAGACCATACTTCTCAAGTACTTCTAAAATAAAGCCTTCATCTTTTAACTTTTGTAACTCTGCATTTACTGCATCATATAAATCCTGATCCTCGAAACGCACTGCTGCACCTATACTTCCATCAAAATGCGGCTTATAGGGTGAGGCTAATTTTATCTTTAAAGAAGGGTCATTTTTAATTGCATATGCCGCAGTTGCACTATCTGTTACGGCTGCATCGATCTTCTTTGTATTGACAGCTAATAATAATTCAGCTTGTGACCCAAATACAGTTAAATCTTTAATCTTTCCATCTTTCTTCAACTCTTCTAAAAACGGCTGGAAGGTTGTTCCTTTTTGAGCACCTACAACCTTATCAGACAATTGCTCCAGTGAATTTAGTTCAGAATCCTTTAAGACAATCAGCCCTTCACCTTGGATATACCAAATATCCGTGAAGTTAGCTATTTTCTTTCGTTCCTCCGTTATATACATCGCATCAGCGACAATATCACCTTCACCTTTGTTTAACTCAATTAACATATTTTCAAACTTGACCTGCTTCATTTCCACTTTTTCAATTCCTAATCGCTTGGCAATTTCTTTGATAATTTCAGCATCAATACCAACGAATTCCTTTGTATCCTTATCAATATAGGCAAACGGAACATCATTGGAAGAAATGACAGTTAGCACACCCTTCTCCTTAATCCTCTCGACAGCGCTTTTATTCGATTGATCGGAGCCAGCTGCCTTATCCTTACCTTCATCACCACATGCAACCAAAATCAACATCGAAAAAATTAATAAACCAACTAAATATTTTTTCATTTTATCCCCCCTAGTAAGTTAGTATTGCAAAATTCATGCCAAGCTTTTAAAGTTTTCATCTCCTCCCACTTTATTGTTCATTATTATTCATACAAAATTCATGCCAAGTTTTATTTATTCAGTTTTCTACTTATACTACTTTGACTAGTTTTTAATTTTTCAGCTACTACTTGCATGGATTGAACTTCGTTATATACTTTTGACACTAAATAATTCTCAAACAATTTAACCCTTTCCTTTAACGATCTAGCATGATTCGTATCAAGTAATTCATAAATCAATTTTTCCTCCTCATGGTTTTGTGAAAAACTCAGGCCATTTGTGTAATCAGGTTGTTGGGCAAAATTTAAAAATAATCCTAGCATTTTAAAATCCAAATCTATTATTTCATGCTTACTTGTAACACAAATTCTCTCAATAGTATTTTTCAATTCTCGAATATTGCCCGGCCAGTGGTAATTTTGTAGTGCTTGTATTGTCATATCAGTAAATACATATTTTCGGTTGTATTTGGTATTAATATTTTCGATTATCATAAAAATTAGGCTAATTAAATCATCCTTCCTCTCTCGCAAAGGTGGTATCTTTACAGGAATTACTGACAATCTATAATAGAGATCCTCCCTAAATTCCCCCTCTGAGATCATTTTTTCTAAATCCCTATTAGTGGCGGTAATAATTCTAACGTCAATCGTTTCTAGCTTTGTACCGCCTACCTTTCTAAAAGACTTTGACTGGATAAAATGCAGTATTTTTGACTGCAATTCTAAAGGTAACTCGCCAATTTCATCTAAAAACAACGTGCCTTTATGTGCTTCCAGTGCCAACCCCTTTTTCCCTGATGCCAGCCCACCAGAAAATGTCCCTGGCTCATAGCCAAAGAGCTCAGATTCAAATAAATTATTTGGGATAGCAGCACAGTTAACTTCAATAAATTTATTTTTAGAGCGATCACTTTTTCTATGTATCCAGTTGGCAATTTCACTTTTCCCAACCCCTGACTCTCCCAATAAAAGTACTGTAGAATCAAAATCTTTAACCCTTTCTAATAGCTCATAAATACGTTTCATCGTAGCATCGTTTGTTAATATATGACCCTCGCTAAATTTTAACGAAGCTCTCATTTGTTGAATTTCTCTATCGTAATTGCCGATTATGGCCTCCATCTCTTGCATTTTATTTTGAAATTTTAAGATTTCGGTAATATTGATCGACGTACTAATTACTCTGATAATATCCCCGTTCTCTCCAAATACAGGGATTCCAGTAGCAAATAATTTTTGTCCGTTCTTAGTTTCCTGAATTAATGTAATAGGCTTTTTTTCTTCAATTACTTTTAGCGTTGTTGAGTTTGTAAACAAGCCCATCTCCACTAGTTCTCTTACATTTCTACCAATTAACTGTTCTGCACTTAATCCTAGATTTTTTTCACATTCAGGATTTACTTGCAGGCAAACTCCATTTTTATCCGCAACGAAAATTTCACTTGTCGTATTTTGAAAAATTAAATTTAAATCATTTTCAAATTCTATTTCTTTTGACAAATTAGACCCCTCCCCATCCATTTATCCTATTCAAAATTGAATAAAATTCAAAAACGAATAATTTCATTCAAAACTGAATACTCTGATAATTAATATAATAATACATTCATACGCTAATTTTCTACAAAATTCAGCTTTTTTCTATTATTTTTATGGTTACCCAATATTGGGAAAGAGGTTATTTTCAACTATTTTCACTATCAATCTAATAGACTATTCAATTTTTAGAAACATAGAAAAAGCACTGCGTAAAACCTACGCAGTGCTTACTTTTTCTTTAAATCCATCACAATAATCTCTGGTAAATTAAACATGCGATAAGGCACTGAGCTATTCCCTAGCCCTCGACTAACTACCATCTTTGTTGTGTTTTCTTCATAGACACCAGCCGTATATTTTGGAAATAGCCCCTGTCCTGGCGCAATAAGCCCACCAAGCCCTGGAATACGAATCTGCCCACCATGGGCGTGTCCAGAAAACACTAAATCTATGCCATCCTTTACATACGTACGAAACATTTCAGGTCGATGTGCTAGCAATAGCTTGAACATATCATCTGGTAAATAGGCTGTAGCCATATCCAGCATATCTTCTGTTGTTGCTCCCATTAACGGATCTTCAATGCCAAGAATCGCCAAACGCTCCCCGTCGCGCTCTAACACGGTTGATTCATTAGCCAGTATATGTACCCCTAACGATGACAGCGCCTCATAAATTTCACTTACCTTATTTGTTGCTACTTCATGGTTGCCAAGTACATAATAAACATCCGTGATGTCCACTAGTCCCTTCACTGCCTGTAAACTTTGCTGTAAATCATAGCGATTGCTATCTATCACATCGCCTGTGATAAAAATATAGTCAGGATTTGTGGCCTGAACCTTAGCAATTAGCTTCTGCTGATTGTCACCAAAGCGAGCATCATGTAAATCCGACACCTGTACAATACGTAGCCCATCAAAGCTAGCTGGCACTTTTTCTGATTCAAATACATGCTTACTTACGATTAGCCAGTGATTGTTTACGTACAAAAAAATGACGATAGAAACAACAAAGAAAACTACATATAATAATTTTTTCAATCACAATCGCTCACTTTGTGGCTACTATTTCAGAAAAAATCTGACTCCCTTATTATAAGCATAAAATAGAGTGATTGTAAGCATATGCACTTTAAATCCCTTAAATGCATAAAAAGACTACCATCAAAAACACTGCTCCATTTATTTCGTATCATGTCCCAAAACTCTTCCCTATTTGATATTCATACCATTTACATTATTTTTTTCATAGATAATTATACAATTTCACCTATTTATTACTTAACTTTTCACATGATATACTAGGAGCGTACTGGTCTTTTTAATCAGAATCGCTACTATACAAATAGGTATAAATGCCCTATATTCTAAAATATAATTGAATTGAGAGAAGAAGAATGAGAAAGCTATTACTATTATTTATCGTCATTATTAGTATTTTTATTATTGGAGGCGCCTCTCACTCACTCAAACAGCAGAGCACTGATGCCCCTAAAGCTGTCGGAGGGGTTATCGATCTTCGACAACACGATTTTCACCATAATAATCCAGTTAAATTGGATGGAGAATGGGATTTTGTACCTGATAAATTAGTGAATTATTCGGAATTCCATAGCAATGATACCTATTTAGTAAATGTTCCTTCGTTGTGGGCAAATTACGATCTTAATGGTGAAAGATACTCTGCATTTGGCAGCGGTACATATCGACTAAAAATTTTAATTAATAGTACAGAAGAGATATTAGGTATAAAAACAGGGAATATTCGTATGTCAAATGCAATTTATATAAATGAAAAACGCATTGGACACAGTGGTAAGCCTGCTGAAGATTCAACATATGTACAAGAAAATGTACCGTATGTTGCCTATTTTTTACCTGAATCACAAGAGATTGAGCTCATCATCCATGTAGCCAATTTTGATTATGCATCAGGTGGGGGAATTATTGGCTCTATTTTCATTGGCGATCAAGAAAGTATTGGAAAACTAAGGGAAAACTCTTTATTCTATGATTTAATAACTATTGCTGCATTTTTTACAATGTTTATCTATTTTGCTGGCTCTTATTTTTATGCAAAGCTTGAAATTGAACAGCTCTATTTTTCCTTATTCTGTTTCATGATTTTTTTATACAGTGTCTCTCACGGTGAGAAGCTTTTAATGTCGTTTCTTCCTATCAGCTACGAGCTGCTTATAAGAATTCAAATTATCTCAAGTATCTCCACAGGCATCTTTATGCTGTTATATTTTTATCATGCCTTACAGCAATTTGCTTCTAAAAGAATTGTGCTGGGACTTTGTATGATCGGTTTTATATTATTAGCTACGGTTCCTCTCCCAATATCCGTTAGCTCTTATTTACAGGTTGTACATTCTATTTATGTTTTTACCAATATCTTATATATCTTTTATATTCAAATTTTGGCTATATATAAACGCTCAGTAGGGACAAGCTATTTATGGCTTAGCTCTATGGCTATTCTTATTTATATGATCGTAGCTACTTTAAATCTCAATATAAATTTAGAGCTCTATGCTTTACCACCCTTGTTGCCATTTATTTGTTTAACAACAATCTCTCTTTATATTTCCCATCGTTTTACAGATTCTTATTTAGAAAAGGGAAGATTAACAAATGCACTACTAAAAGTGGATAAGCTGAAAGATGAGCTTCTCGCAAAAACTTCCCATGAATTTCGTACACCATTACATGGTGTTATGGCTATTTCTCAGTCCATGTTAGAGCCAAATGAAAGTTCTTCATTGACGGTAGAGCAAAAGGAAAAAATATCACTTATCTTTAACATCACAGAAAAGTTATCGCACCTTGTCCATGATATATTGGATTTCTCAAAATTAAAGGAGGGTGAACTAAAGCTTCGTATTACCAATGTTGACTTATATTCTGTTACACATGTCATTGTGGAAATTTTGTCGTACATTGGAAATAAGGATGTGAAAATTTATAATTATATTGAACGAGGAAAGTTCGTTTTAGCTGATGAGGATAGACTCCGCCAAATTCTTTATAATTTAATCGAAAACGCTGTTAAATATACACCACAAGGAAAAGTGGAAATATCGTGCTACGAAGAACAGGAATCTCTGGTTATAAAGGTAAGTGACACTGGACGAGGTATTGCTCCAGAACATTTAGAAATGATTTTTGAGCCATTTCACCAATTAGAAAAGGCAAGTAGAGGTGCAGGGCTAGGCCTAAATGTTACGAAAGAGCTCGTCAAACTTCATGGTGGTGATATCACTGTTTATTCAGTTGTTGGGCAAGGAACGACCTTTCTTGTAAAATTACCTTTAAAACAATTAAAAAAGGAACAACTGGATAAACACAAGAAGAAAAATGCTATACGAGCAAAAGAGTATTCACCTGTAACATTCCCCTATTTTGTGGAAGGCAAAACGGACAAAACAATTTTGATTGCAGATGATGACCATATTAATCTCAGCGTATTAATCGATATTCTAAAAAAAGAAAATTACTCTATCATTGCGGTTGACGATGGCCATCACGTTTTTGAACAATTGACATTACATCCAGATATAGATTTATTAATTTTAGATATCATGATGCCTAACCTTTCTGGCTATGAGGTTTGTCAAAAAATTAGGAAAAACTATTCTTCTACAGAGCTACCAATCCTAATGCTTACAGCAGCCCTTCGTCCGGAAGATTTGATTGCAGCCTTTCAATCAGGAGCTAATGATTTTCTGCATAAGCCATTAGATACAGCAGAGCTAAAGACAAGAGTTCGAAACCTTATTTTATTAAAGGAATCTGCAGAAATAGCTATTAAAATGGAAACGGCTTTTTTACAAGCACAAATTAAACCACATTTTATTTATAATGTTCTAAATTCTATTTTATCTCTTAGTTATTTAGACTTAGATAAAGCACGTAGCATGATAACCGATTTTGCAACTTTTTTAAGAAATAGCTTTTCATTTGAGAATACGAATAGCCTCATTCCCTTAGAAAAGGAGCTTACTCTTATACAAACATATGTAAATATTCATCAGATGAGGTATCCTGAACAGCTTGAATGGGATGTTCATATTGAGGAGCATCTAAATATTCTCATTCCACCCCTACTGCTTCAGCCCATAGTTGAAAATGCACTTTTCCATGGATTAAAAACGAAGCGAGTAAACGGTCAAGTGAAAATGATTATAAAAAAAGAACTGCAAATGATTGATATTGAGATTAAAGATAACGGCGTTGGCATGACTCAGGAATTGTTAGAGACACTTTTAATGGAAGAATCAGCTGTTGAGCAAGGTGTTGGAATTCGTAATATCTCGAAACGTTTAAAAAAATATAATAATGCCACTTTCCATATCAGCAGTGTTGTAGATGAAGGAACAACTGTAAAAATAAAATTTCCACTTATTTTAGATGAAAGGAGGTAAAAAATGCTAAAGGCCATTATTGTAGACGATGAAATTTTGGCAATCGATTTATTAGAGGCTATGTTACAGGGCAATAGCGCTGTTAGTGTAGTAGGGAAATTTCTAAATCCACTAGAAGCTTTTACAAACATTCCTACACTCAAACCAGATATTCTTTTTTTAGATATCGAAATGACTGAAATGGATGGTATTGAGTTTGCCAGTAAAGTAAGAAAGCTTTCTTATTTAATAGACATTGTTTTTGTAACTGCCTATGAACAGTATGCAATAGAGGCTTTTACTGTTCAGGCTGTTGACTATATTTTAAAACCTTTTGACAGAGAACGTTTAACAAAAACAATCGAAAGAATCTCTTTGCGTAGAAAGCAATTTCAATCGAAAACTACTGTAAACTTAATAGAGGAAGATGCTTGTATTATTATAGAGAATTTTCACTTTCATGTTCACTCAAGAAGAGTTTATATTGACCATACAGCATTTGTGTTATCTACAAAGGAATTCCAAATTTTTTTCTTTCTAGCACAACGACCAGGGCAAATTTTTCATCCCACGGACCTGTATAAGCACATTTGGGCGGAGGAAAGTATCGGACATACACAGGCATTAAAGGCCCATATTAGTAATTTACGAAAAAAGCTTGAATCTGCCCCTGGCCATAGAGCTAAAATTGTAACCGTGAGAGGTTCTGGCTATCAACTCCTCTTTGAATCATGACAAAAAACACGACGATTCCCTAACAAATCGTCGTGTTTTTGTGCTTATTATTTTGCTGCTTCTTGAATCTCATAAAATGCCCAATGCTGTCTTGGCACATCTGGAAATAATGGTGTTTGGACTTCTGTTAGAACTTGACGTTCAAACAGTCGATTTAATATCTTCACCGCCTGTGCACGTGTTAAGAAGCCCTCTGGATTAAATGTATCTGCCGTAATCCCTGTCATAATCCCTACTGTATTGACAGTATCAATCGCTTTCCTTGCCCAATGATTGTCGCTCACATCTTTAAATTCCACACTTTGTGAGGTTGGTTGGCAGAAATCTGCATCAGGACGATCTTCACATTGCTGTTCTATCCAGCGAGCAGCCACTGTTGCCATCTGGGCACGCGTAATCGAGCCGTTTGGCTGAAAACTTGTTGCAGTAATTCCCTTAAATAGCTCTGTTTCTGTTACAAATTCTATAGCATCTTTAGCATCATGCTTCACAGTATCTGTAAATGTTGCACTTGCCTCAGGGATGTCATTGTTCGTTATATGACGGGCAAACATACTTGCCATTTGTGCGCGTGTAACAGGCGCTTCTGGACGGAAGGTACCATCTGGATAGCCTTGAATATAAGGTAGATGTGTAACAGCGTCAGTAGTTGGCTCCTTCACCTCATCCTTTTCTGGTAAGTAGAGAATCGAGAAAGTGGAGAACTTATTTACCTCAAACTGTAAACCTGCTATTCCCTTTTGAAACTCTACAACTGTTCCACGTACAACCTCTTTTGTGCCATCACTATGCTCAATATAGATAGCCAAATGATCAAGTTGCTCCTGTGTAATATCTGTAGGCAATGGAAGAGTTAATGTTACAGGACGGCTTTGCATATTCGTTTCAATTGTCATTGGACGGCCAAGTAACTCCACAATCGCACTTCCTGCCAACTGCTGCACAATGCTTTCCTTGTTCGCTTGCTCTTTAATCTCTAGTTGTTCATCCTGCCCCTTTATAGGAACCAATCGGAAATAGAGATCATCATGAAACATTTCCAATGAAGTTTTAGGCACTTCAATTCTGACGTTATCCGTGACAATTTCAAGATGGACTGCACCATTTTGTAGAAGTGTCACCACATTTTTTGGTACGGACACTTGGACTTGATTTACTTGATCCTGCTGGTCTGGAATAATGATCCGTGCTTTATCATTTCCTTGTTCCTTTAATTTCCTAATTGTCTCTGTTGCGCTTGCTGCTGTTAATGTGACTTCATCCTTCATCGTGTTATCTACATTTTTTGTTCGGTTTATCGTTGTTTTAGAAACTAAGTCACCATCACCAGACTCTACATCCACCACAATTTCCTCTACATTGGCTGAAGGTGTTGTTGAACCTGATTCAGGGTTCGAGGACGAATTAGTATTGCCCCCACCTGTATTACTATTACTGCTAATCCATTTTGCATAAATCATGGTGTTCGCTGTAATTGCATTATCAAAATTATAAGGCATTGTGTAGGCATTACTTGTATACCAGCCACCAAATGTATAACCCGCTTTTGCTGGGGCTGGCGTTGGCTGACTTGCTTTTTCCCCATGTGCTACAGTTTGGTTCGATACTGCACTCCCTCCAGCGACATCAAACGTCACTGTATATGTCACAGTTACAGGATTCCACTTTGCATATAATATGACATTTCCACTTCCCATTGGAAAAGTTGAACCTGATGCATAATCTATTCCACTACCATCTGCTTGCGTGTTCCAGCCCGCAAACATGTAACCTCCTTTCACTAGGTTTCCTGTATTTCCTAGAACTGTTACGTATTCTCCTTGCTCATACGTTTCACTGTCCGTTGGAACTATGCCTCCTGTGTTTGTATTACCATTGTAGGTGATAGTAATAGTTTGTGCTGAATTTACTATTACAGGAACTACACTACTCGTGGATATTGCCGTTTGGCTCCCACTTACTCCACTCTTTGTGTTTGTCACTACTACGTAATAATACACCGTGCCTACTGTAGAGGTAGGAGCTTCATATGTCGCATTTGTGGCTCCACTAATTGCAGTTCCTCCACTTGGGCTATTCGTCGTATTGCTGTACCATTGGTAGCTTAATATGCCTCCGTCACCTACACTTGCCCCTACACTTAACGTCGGACTTACGGCTCCTTGGTTCACAGTCGCTCCCGTTGGCTGCGTTCCGATTACTGGCGTCTCGGCATCGACTAGCGCATTCACTGTTACACCTACTACATTACTTGTAGCTGGCGCAGTTGGATTTCCACTTACTCCACTCTTTGTGTTCGTCACTACTACGTAATAATACACCGTGCCTACTGTAGAAGTCGGGGCTTCATATGTCGCATTTGTGGCTCCACTAATTGCAGTTCCTCCACTTGGGCTATTCGTCGTATTGCTGTACCATTGGTAGCTTAATGTGCCTCCGTCACCTACACTTGCCCCTACACTTAACGTCGGACTTACGGCTCCTTGGTTCACAGTCGCTCCCGTTGGCTGCGTTCCGATTACTGGCGTCTCGGCATCGACTAGCGCATTCACTGTTACACCTACTACATTACTTGTAGCTGGCGCAGTTGGATTTCCACTTACTCCACTCTTTGTGTTCGTCACTACTACGTAATAATACACCGTGCCTACTGTAGAAGTCGGGGCTTCATATGTCGCATTTGTGGCTCCACTAATTGCAGTTCCTCCACTTGGGCTATTCGTCGTATTGCTGTACCATTGGTAGCTTAATGTGCCTCCGTCACCTACACTTGCCCCTACACTTAACGTCGGACTTACGGCTCCTTGGTTCACAGTCGCTCCCGTTGGTTGCGTTCCGATTACTGGCGTCTCGGCATCGACTAGCGCATTCACTGTTACACCTACTACATTACTTGTAGCTGGCGCAGTTGGATTTCCACTTACTCCACTCTTTGTGTTCGTCACTACTACGTAATAATACACCGTGCCTACTGTAGAAGTCGGGGCTTCATATGTCGCATTTGTGGCTCCACTAATTGCAGTTCCTCCACTTGGGCTATTCGTCGTATTGCTGTACCATTGGTAGCTTAATGTGCCTCCGTCACCTACACTTGCCCCTACACTTAACGTTGGACTGGTAGCTCCTTGATTCACAGTCGCTCCCGTTGGCTGCGTTCCGATTGCTGGCGTCTCGGCATCGACTAGCGCATTCACTGTTACACCTACTACATTACTTGTAGCTGGCGCAGTTGGATTTCCACTTACTCCACTCTTTGTGTTCGTCACTACTACGTAATAATACACCGTGCCTACTGTAGAGGTAGGAGCTTCATATGTCGCATTTGTGGCTCCACTTATCAAGGTTCCTCCACTCGGACTATTCGTCGTATTGCTGTACCATTGGTAGCTTAATGTGCCTCCGTCACCTACACTTGCCCCTACACTTAACGTTGGACTGGTAGCTCCTTGATTCACAGTCGCTCCCGTTGGCTGCGTTCCGATTGCTGGCGTCTCGGCATCGACTAGCGCATTCACTGTTACACCTACTACATTACTTGTAGCTGGCGCAGTTGGATTTCCACTTACTCCACTCTTTGTGTTCGTCACTACTACGTAATAATACACCGTGCCTACTGTAGAGGTAGGAGCTTCATATGTCGCATTTGTGGCTCCACTTATCAAGGTTCCTCCACTCGGACTATTCGTCGTATTGCTGTACCATTGGTAGCTTAATGTGCCTCCGTCACCTACACTTGCCCCTACACTTAACGTTGGACTGGTAGCTCCTTGATTCACAGTCGCTCCCGTTGGCTGCGTTCCGATTACTGGCGTCTCGGCATCGACTAGCGCATTCACTGTTACACCTACTACATTACTTGTAGCTGGCGCAGTTGGATTTCCACTTACTCCACTCTTTGTGTTCGTCACTACTACGTAATAATACACCGTGCCTACTGTAGAGGTAGGAGCTTCATATGTCGCATTTGTGGCTCCACTTATCAAGGTTCCTCCACTCGGACTATTCGTCGTATTGCTGTACCATTGGTAGCTTAATGTGCCTCCGTCACCTACACTTGCCCCTACACTTAACGTTGGACTGGTAGCTCCTTGATTCACAGTCGCTCCCGTTGGCTGCGTTCCGATTGCTGGCGTCTCGGCATCGACTAGCGCATTCACTGTTACACCTACTACATTACTTGTAGCTGGCGCAGTTGGATTTCCACTTACTCCACTCTTTGTGTTCGTCACTACTACGTAATAATACACCGTGCCTACTGTAGAGGTAGGAGCTTCATATGTCGCATTTGTGGCTCCACTTATCAAGGTTCCTCCACTCGGACTATTCGTCGTATTGCTGTACCATTGGTAGCTTAATGTGCCTCCGTCACCTACACTTGCCCCTACACTTAACGTTGGACTGGTAGCTCCTTGATTCACAGTCGCTCCCGTTGGCTGCGTTCCGATTGCTGGCGTCTCGGCATCGACTAGCGCATTCACTGTTACACCTACTACATTACTTGTAGCTGGCGCAGTTGGATTTCCACTTACTCCACTCTTTGTGTTCGTCACTACTACGTAATAATACACCGTGCCTACTGTAGAGGTAGGAGCTTCATATGTCGCATTTGTGGCTCCACTTATCAAGGTTCCTCCACTCGGACTATTCGTCGTATTGCTGTACCATTGGTAGCTTAATGTGCCTCCGTCACCTACACTTGCCCCTACACTTAACGTTGGACTGGTAGCTCCTTGATTCACAGTCGCTCCCGTTGGCTGCGTTCCGATTGCTGGCGTCTCCGCATCTACTGTTCCAGCAACTGGATACCCCCATAATTCAAATTCATAAATCATAGCCGTTAAGATTTCTCCTGGTATACTCGAAAAAGTTTCTGTAACTTTCACTCGAAAATATTGATATGTTACCGAAGAAGAAAATGTTTTATCAATTGTTGTTGTATACCCACTAGAATCAATTTCTATATTATTGTCAGAAAAGTCGATTTGGGTAAAATTTACACCATCATTACTACCTTCTAACTTAATATTTTTTACATTATACGATTCCATTGCTGTGTCCTTGTATGCTGCACCCACCACAACCCAACGGTTTATCGTATGAGGTGTACCGAGATCCACCATCAGCCAAGCAGGATTACTCTCAGTAATTTCGCCATTACCTAGATCAGACCCCCACTGAGTAAGTTCATTTTCATCAAAAGCCATATCAGCTGTTGACCATTCATCTTGTTCACTTGAAGCCACGTATTGCTTGCCTAACGCAACATTCGTATCCGAACTTGCACTTACTTCTATACCTGCAAATCCACCAAAAGAAATTAAATTAAAAAGCAATAATCCAACTATAAATACGGAAGTAATTTTCAACCACTTTTTATTTTCCATCCAATCCTCTCCTCAAAATAAGTTTAGTTCCTTGATTGTAAGGATTGTTTATACAAATCAAGATATAAACACTTGGAAAATTCGTATTCTCACTATATAAGAACTTTACTGTTAAAGACTCCTCTACGGATATCCAAAATGTTCTAAATATCTACCTCAAATCATTAGATACACTACACATTTCTATGAAAATATAAAATTATTAAATAATTAGCTTTATAAAACGTTTAATTTGTTTACTAATTATGGTCTATCTGGAAAAATACCCTGATAACATATAATATAATTTAAAATTAGATAAGGTTGCATATTCGCAACAGGAGTGCCAGAGCCCGTTACGCCAGTATTTACTGTTCCTGTAACCGTTCCATTTACGGTTCCTGTTACTGTTCCTGCTACCGTTCCTGTGGCCTGCACCGAATTAGGCTGAAGTGTCGTATCAGGTGTATTTGTGCTGTATATGTTTATAGGTTGATTAGCAGTCGTTCTTGCTACACCTAAACATGTATTTGAACTTGGCACAGATGTCGCGTTCCCTGCTACCGTGGTTGCATTATTTGGTAAATTCACAGTAACTTCACATGTTCCGTTACTAATACTTCCACCACTAATTCCTGCACTAAATGTATTATTTAATGTAACTGAATGATTATGTGGGGGTATCTGACTAGTTAGCAAGTTCACTTCTTCACTGCCCCCCTTTTGTCCAATTGGCCTATTCGTTAATCCTTCACCTTGCCCCATTCCTACTAGTACTCTACCTCGCAAATCAGGTAATTTAAACGTAGTTGAACCATTCCCTCCGTACTTTAATCCAACTATTGCATAAAGTGCAGCATGCTCTCTTATTTGTAATTCTTGCCCTTGGCATAAAAACCATCCTCTAGGAGCCCAATCTGTAGACCAAGGTAAAATAGTTCCTATAAAAGCATCCATTAATACCATTCTCCTCTCACTCTTATAAATTATTTTTTAAAATTATATACTATCAATTGATCTTACTAAATTCAAAAACTCTTATTCACGAATTCACCCTCTTATCTATCAACCTCCCATATCATTAATAAATACGGGGGCGTTTCATCCGTAACAACAAACCCACATCTCTCATACAACCTACGGGCAGGATTCCCCATCAACACATTCAATTCTAAAGGCAATCTCAATTCAGCAGCTATTTGTTGCAATTCTTTCAATAGCGTTGTACAGATTCCTCTCCCTCTATATTCAGGAAGTACGAAAATATCTATCAGACGTATTGCTTCTTGCTGTACCTCGGTTATCAATCTCCCAATGCCTACACCCTCATATATAATGATTTCATATTTGGCATGAGGAAATTGTTGCTGATAAGAAACTTTTTGAGCATCGTATTGCATGCGCAACAATCCTTCTATTTGTTGCTCATCCCATTCCAATATGGCAAATTCACTTTTTCTTGTAGATACATATAATGAGTAAAGAATCTCTTCCTCTTCAGGTAATGCTACTCGCAATTTCACCTTATCTTTCATCTAGCTAAGTTACTCACCTCCCAAATAAAAATGCATCATCTGTTGTTAAAAGAGTCGTGTTTCTTTACATTTATACAACTATTGTACTTAATTAGAAAATATACTAATTCTCAACTCCAAACAGAGAGCTTCCATTTCCGTAGTTTACTATCCTTACTTTCATCAAAAAGTTGAACATAAGAGCGACTTTCTGTACCGGCTGCCGTTAAAAATTTGCCACTATGCTGGTTGCGAAGTAGCAAAACACCATCTTCTTCAAACCATAAGTACCATTTTTGTGCACTATTCTGTACATTACGTACAATTTGTACTGTTGTTCCATTATCTTTACCATAGTTTAGCGCATCTAGTACCTTATCTGTTCCGTCAAGATAGATGGTATAGGTTCCATCTAAGTTCTCTCGTAACTGCCAGCACTGTGCAATCTTTTGGGTTCCGTCTTGACTAGATGACTGAAGGCAAGTACGGGTATTCTCGTCCGTTTTTCCGCCTTCTACAGCCAATACTAACTGCTCATCACGTTTTCCCTGGTTGATCAAACGATATTGTGTCCTAGGAATAAATACGGCTTGATTATCCCTTGCTCTAATAAGTTTCCATCTTTGAAGCTTTTCATCCTCACCAGATAATTTAGGGGACAACTTAACAGCCTTTCTATGGTACGTTGTAACATTATTATTCTCAACGAGCAAAGATGAAAACGCAATCATCATTCCTGTCCCTTTCAGACCTATACCACCTCGATTCACCTCTCCTCGTGAGAAAGTCTCCCTATTTTTGAATTCCCATAATTGATTGTTATTTCCATCTTCCTTTACCCGCATAACAAGTTCATTATTAGCTAATGTAAGAACCATTTGTTTTTCACCCTCACCATACAACTTACTCACTATATAGCCGTCCTTAGTAAATCTCCAACGTTGATAATCCACGCTGCTATTTAGCATAGTAACAACCAGTTCATCATTATTGACTAGACGCGAAAAATTCCAACTCGACTTATTAATAGATAATACATGACCACCCTCACCTGCAATGAAAAAGAATTCTTTTTCATTAACAGGAAATGGATCGATTTGTCCTACCAACTCATTACTGCTTTCTTCTATATTCTCCATGGATTTTAATTGTTGTGAGGCACAATCCTGTCCTGCATCCACTAACGACCATAATTGATCCTTCGCTACAGTAGTATTTTGCTGATCCAATCTAACATCCCTATCTCTTAATGTTAACACCTGTTTAAAATCTAAACTTGTATTAATAATATGACCAGATCCTGTCATTTCCCATGTTTGATTCGGATATCGCCCTTTTTCCCCCAGAACTACCTTAGATCCCATTGCGGTCAGTACAAATTCTTTCCCATTATTAAGTGCACCACACACGATATAACCTTCTGCTGTCATATACCACACTTGACGTTTTCGAGAGTTAGCGTCATATTCATAGGGCTCCGCCTTTAACTCAGCCCCATCTGTAGGAATCGATGCTGTGCATGTTAATAGCTTCACCTCCCCTACTTGACAGTCCAAGCTACGAATATGACAGTAATCTTTTCGAACATACTGACTAATAATGTCATTATATTGTCCGTAAAATAGGAAATGAGAACCTTCAAGAATAAGTTCCTGCACTGTTTTTTTCTGTACATAGTTTCGCATCGTTGTAATACATTCTTGATATAACGCTTCTGGAAGCATACTAATAGTAAGAATCAATTCATCGGACTTCACCATTGTCCAACCCTTATAGCTATTAAGGGATTGTGCCCATTGACCTGCATCGCGTAAAAATGATCCCTCTCCTCCCATAGCTGTAAATTGAATCGCTTGCTCTTCTGAAACTTGCTTGTCTTTATCTTGTTCACGCTTACCAAGCTGTCCCTTAATGTTTGCTTCCGCAGAAACACCTAATGTATTAATTGCCGCCTTTACTTCAGCTGCATGTCGGCTTGATTCCTCATTTGCTGCCTGCAAGCTGCTTATCTCTTTGTTTTGTGTTGAAATTAATTTACCGCCTAATGTCACACTTGTTGGTATAAAATGACCATATGCTTCTAGTACCTTTACTAGCTGACGATAACTCTTTACTCCTTTATCATCATCAAGTGCTAGCGCATGATGTACTGCATTCACAAACTCATCACTAGCACACGGAATAAGACTATCAAAGGATAACTCAATCTTCGGCAAATAATAATTGCTTGTCATATACATCATTTTTTTTACCTGTGCTTTACTCTCTTCTGTTTGACGATTATAACCATAACCTGCACCAACACCCGAACCAAAAAGAGTCGTTACTGCGGCTGATACACTTAAATTTTGAATACCATTTACCTGAAGCTGATGCTCAATTTCGGAGAAGGTATATGAACTATCTAACATTCCTGTGTATTGAGATTTTCGGTACAAAACAGTAGCAGCATAAGTCTCATCGGAATTCGTACCTACCCTAGTCTCATCTTTATTGTTGTTAGCTCGTATTTTATTTAACACTTCGATACTTTCAGGAGAACGTTTCAATACATTATAGAAGCTTTGTCTTACAGTATCCTTTATAGTGCTATGGATTACTAATCCACGATAAATTCCTATACGATCATATAAATCTTCCCGTTCCGTATAATTTAAGCTATAGAAATCATCTCCTATCTTTGCATCCTTATTTACTTTCGGGAGATTTAAGAAAGCTTTTTCCTCCTCTGTAAATTCGAGCGCTGCCAACGGATTTTCTCCCATCTTAGTACCAATAGTCTCCTTTAAATCTGGCAACGGTACTTGAAATTTTGCGAGAAGCTGGGCGCGATTCTGCAATTTCTTTCTTATTTCATCTACCTCAAGCTCTTCCTTCATATTTTTTTCGTTCAATCGTTCAAATTGTGCTTGTAACTTCTTTTGTTTTTCAAGTTGCCCTAACTGTTGTTCTTTTAGCTTGTTCTCATATTCAAGCTTTTTTATAGTTTTATTAAGCGCTTCAAAAATATCTTTTTCTTTTTCGTCTAAAAAGGAGTCCTTTTCCTCCTTTACTGCTTCCTTATTTTCGTTTCCTTCCTGTTTGCTATCTGCTTCCTTGCTCTCGTTTTTTTCCTGCTTGTTATCTGCTTCCTTGCTCTCTTTTTTTTCCTGCTTGTTATCTGCTTCCTTGCTCTCTTTTTCTTCCTGCTTATTAGCTGTTTCCTCACTAGCATTAGCTTGCACTTGATTTTCCTCATCTTTTTTACACATATGTATCCTCCTTCAATAACTGATCATTCTCTCTCCCATACTATAGATAGTAACTAAAGTGAAACTTCAATCAGTGGTTTTTTCATCCCTCACTAATTGTTAGTTGAACCAGTCGGACACAATACTTGCCAGTTGAGCTCCCACTTATGCTGCTTTGTTCCTTGCATCCTTGAAACAGGAATCTTACTGCCATTAAGACTGGGATGTTCAATTATTTGTGAAATTCCCCATAGAGGAAAAGGATTATTTGAACATGCCAAGTTAATCCTTCTTTTTACCTTTATTCCATTCATACTTCTTTTCCATCAGTGTCTACTGTAAATGTATGTTCTCGTGCAGCTTCTTCTATTTCATAGATACACCCGTACTACCGTTACCATCGTACACAACAGTGCGTCTGCCTGCTTCCCATTAGCTTTCACAGTATGTGTGTGCAAGTCGTTAATGTAACTGCCTCCACCCCACCTGTACTTGCTAATGGATATTGAGAACTTTTATGAATTGGTAACCTTCCACGTAAATTCGGTAAAGCAAAATTTGTTGTACCATCTCCCCATATATTATTTATTAATGGAAAAAGCGCCTGATTGTCATTAATAAGTAATAATTGCCCATTACATAGGGCCCAACCTTCAGGAGCAAAATTCCTCCTAAACATACGGATTTCGCCTATATATTGCTCTAGCATTACACATACTCCCACAATGAAGGCTAAAAAACACATCAGGCAACGCTCGCTAACACCTCCTTATTTGCTTCTTCTATAAACTCTACTTCTTGGACTTCCATATCTAAAGCTTCTGCAATCTCTGCTGGTGTATGTTTATTAAACAATAGATATATAGCCTTGACTTTTTTAGCCTGTTCTACAGATACCCTCAGCTTATTAGCTACTTCTGTTACAGTGGCTTCATTTTCAATTAAATACGAGCCTAATAAAATAGTTGCGGTCTTTTGTAATTCGTTGTGATCAGCAGGATTTTTGCATAGCACTTCCGCCGCTATACCAGCCGCCGTAGCTAGCTCCATTCCTCTTTCACTCATTCGTTTCATGGCATTAAATTGATCTGACCATCTACGTAATACATTGCTCTGCTCTTTCACTAAGAAAACGAGCTCTCGATGATTTGTATAAATAACCTGCAAAAGTCCTGTCGCCTGAACTGCCTTTGTAACATCTTTAAAGAATGCATTCACTTGATTTTGTACAATATCAATTTGCTGTCTTGTCTCACTTAAATCCTTCTTTGCTTGATTTGTCTCTGCTTGAATATTTTCAAAATATTTTTTCCGCATTTCTCCTTGAATAATTCCTGCCACAAGATAAAGTACAGCGGCTAAAGCAGCAAGCGCACCGAGTTTTCTAATTAAGCTATCTAATACCTTTATTTTCCCAAAGCACTGATTGGCAACAAATAAAATAAATGCGATACCTTTGTCTATATTGGCTGTTTTATAAGGAGGCATAACAATCGACAAAGAAATCAACGGCAAGGTATTTTTAAAGTACTTTCGCCAATCTTGAAACTCCATTAAAAGACTATTTAATTCATCTTGAATATCGTGCTTTAAAATATTTAAGTCAATGGTTGTTCCACTTAATTCATTTTTCAGCTCTTTTAATAGTTTAATGGCCTCTGCTTTTCGTTCTGGATTATCTGTGTGAGATAAATGATCGCCTACCCAAGCGATAATGTCGAAATCCTCATCTGTTAACTTGGCAATTATGCTATCAATGCCTTCTTTACCTTCAACCATTTTGTCTTCTAGCTCATAAATATTTTTTAAACAAGGCTGAAGTTCTTCTACATAGGTTTCTAATGTTATTTCTGTAATTGCCATCTCTTTCAACCTCCATTAATTATTTGTCAACTTACAATTGCTATTAAGTCGCTATCCTTATCTTGAATGCTTTCTACCTGTTCCTCTAAGAGAAAAAGCATTAAATCGTTTCCCGTGTATCTTTTTCATATGTTTGAAAAGTAGCATCGGATATCAGCAATTTACATTCTCCTCACTTAATTTTTAATAATGGACGGGAGTTAGTAGCAGTTTAAAAGAAATAAAGTAGTAACTCTCAAAACAATTCCACTCATCGCCATTTCATTTTTAAATACACTTCATCAGCTGACACGACTTGAAATCCTAGTCGCTCATAAAGATTTCTTGCAGGATTTGTATGAAGAACTTGCAATATCACTGATTTATGTTCTTTTTGTGCCTTTTGCTGAAGTTGGGTAATGAGATATGTCCCTACTCCATTTCCTTGGAAACTTGGCAAAATAGAGATATCGATAAGATGATAATGTTCTGGTAAGCCCTCTGTTAATAATCTTCCAATATATTTATTATCTAAAGTAATAATACAGTGGCTTGCCTGCGGGAATTGTTGCCTATAGGAAATTTGTTGTGCACACCACTGCATTTCTAAAAAATGTTGCATTTGCTCAACAGACCATCCCCATGAATCTAGTTCTTTCCTTCGGGTAGAGGAATAGACTTCGTAGAGAAATGACTCATCATCTTTCGTAATAGTTTTAAGTTCTACTCTCATACTATCGCTCCCATCTCTCCTAAAATTTTTAGCAGTTATAAAGATGAATCACACAAATATTTATAGCTATTTAGTCTAAAAGTCGATCTGACCACTACTCCTTATTGTTTCTCCTGATTTTAATAGATTAGATGCTCTTTTATTTAGTATCTCTTAAGAAAAATGCGATACTGCCAGTTTTAAATAATAGTTAAATAATTTTTATGTAAATTGAAAATTCTGAAAATATATATCTTATTTATTTCTTAATACCTACTAGAAAATTCAAAGGTTTTGTTTTTTTGGAGACTTTTAACTTTTTTTTTATTATATTATAGGTCTATAGATTCCACCATGAAATCATTCCATTTTTTAGGTTAATTTTTCTTAACCTTTTGTTATGTAATGAAGCTAGATATGAAAAAATAGTTCTCCCTGCATTATCATGTAATCAAAATGACTGTTAAAAAATAATAAAAATCTGCTATTTTTCTAGCAGATTCTTTTAATCGTTCACATTATTAATCTAATTGGAATCGTGAAAAGATCTTCCATACTAGCTCATTGCGATTCGAGACATTTATTTTTTGAAAAATAACCTTTAAATGATCTTGGACTGTATAGGTTGAAATATGAAGATTATAGGCAATCTCTTTTGTTGGAATCCCTTTAATAATTTCAAACACCACTTCCTTTTCTCTAGGCGTCAGGTTATAGGCTGTTATTAAAAAATTTAACATTTCTTTCGGTGATGCTTCATTTATTAATAAAGCAATTTGCTGGTTATGTTGGCCTGTCAGCATAAGTGATGCACGAATAGCAATATAGCCTGTATCCTTGATAGGGACTATTAAAGAAGAACTGCTTTTGCAATTGTCAGCAAGTAGCTTTGCGCATATCGCTTGAATAGGTTTAGGCACTTGTATATCAGATAAGCTTTCATGCTTTCTTAAAATTAATAGCAATTCACTAGCCTTGGTATTATTTGAAAGAATTTTCAACTTTTTATCAAAAATAATAATGCCTTGTTCTTCTTCTATAGCTGGAATCCGCTCCTCGATAATATAATGATGAAATTCCTTTAAAGCCTCGCCCATAACTGGCATCAGAATTTTTATCAGTGCTAGATCTTTATCTTGAAATAAGGGCTGTTCATTTTCAGCTCTTTTGAATAGCGTTAAAAAACCGTAGCATTGTCCTTGATATGTTAATGCAGCTCGTATCTCATCGGTAAAGCCTTTGGGAACTAACACTTCTCTATAACGCAAACTTTGGCTTATCGAATCACTTAGCCTTCCTAAATACTGACCACTGCATACTAAAAACTCATATTTATTTATATCCTCTGTAGCATATTCTAGTTCCATAATCTTATGATGAATAGCCTCTATAGAATGCTCCGTTACAGCACCTACAGAAAAAAGTGTATGTGCATCCGTTAATGTACAGCAATAAGCATCAAAGTTTACTTGCTTTCGTAGAGCTTCTATCATTAATTGGCGGTATTCAAATGAATTTTTGCTGTGTTTTAAACATTGTTCAGATTTTCTTCGCCAGTATTGTGTGTCCCTCATTAAAACCTACCTCCCCCAGAAATATGGGATAGTTCTTTTTTTCCAAGCCTTTATAATTGAGAATAATTCTTAATTAAATTGTACAAGAGTTTCACAAGGAGGAATACTATTTTGAAGAAATTTTATTACACATTTTTTATTATCCTACTAGCAACTACTCTTATTAGCGGTTGCTCAAAGAAACCATCTCCTGCAACTGCTAATGATCAGGATTCAGATGAGCAGCATACTCTCAAGGCAACCATTAGTGCTCCAAAATCGCCAGCCATTTTCCCTAACATCTTGCTGGCACATCAACAAAAGGATATTGAGCTGATCACATGGGAAACAGCAGATACCCTTTTAGCTCAAATCCAAAAAGAACAAGCCCAATTTATGGCGATGCCTCTTAACATGGGCGCAAATTTATATGCGAAGGGTATGCCCTTACAGCTTATTCAAGTCAATACATTTGGCTCTATGTTTCTTGTTTCAACCGATAACAATGTTCACGAAATAGAAGATATAGCACATCAAACGATTTTCGTCCCTAGTCAGGGTGGTCCGCCGGATATTTTAACAAATTACTTAATCGCTCAACATAATATTCCAGATGTGAAGCTATCCTTTGTCAATATCTCAGAAATCGGTCAACAGCTAGCATCAGGTGCTATCCAACATGTTGTTATTCCAGAGCCCTTGTTAAGTATCGTACAAGCAAATTTACAGACGGATTTACATATCGTCATCAATTTTGAAGAAGTATGGCAGAAACAATTTAATCAACAGCTACCTCAAACCGGTATTTTTGTAAATAAGGCTTGGGCATCTAGTAACCAACAAGCTATTAAACAATTTCAAGCTCTTTCTGGAACAGCAATAACTGATTTATATCAACAGCCTGATGTTTCCTTGCCTTTATTGAGCGATTTTTTCAAAAGTAAGGAAAAAATCATGAAAAATGCATTAGCAAATAGTTCCTTACACTTTCAAACCGCTCAACAAGCTCGGAATGCTATAGAAGCTTACTTTAAAATTTTACTAGAGATTGCACCTGACTCTATAGGTGGTGCATTACCTGATGAAGACTTCTATTACAGTGAATAGTCTGCTACGTCCAATAGGTAGCATCACCATATTAGTTCTTGCCTGGTTTATATTGGCTACTAAATATCCTGATGTCCTATTACCCAGTCCTATTGTAGTTGCTACCGTTCTCTTCAAACTATTAGGAAATTCTGTATTTTGGTCGTCCTTCTTTATTACAGTATTATCTTTTCTAGTCGGGATACTGCTGTCTTTGTTAGTCGGTAGTATCTTAGGAATCATAGCAGGTTTATCCAACATGCTGAAGGATGTTATAAAGCCGCTTATTACCCTAGCTCAATCCATTCCACCAGTTTCATGGATGCTATTTACCGTTTTATGGTTTGGTGAACAAGGTGGTGCTCAAATCTTTATTGTTTTCATTACCTTAGTACCTATTTTTTTCTTTAATGTCATGAAAGGGATACTTCAAACGCCTCAAGAACTGCTCGAAATGGCTCAATGTTTTAGCGTTTCACGTAAGAAAGTGATAAGTGATATTTATTTCCCTCAAGTATCACCTTACTTACATTCAGCTCTATTAATAGCAGTTGGAATGGGGTGGAAGACAATTGTCATGTCAGAATTAATTGTAGGACATGGGGGAATTGGCCAGCAGCTTAGTCAAGCACGTGTTTTCTTTGATACGCCAACAGTATTTGCTTGGACGGTCATACTTGCATTGGTTGGTCTTGCTATGGAGATTTTCCTACAAAGATTCATAAAGTGAGATTTGAATAGAAAGGAGCCCAGCCTATTGTTAACCATAGAAAATCTATCTTTCTCAAGAAATCAAAAGCAGATTTTCCAACAGTTTCATTTACAAATAAGTCCTCATACTGTGACGTGTATTTTAGGCCCTTCAGGTATTGGGAAAACAACATTATTGAAGCTTATTGCGAATTTAATTCCACCAGATGCAGGATTAATTAGCTTTCCTATTGACTCACTAGGATATGTTTTTCAAGAGCCTCGACTTCTTCCTAGTCTTACTGTATTTGAAAATATTGCGTGGGTGGGCGAGGCGGTAGCTGAAGAAAGAATAGATCAATTACTGGAAATTGCAGGTCTTTATCATGCTAAAACAAACTATCCACATCAATTAAGTGGCGGTATGAGGCAGCGTGTCTCTCTTGTTCGGGCAATGGTCAACCAGCCAGCACTTTTACTAATGGATGAACCATTCCAGTCATTAGATATTCATCTAAAACAGGAAATGCTGCAATTAGTGCATACACTTTGGTTGGACTATCAGCCCACAGTTATATTAGTTACACATGATTTAAATGAGGCTCTTTATCTTGGACAACGAATACTTATTTTAAGTAACGGCCCAATACAAATAGTAGGTGACTTCACAAGACACTCAGCAACCTTTCATAAGGATGATTGCTTAAAGATGAAGGAGTTACTCTCCTCATCTATTCCCCTCAAAATTTAGGAGGCATTTTAATGAACAAATCATTACACAACTGGGACAATCCTTCTGTCTCTACGTATCAACAATCCATTCGTCAAAAAATTATTGGCTACGACCTTATTTATGACATGATGGCAAATATACTTCATGACTTCCCCACTACACATAAAATTTTAGTAGTAGGAGCCGGTGGCGGACAGGAATTACTAACATTAGGAAAATCATTTCCTTCTGTTCATTTCACGGCAGTTGATACATCTAAGGTAATGCTAGAGATAGCTGCTAAACAGATTGATTCGCTACCATATGCACTTACTATCGAATGGCTTGAAAGAGATTTATTGAGCTTGAACAGTAAAGAACTGTTTGATGTAGCTACCTGTCATTTAGTTTTACATTTTATTAAGGATCTTGATCAAAAAAGAGACATGCTACAAAAAATAGCTGATAACTTGAAGGACAATGGCGTGTTATTTATTTCATCGATAAATACTGATTTAACTTCCCAAACGTTCAAACAGGAGCTTCACTATTGGCGAAGTTCCATGCTCCATAACGGAATAAGCGAGGAACATTGGGAACTTTTTGAACACTCCTTTAGCATGACAACCCACCCGATTACTCTTGAATTGCTTATTGATTTATTGAAAGAGGCTGGCTTTACGACAATCCTTCCCTATTTTAAAACACATATGATTGACGCTTTAGTAGCGATTAAGGGAGAAAACACTAAATGAAAAAAGAAAATATTTTAATCATCGGCGGCTATGGTGAAGTGGGAGGTAAAATTGCAAAATTATTGCTGCAAAGCTACCCCAATAAAATATGGATTGCTGGTAGAAATATAGAAAGGGCTAGGCATTTCTGTATGCAGCACAATAACCTTATAATGCCTTTAAAAATGGATGTGTCAAAAAAAGTGCAACCAAAGCAATTAGAAAGCGTAGCATTGGTCATTATGTGTTTAGAGCAAGAAGATACTGCATTTGCACAGCTTTGCTTAAATGAAGGAATTATGTATATCGATATTACTGCAAGCTATACCTTCCTTAAAAAGTTAGAGGCACTCCACTTACTAGCTGAACAAAATCATTCAACAGTCGTATTTAGTGTTGGCATGGCACCAGGATTGACCAATTTAATGGCCATGCATGCTGCAAAGCAATTATCCTCCCTAGAGAAGCTGCATATTTCTATCTTACTCGGGGCAGGTGATACACATGGCACCGCAGCAATTCTTTGGATATTGCATCAATTAAATAAACCGTTTAGTAGCTATAATAATCAGAGAGTTACTAATTTTACTAATAGGAGAACTGTGGAATTTAAGAAGATTGGAAAACGTAGTGTATATCAATTTAATTTCTCTGACCAGCATACATTAACAAGGCATTTTCCTTCTATTCCCATCGAAACAAGATTAGGCTTTGATGTAGAGTCACTCAATAGATTCGTATCCTTTTTACAAAAAAGTAGAATTGCTTACTTATTAAAATTTAACCGTATTCAAACCTTGCTCGCTTCACTTATTCAAAAAATTAAAATTGGTTCTGATGTGTGTGGTATACAAATACAAGCCATTGGAAAAAAACATCACAAAGAAACAAGCTTTACATTAGACTTTCTCGACCGGGATGAATCTCTCGTAACAGCGAAAGTAGCAGCATTTATTGCGAAAGAGCTCCTTAACAACAATCATCCAGCAGGAGCCTATCATATTGAGGAGCTATTTACTTTAGAAACCTTACAGACTCAATTCGAAATGTCCTTTCAATAAAAAAGACATTTAGCACTCGCCTAGACGGGAGAGCTAAATGCCTTTTTTTTATAAAACCTTTTCTAAAAAATCCTTCGCACGCTGTGTTGATGGCGCTGTAAAAAACTGCTCTGGTGAAGCATCTTCAATAAGCTTGCCGCCATCAAGGAAAAGAATACGATCAGCAACCTCACGAGCAAAGCCCATTTCATGTGTCACAATCAACATGGTCATACCAGAATCTGCGAGGTTTTTCATTACAGCCAATACCTCTTTAACCATTTCAGGGTCAAGTGCCGATGTAGGCTCATCAAATAATATAACTTTTGGATTCATAGCAAGTGCTCGCGCAATGGCAACACGCTGCTTTTGTCCCCCCGATAAGCGATTTGGATATTCTTGACGCTTCTCAAATAGACCTACTTTCTTCAATAACTCTTCTGCTTTCTTGATAACAGTAGCCTTATCCATCCCCTTCACGTTAATTGGCGCATATGTTAAATTTTCAAGCACCGTTTTATGAGGGAAAAGATGAAAATGCTGAAATACCATCCCTACTTCTTCACGTATTTTCATTATATTTGTCCCTTTATCTGTTAGGACATCCCCTGCAATCGTTACCTTTCCACTTGTCGGAGTTTCCAATAAGTTTAAGCAACGAAGAAATGTCGACTTACCTGATCCAGAAGGCCCAATAATAGCAATTACTTCTTTTTCTTTAACTTCAGTTGAAATACCCTTTAATACTTCATTCTGTCCAAAGGATTTGTGTAAACCTTCAATTTTAATCACTTTTTCTCATTCCTTTCTCGATTCGTTTACCAAGGAACGTTAAAACAAGCGTCATGATGTAATAGATTATCCCTGCAAAAAGTAATGGCTCAAGATAACGGTATGTCGAACCCCCTACAATATAGGCACGACGCATAATATCTAATGCACTGATTACTGTCACAACTGCCGTTTCTTTATTTAATGTAATAAATTCATTTACTAAGGATGGTAAAATATTTTTTACTGCTTGCGGAATAATAATATCCTTCATCATTTTTGCATATGGAATACCTAGTGCCTGTGCAGCTTCCATTTGTCCTTTATCAACTGCATTGATACCAGCACGGATAATCTCTGAAATATATGCACCTGAGTTTAAACCAAAAGCAATAATAGCCGTTGGAATGGGTTCAATTTGAATATCTAGTAATTGTGGTACTGCATAATAAATAATCAGTAATTGTAATACAAGTGGTGTACCGCGGAAAATCGACGTATAGAAATCAGCAAACCAACGTAAAAAATTCACTTTACCAATTTTACATAATGCTAAAAGTATACCTACGATAAAACCAATGATGGATGCACCGATTGCAATTTGAAGTGTAACACCTATCCCTTTTAAAATATAAGGAATAGAGGGAACGATAGCTGTAAAATCTAAATTCACAGCACTCCCTCCTTTCTTTTAATAGAAATGAAAAGCACAAGCGATAGCCCAAAAATAGAGCTATCGCATGCTTTAATTATTCAACTTTTTCTAACCATTTTTCTTCAAGCTCTTGAATTTTGCCTTCTTCAGCTAGTTCTTTTAATGCTTTGTTAATTTTATCTTTTAAACCGCTTCCTTTTGGAACAGCGATCGCTTTAAAATCTTCTGGTTGTTCTTCTACAGGAAAGGCTACTAATTGATCATTTGTTTTTAAATAGCCTTTTGCAACGCCACCCTCTAAAATACCTGCATCTAAACGTTTAGACATCATATCTTGAACAATCTCAGGGATTCGTGTACGTCCTTCTACTGTTACATCAACCTTTTTCGCAATTTCATTCCCTAAATTTTCTTGAATAGACGCTGTCTGTACACCAATTTTTTTACCAGCTAGATCAGCTTCTTTTTTTATACCGCTATCCTTTTTCACAATAATTACTTGCTCTGTTTCATTGTATTTATCAGAGAAATCAACCACTTTTTCACGCTCTGTGTTCGGTGTCATACCAGAAATAACGACATCAACTTTACCTGCCTGTAAAGCTGGTACGAGACTGTTGAAATCCATATCTTGTACCTGCATGTCAACACCGATTTTTTCCCCAACTAGTTTAATTAAATCAATATCAAAGCCAATAATTTCTTCACCTTTTGCTGCATCCACATATTCAAATGGTGCATAATCTGCTGAAGTTCCAACTTTTAATACTGATTTGCCCTCTATAGCATCAGTGCTTGAACCTGAATTACTTACACTATCATCTTTCGTGCCACATGCGGCCAGTAGACCTATAATGGCTAAAAGCATAATCATAAATATTTTATTTTTCATCATTCAATTCACTCCTTTTATTTATTATTTATTGTGTATGAGCATATTATTTTCGGAAATATTTAGTTGGATATTTATTCATATTTAAGAATAAAAAATCTATCTGCTAATTAAGATATACTCTTTTAAAATAATAATCAAGACAAATATTAAAATTTTCAACAAAATATTATACACAGAATCTTCTAATAAATCAATTTTTTAAACTAAAAAATAGCATATGAAAGATATGTTACTATATCTTTCACATGCCATTTGGTATGTTTATTCTTTTAACGCCGCTGCTTGTATTTCATAAAATGCCCAATGTTTATTTGTAATATCTGTAAATAGTGAAAATTCTTCGTTTTGACCTGCTATTGGGTGTTTAAATAAACGATTCAGTACCTTTACAGCTTGTGCACGTGTTAACGACTTATCTGGAGCAAACTGAGCCTCTCCCATTCCCGTCATGATCCCCATCTGACTAATGCGTTCAATTTCTTTAGCAGCCCAATATTGAGGTGCTACATCCTGATAAGTGATCTTATGCTTATTGATCTCGCAATAAGGATATTCTTTAGGCAATACCTCACATTGTTTATCTATCCAACGCACCGCAATTACTGCCATTTGAGCACGTGTTATACCATCATTCGGTCCAAAAAGATGATCACTATAGCCCCGCATCATTCCCTGCGTGTGTATATACTCAATCTCATTCTTTGCCCATGATTGTGCGGTATCTGAATATGATACAACCTTCGTATTCGGTACATTATTATTACTTAAATTTCGTGCCAACATACTTGCCATTTGCGCTCTTGTGACAGAGGCGCTCGGGCGGAATGTGCCGTCTGGGTAACCTTGGATATATGGCGCAGAAACTGATTGCTCCGCCACAACCTCTTCCTCAATTTCAGCTTCCTCTTTCGGCTGCTCCTTTTTCACTGGCAAGTATAAAATCGAAAATGTTGAGAATTTGGTTACTTCAAATTGAAGGCCCTTTGTTCCTTCTTTGAAATCTACGATATTTCCACGTACTACTTCCCTCGTTCCATCACTATGCTCAATATACACCGCTAAATGATCCAACTGCTCCTGTGTGATAGTTTTTGGTAATGGCAATGTTAATGTCACGGGGCGATTTTGCATATTTGTTTCAATCGTCATTGGTTGCCCAAGTAATGTTACGGTTGCACTACCAGCTAGCTGCTGTATCGCTTGCTCCGCTTTTGCATGCTCCTCTAGTTGCTGTTGCATTTCCAGCGACTTTATAGGAACAACACGGAAATAAAAATCTGCATCAAAATTCGCTAAGGAGGCTGAAGGTATATCTAGCTTTACCGTTTCCATATCAATGCCTAGACCTGTTTGACCCTCTGACAATAGCTGAGCTGCTTCCTTTGCGATACCAATTGTTGTTTCGCTAACTTGCTGCTGCTCATCTGGAATAATAATACGTGATTTTTTATTTGCTTGATGTGCTAATTTTTTAATCGACTCCTTGGCATTAGCAGTTGTAAAGTTTACTTTATCCTTTATAACACCACTACTACTATCACGTGAAATCACTGTTTGTACAAGCACCGAATCTGGTTGATTTGCGTTTACCACATTGACCGTGATTTGGTTTGATGTAGAAGATGCTGGTGGATTTGGTGTTGACGTTGTATCTGGAACTGATGGTCGTGAGCTAGTAATCCATTTTGCATAAAGTGTTATATTTTCTGTCACTTTATCTAAAGCAAAATTCCATTGTGTTTGCAATGTGCTATCTTTGTACCAGCCTGCAAATACATAGCCTACTCTCGTTGGTGCTGTAGGTGCTATTATTTCTTCTCCATGCACTACTGCTGTTGGTTCTACCGTGCTTCCACCATTTTCTTCAAATAGCACTGTATACGCAGTTGGTGCAACAGCATATATCGCCATCGCCTGTGGCACAGTTTCATTCCAGTGCTCTGTTAACGAATAATCTGTAAACCAGCCTTTAAATTTTGGATTACTTAATTTCTGTTGTCCAAACGCCATGACCCCTATTGTATCAACGGCTCCCTCGAATACTACCTTTACCAGTTTATTAGACAAAAATGCTCCTTGGCTAATAGATGTTACATTTTTCGGTATCACTAAATTTGTTAAACTACTGCCATCAAAGGCGAATTCTCCAATTTGTGTCACGCTTTCTGGTAGTGTGATTTCTGTCAGTTTATTATTAAAAAATGTATAGTCTTCTATTGTTGTAATGCCATCAGGTATATGGACACTTGTCAATCGATTGTCACTAAACGCCCACTCCCCCATAGAAATCACACTATTTGGTAGCGTTAAATTTGTTAATTTATTTTTTAGGAATGCCTCGTTCCCTATGTGCATTACAGTAGAAGGTAGCTCAAGGCTTGTCAAACCATTTCTGGCAAAAGCTAAAGCTTTAATTTCTGTTAGCCCCTCTGGCATTGTGACACTTATCAAATTATTTTTTTCAAATGCAGAATCCTCAATAATTGTCACTTTTTCAGGGATAGCAATATTGGTTAGTTTATTACCCTTAAACGCGCCAACTCCAATAGTTTCCACACTATTTGGTAAAGTGATGCTCGTCAATTGATTATCCCCAAATGCTAAAGCACCAATATATGTGACACTATCTGGTAATGTCACATTTCTTAACTTATTATCGTAAAAAGCGAACTCGTCAATAAATGTGACACTATTTGGAATCGTTACTTCTGTTAGGTTATTTCTTGAAAAAGAGGAAAAATCAAGTTTACTCAAACCTGAAGATAGCTGCAAACTTGTTAAATTATTATCTTCAAAAGCAAACATACCTATCTCTCTCACATTATCGGGGATGATAAGTGATGTTAATTGATTGTTCTGAAAGGCATAGCTTCCTATAAATTGCACACTGTTAGAAATCGTTAAACTTGTTAGTGCATTGCCCGCAAATGCTGCTGAACCAATATATGTGACATTATCAGGAATCACCATATTCGTTAGTTGATTATCATTGAAAACATATTCAGCAATTGATTCGAGTTCGCTTGGCAATGTAACACTTTGCAGATGATTGTCCGAAAAAGCAAATTGCCCTATATAGCTTACATCATCAGGAATTACTACATTTGTTAGTTGATTTCCACGAAAAGCCTGCTCACTAATCCATTCAAGTGTGCTTGGCAATGTAACACTTTGTAAATTTTTATTCTTAAATGCTTCGTTGCCTATTCTTTTGACAATCAATCCATCAATTTCTTCGGGAATTACTAAATTTGCTGGTGCATCGCCTTTATAATCTGTTATGGTCAGTGTATTATCATTATTTTTAACGATAATAAATGGGTTAATCCACTTAGCATATAACGTCATATCCTCTGTTATCGTATCTAGGAAGTCTAACTTATTCTCTAACTCTGGATCCTTATACCAGCCATCAAATACTAAGCCCGGTTTCTCTGGTCTTTCCCATATAGTTAAAAAATCATTTTCAGTAAAGGGTCTTGAAGCAATAGGGCTACCCCCATTTGTGTCAAAGGTTACCGTATATGTTGCGGGTCTTGCTGAATAAATTGTTAAATAATCACCTGTAGTCTGTCCATCCCAGGCCATATTCAGTTCAGGGTCTATAAACCAGCCATTAAAACCTCCACTTATATCTTGGTTATCAAATGCTCCAGCTCCAATTGTAGCCACTACCTCATCGAATACAACCATTCGTAAACGATTGCTGGCAAAGGCTCCAGCCCCAATACTCACCACTTCAAAAGGAATGAATACGCTTGTTAATTGTTTATTAGCAAATGCACCATCAGCGATTCCTGTAACCGCTATACCGCCAATGCTATCAGGAATCAGCAGATTAGCTGGTGGAATCCCATTATAGCCTGTAATCGTCCCATTATCGAATACAAATAAGCTGCTATCTGCTTTTACTGGTGAGGCAGGTAATTGAGATAATATAAGCATCACCATTAATACAATCAAGCCTATTTTTTTCATCTAATTAACCTCCATTCTATATTAAATAGTCGCTTCTACTAATTTCTAAAAACTACGTTCAATTGTCATCTATTCCTGTACGTCTCTTTCTGTGTGTTGTTTTATTTAGTATAAAAGAATTATGAATACTCTTGGCGTTAAGATTTCTTAACATCTATATAGGACAAAGCAAAAAGTCCACCAACTATTATTGGAAGTTGGTGAACTTTTTGTATACTTACTATTGTGCTGCCGCTTGAATTTCATCAAATGCCCAATGATTGCTTGGTACATCTGTGAATAATGGTGCTTGTTCACTTGCTTGCACTTCACGCTCAAACAATTGATTCAATACTTTCACTGCCTGCGCTCTTGTTAAATGTCCATCTGGATGGAATGTCTCTGCACTTGTGCCTGTCATAATGCCTTGTGCACTTACTACTGCAATCGCTTTGGCTGCCCAATGGTTAGCTTTTACATCCTTAAATGCTTTTGCCTGAGATGCATTTACTTCTCCATTTTCTGCTAGCCAGCGTGCCACAACGGTAGCCATTTGTGCACGTGTAATTGTGCCGTTTGGATTGAATGTTGTAGCTGTTGTGCCCTTCAATAAGCCTGTTTCTTTGACAAATTCAATGGCATCCTTTGCCCCATGCTTTGTTGTGTCTATAAATGTCGCTGTCGCTTCTGGAATAGCGTTATCTGTTAAGTAACGAGCCAGCATACTTGCCATTTGTGCACGTGTGACAGATGTATTCGGACGGAATGTACCGTCTGGGTAGCCCTGAATATATGGAACAGATACGGGTTCTTCTAGTATAACTTCTTCCTCCACCTGTACTTCCTCTTCTGGCTGCTCCTCTTTCGCAGGGGCATATAAAATGGAGAATGTGGAGAATTTCGTTACGTCAAATTGGATCCCTTTTGTTCCTTCTTTAAAATCAACAATCTGACCACGCACTACTTCCTTCGTGCCGTCACTATGTTCAATATATACCGCTAGATTGTCTAATTGCTCCTGTGTCACATCTTTTGGTAATGGCAAGGTTAATGTTACAGGACGATTTTGCATATTCGTTTCAATGGTCATTGGTTGTCCAAGCAATGTAATCGTTGCATTATTTGTGAACTGTTGGACGCTTGATTCTGCTTTTGCCCGTTCTTCTAGTTGTTGCTTTGTTGCTTGTGCTTTCACTGGCACCACTCGGAAATAAATATCATTATCGATATTTGTTAAAGATGATGAAGGAATATCAAATTTCACTGTTTCCATATCAATGCCTAAGCCTGCTTGCCCTTCTGCTAGTAATTGTGCTGCTACCTTTGCAATACCAATTGTTGTTTCGCTAACTTGTTGTTGTGCATCTGGAATAACCATACGCGATTGTTTCTTTTCTTGATTCACTAATTTTTCAATTGACTCTCTTGCATTGGCAGACGTAAAGTTCACTGTATCCTTTACGACACCACCAGTACTTTCACGTGTAATGACCGTTTGTACAAGCACTGCATTTGGATTGTTAGCATCCACTACATCTACCTTAATTTGATTAGTTGTAGATGGCGTTGATGATGTTGCATCTGAAGCTGGCGGTGAGGTTACACCTGGTGTTGACGTTACATTCCATTTTGCATAAAGTGTGATATTTTCTGTTACTTTATCCGTTTGGAAATTCCACGGTGTTTGCAGGGCGCTATCCTTGTACCAGCCTGCAAATGTATAGCCTGCTCTTGTTGGTGCGGTAGGTGCTATAATGCTTTCACTTGGTGTTACAACTTTCTGCGCAACTATGCTACCACCGTTTGTATTAAATGTCACCATATAGCCTGAAATGCCTGTTGAATAAATCGTCATTGCCTGTGGGACAGTCTTATCCCATAGTACAGATGGTTGCATAGAGCGGTCTGTATACCAATCTGTAAATGCTGGTGTGACATCTTGTGAAACGAAGGCTGAACCATCTATTGTGCTGACAGCTCCTTTAAATTCCACTTTCTCTAGCTTATTGCCTTTAAATGCCGTGCTCGCAATCTCCCCCACCGTAGAAGGAATCACTACACTTGTTAACAAATTCCCCGAAAAAGCGGATGTCTCAATTCTCTTAACACCTTCTGGAATCACAACGTCCGTTAAAGTTTGGAACATAAAAGCGGAACTCCCAATTACAGTAACAGGCTTACCATTAATTTCAGCAGGAATGACTAATTCTGCTGGCACAGTGCCATTGTAGCCTGTAATTTTTACTGTACCATCGCTATTGTCAGATGTAGTAAATGGGCTTGCTGCTGCCCATTTTGCATGTAGCGTTATTGGTTCAGTTACTGGATCCGTTGCAAAGTTCCATAACGTTTGTAAATCCTCACGATACCAGCCATCAAATATATAACCATCTTGTGTTGGGTCCTCTGGCTTCGTGACAAGCTCTCCAGCTGCTACAACTTCCGTGTTCACTGTACTTCCGCCATTTGTTTCAAAGGTTACTTCATGTGTTGTTTGCGGTGTAGAATAAACTTTTAATGCAGTTGTTACAGTTTGTTGATCCCAAGGAGTTTGGATATTACCATTTATAAACCACTGAGTACTCATGTTATTATCTTGGAAATTAAATGCACTAACATCGACTGTTACTGGCGGATTTAGTGGTTGTTTAAATTCAATTGTTTTTAATTTATTAAGTACAAATGCTGAATGACCAATCATGTTTATACTAGATGGGAATGTAATACTCTCTAGCTCATTTCCTACAAATGCACTATTTCCTATCTTCTCAAGATGACTTTCCTCTTCAAATGTAACTGTTGTTAGTTTATTCCCAAAAAAGGCTGATTCACCTATTTTTGTGACACTTGATGGAATTGTAATTGTTACTATATTATTCCACGTTCCATCCAGAACTGTAGACGAAAAAGCATTATCCCCTATCTCAGTTAAGTTAGATGTCGGTTCAAAACTTACTGATGTTAGTTTATTTTGCTGAAAGGCATTATTACCTATCTTTTGGACAGAAGAAGGGATAGTAACGCTTGTTAGTTCATTTAGTAGAAAGGCACTTACCCCTATTTCCTCCAAATTAGAAGGTGACTCAAACGTTAAAGAGGTTAGTTGACTGAACATAAAGGCATTGTCGCCTATCTTTTGAACGGAAGAGGGGATTTGGACATTCCCTAATGTATTGCCAGTGAAAGCTCCAATTCCTATTTCTACTAACTCAGATCCTGGTTCAAATGTTAAAGAGGTTAGTTGACTAACTGAAAAGGCAACATTCCCTATCTTTTGAACGGAAGAAGGGATTTGGACACTCCCTAATGCATTGCCAGCAAAAGCTCCTTCCCCTATCTCTACTAACTCAGACGCTGGCTCAAATGTTAAGGATGTTAATTGCCTATTTGAAAAAGCGGACTCTTTTATTGCTGTTACGTTTTTTTCAACACCCCCATCCCATAAAGTGCGTGGAATAACTAAGTCCCCGTCTGGGATTAATCCCGCATACCCAGTAATAGTTAAACCATCTGGATTTGTTTCCGTTAGAAAACCGCTATCAGCCTTTGGGGATAGCAACCCTAGCTGTGACCAAATAAATACCGCAATAATAAAGATACTACTCCATTTTTTTATCATCTACTATTCTCCTTTTTCTGTGTATTGTTTTATCAAGTATAAAAGAATTATGAGCATTTTTAGCGTTAAGATTTCTTAACGTTCAGCCTGCTTCTATTTTAATAAGATAGGCTATCTTGTATAATCCAACTAAAACCATGTTGAGTGAGTGAGGGAGTGGCAGGTTAAGGGGGCTTTTAAAAATGAAAAAATTATCACTATTATTCGCGATTATTATCGGGTCACTGCTGTTAGCGAGCGTTACCTTTTACTTAACTCAACCTAACTCGCATGAACCCCAAGCAACGAAAGGTGTTATAGATTTACGTCATTATACATTTCATGATAATGCCCCTGTTAAATTAGATGGAGAATGGGCATTTATTCCAAACCATTTGGTTGATGGTGCGGCCTTCGATACTTATCAAAGCTATCTTGTAGATGTTCCTTCACTATGGACAAAATATACCATTGATGGGCAAACACTTCCCTCATTCGCAAGCGGGACTTATCGGCTAAAGATTTTAATAAACGATCATGAGGATATTTTAGGGATTAAAACGAACATCATTCGTATGTCCAATGCAATCTATATGAATGGGCAGCGCATTGGACAAAGCGGAGAGCCAGCTGAGGATGACCGCTATACGCCGCACAATACACCATACACTGCTTATTTTTCACCTGATCAACATGAATTGGAATTAATTGTGCATGTAGCAAACTTTGATTATGCACCAGGAGGAGGGATTATTAGCTCCATTTTCTTGGGTGATCAATCTAGTATTACAAAGCTTCGTGAAGGAGCACTATTCTACGATTTAATTACACTAGCAGCTTTTTTAACAATGTTTATCTACTTTTTTGGCTCTTATCTTTATTCAAAATTAGGCATCGAGCAGCTTTACTTTGCGTTATTTTGCTTTGCTAGTGCGCTCTATACCCTTACACATGGCGAAAAGCTGTTACTAGCCTTTGCCGATATGAGCTATGCACCATTTCAAAGTATACAAATGATCTCAAGTATCCTTGTTGGCTTTTCGATATTGCTCTATTTTTATCGCGCTTTGCCACAATATATGAATTATTGGGTGGTAAAGGTATTATCTGTTATTGGGATTTTAATGATGCTCATTATGATATTGCCAGCATCCATCAATTCCAAATTACAAGATGTTAATTCCTTATACATATTTATCAATATCGTTTATATTTTTTATGTCCAAATTATCGCCATCTACCGACGTGCCCCTGGTGTAATGTATTTAACATTAAGCTCATTAGCGATTCTGCTTTATTTTATCGTTGCTACATTAAATACACATATTAATATTGAATTAAATGCCCTGCCACCCTTGCTGCCGTTTATTTGCTTAACAATGCTTTCCTTATATATTTCTCACCGTTTTACCGATTCCTATTTAGAGAAAGGCAAGCTTACAGAGGCACTTATGCGTGTGGATCAATTAAAGGATGAGTTTCTTGCTAAAACATCACATGAATTTCAAACACCCTTGCATGGCATTATTGGGATTTCCCAGTCTATGCTAAATGACAATAGCAAGCCTGCCTTAGCTGTGGAACAGAAGGAAAAAGTAACACTTATTTTTAATATCGCTGAACGCCTCTCCTACTTGATCAACGATATACTTGATTTTTCAAAGTTAAAGGAAAATGAATTAACACTGCGGATAACACCTGTGGATTTATTTGCGGTTACACATATGACTGTGGAGGTGCTGTCCTATACGATCAGTAAAAATGTAAAAATCTACAATAATATTAAACGGGGGAGCTTTGTCCAAGCAGATGAAAATCGACTTCGACAAATTCTCTATAACTTAATTCATAATGCAGTGAAGTATACAAATAAAGGACAAGTTGATATCACTTGCTATGAGGAACAGGCATTTTTAGTGATCGATATCCAAGATACTGGCTGTGGCATTGCACCCGAAAATTTAACAACAATTTTCAACCCCTTTCACCAAGTCAAGCATTCCACTGGTGGTACCGGTTTAGGATTACACATTACAAAGGAACTTGTGGAAAGACAAGGTGGTAAAATTAGTGTAACTTCTATTGTCGGACAAGGGACAACATTTTCTATCAAACTACTAAAAGCTCAGCCGATCCATGAGGAATCCCTAACAATGCCCACACAAAATTATCAACAGCCTTTCCTAACATTCCCACATATTGTTGAGAAAATAGGGAAGAAAAAAATTCTTATCGTGGATGATGACGCTGTTAATTTAAAAGTATTAATTGATATTCTCACACAGGAACACTATTCTATTATTGCAATTGATAATGGGGAGCATGTTTTTGACCAGCTCACCCAACATCCTGATATTGATTTATTAATTTTAGATATTATGATGCCTACTATTTCTGGCTATGAGGTTTGCCAACAGATTAGAAAAAATTATACATCTACAGAGTTACCTATTTTAATGTTAACAGCAGCCGTGCGTCCAGAAGATATGATTGCAGCCTTTCAATCGGGGGCGAATGATTTTTTACATAAGCCGCTCGATATAGCAGAGCTAAAGACACGTGTACGCAATCTTATTTTATTAAAGGATTCAGCCGAAACAGCAATTGCTATGGAAACAGCCTTTTTACAAGCTCAAATTAAACCGCATTTTGTTTATAATGTATTAAATTCTATTTTATCGCTTAGCTATATAGATTTGGAGCAGGCGCGAACAATGATTACAAACTTTGCTACCTTTTTACGCAATAGCTTTGCCTTTGAAAATGCCAATAGCCTTGTTCCTTTAGCAAAAGAGCTTAGCCTTATTGAGGCATATATCAATATTCATTGCACACGATATCCTGAACAATTAGATTGGGAAATTTGTATGGATAAGCCTATTCACTGTCTTATTCCACCACTTCTGCTTCAGCCATTAGTGGAAAATGCCCTTCTTCATGGGCTGAAGATAAAAAAAGAGGGTGGCAGGCTACAATTATCGATCACACAGGAGCAGCAAATGGTAATCTTTAAACTCACAGACAATGGAATCGGCATGTCTCCAGCACTTTTGCAGCAAATTCAAAATGGTGAAGTAACTGCTAGTCAAGGGATCGGCCTTCTCAATATTTCAAAACGATTAAAAAAATTTGAAAATGCAACAATTCATTTTGAAAGCATGGCCAATAAAGGAACAACTGTCGAAATACGCTTTCCAATTATTTCAATAGAAGGGGTGTGAACATCTTGTTAAAAGCAATCATTGTAGACGATGAAATTTTATCAATCCGTTTATTAGAATCCATGTTACAGACAAGTGGCTCTATTGAGGTGATCGAAACCTTTCTAAACCCAAAGGATGTCTTAGCTCATATTGATACATTAAAGCCTGATATTTTATTTTTAGATATCGAAATGGCTGAAATGACTGGACTTGAACTTGCTTCTAAAATAGAGGATGCCTCACATCAAATAGATATCGTCTTTGTGACAGCATATGAGCATTATGCTTTAGAGGCATTTGATGTACAGGCTACAGACTATATTCTAAAACCACTTGATTATAATCGATTATTAAAAACGATTGAGCGGCTATATGAACGACGATACCCTATGAATTCAATCATGTCGATTGAACATGAGTCAACTAAAGTTATTCATACATTACTATTCCATATACATTCTGGAAAAGTTTCAATTGGTGATTCTGTACTTACTTTATCCACAAAGGAATTTCAAATTTTATTCTTTTTAGCACAGCATAACTATCAGGCCTTTCCAGCGGCTGAGCTATACCGACGTATTTGGGATGAAGATAGCATTGGGCAAACACAGGCATTACGAGTGCATATTAGCAATTTAAGAAAAAAGCTAGATGCGATTCCAGAACAACCAGCTAAGATTGTGATGGCAAGAGGCGCTGGCTATCAGTTAGTTTTTCAGCATGGATAGATAGTAAAAAGGAAGCTGTTCGTTTTATGAACAACTTCCTTTTATGTTTGTTATTTTGAGGCCTCCACTTGAATTTCATAGAATGCCCAATCTGTTTACACATTTAATGCATATCAGGAAATGGTCAAAGAAAAAGGAATTACCGTGAGCATGTCCTATAAAGATGAAATAACCCATCACCAGTTCAATACTGTCAACTGGCTGTAAAAGTAAGATGTTTTCTTACTGTCTCAACAATAATACGCAGTACTCTTCTTTCTAGCCTATATTTTTTTCTTCTGGAAACAGCTTTGACTTTAACTCGTCCTCTCCAGAGCCTTTTGCTAAAGGAACGTGAGAGCGATAAGCAGCACGACATACTAGATGTCCTGCAACAGGTGCTGTGGCAAAGACGAAAAGAATCCCTAAAATTAATCGTACACTGACATAGCCATCATGCACCCAAAAGTAAATAAATGTACCTAATAGACATGTTAATACGGATAATGTGGAGCTTTTGGTAGCAGCATGTGAGCGTGTATAAACATCTGGCAGGCGAATCATACCAAATGCACTAATCATGCTGACAATTGAGCCAATTAAAATTAATATGACTGCCCCCCATTCAATCATTTGATTTACGTTCAACAATCACACCTCTTTCAATATATTTGCTAAAGGCAATTGTTCCAATAAACGCTAATATTCCTAAAATCAGAATGGCCTCTAAATAAGCCTTTGTTTTTAAAATAATCGAAACAATGGCAATGGCTGAAAGCAGATTGACACCAATTGTATCGAGTGCTATAGCACGGTCTGGCATGGACGGCCCGCGAATGACACGATACAGTGACAATGCGATGGAAATACTAAAAAAAGCAAGAGCTAGTAATAAGATGTTGTCAATCATTAACGTGTCACCTCCATAATTGCTTGTTCAAATTTCCCAATTGAGCGAATAACAGCGTCCTTCGATTCCTCAATATCCATTGCATGAATATAAAATACGTCGCCCTCTTCAGATACTTCCATCACGACAGATCCAGGGGTTAATGTGAGTAACACCGCTAGTGCTGTAATCTCCCAATCACCTTTTAACACGGTCTTATAAGTAAAAATACCAGGCGTAATATTTAGCTTTGGTGTCATGATTTGTTTTAGTACACTATAGCTTGATAAAAATAGCTCCCAGTTGAAAAGCCATAATAATTTTAGAATAGAGAAAACTCTTCGCAAGTAAAATTGAGTGCCATAAAAGCGATGCATTGCATATAAAATTCCTATTCCTACGATAAAGCCCATTAAAAACGTTGAAAACTGTGGTGTTACTTCATCCTGCAAAAGCAACCAAAGTGTCGCGATAAATAAATTTAATATAAACTGCATCGCCATTATTTATTCACCTCACCCTGCCATAATTCTCCATCCAATACTGGGTCAATATACATTGAAGGCGTATAAAGTGTTTCTGCTGCATCTGTTACAAAAGGTGCTAATTTTTCAGCGCCAACCCCTAAGCCAATTGTACAAACAGCCAATAATGTTAATGGGAGCATCACACGCTTTGGCAAAGGCTTTTCATCCTCTAAGCTAATAATGGTTTCGCCAAAAAAGGAGGAAAGGAAAATTCGTAACAGTGAATATAAAACAACTAAACTAGATAAAAATCCTAGACCTAGTAGCACAAAATTGCCACCCTCTATTGCACCCTGTCCAATTAATACCTTCCCTAAAAAGCCGCTTAATGGTGGTATACCCGCTAATGAACACATGGCAATAAAAAATAACCAGCCAAAGAAAGGATAATTTCGAATAAGCCCGCTCATTTTATCAATCACTGTTTCCCCAGTTAAATAGATCATCATGCCGACTGCTAAAAACAGCATAGCTTTTGCAACCATATCATGCATTAAATAATAGATAACTCCCTGCAAGGCTGATTCTGTACCAATTGCGAGACCAGCTACGATAAATCCAACCCCAATCAGCACATTATAAGAGGCAATCGTTCTTACATCACGTCCGGACAAAGCACCAATGCAGCCTGCCACAATTGTTAGCCCTGCCATAATCCCAAGTACGGTGTGTGTCACTTCTGTATTATTTGGGAAAAGCAAGGTGAAGGAGCGTACAAGTGCATAAATCCCTACTTTTGTTAATAACGCTGCAAATAATGCCGCGACAGCTGTTGGAGGTACACTGTAGGAGCCTGGCAGCCAAAAGAAGAGTAAGAGTCCAGCCTTTAAGCTAAAGACAATTAAGAAAATGAGTGCCACCGTTGTAATCAGTGGATTTGCTCCTGCCTCCATAACACGAAGTGAAATATGTGCCATATTCAAGGTTCCAATCGTTCCATATAAGAATGCTAGCGCCACTAAGAAAATCCATGATGCTACAATATTAATTAATACATATTTCAATGCTTCACGCAGTTGAATTTTTTCACCACCTAAGCTAATAAGTCCATAGGAGGCAAGCAGCATGACTTCAAAGCAAACAAATAGGTTAAAAATATCACCTGTTAAAAATGAACCATTCACACCAGCTACCATCAGTAAGGTAAATGGATAAAAATACATCTTTTCATAGGAAAGCTCCATCGTAAAAATCGCATAGAGCAAGCAGATCACTGCAACAAGATTGGCAACTAGCACTAGTAAGGTTGCGAATGAATCTGCAACAAAAGAAATGCCAAACGGTGGTGCCCAACCGCTAAAATCAATGCGCATTACACCTTGTGCTTGTATCTCTAGCAATAAAACAATGCTAATCACAACGATAAAGCTCAGTGTTAATAAGCTAATAATGCGCTGTAAAAAGACATGCTCTTTTAAAAACACCAGTAAAATCGCTGTAATAACTGGCACGATTAATGGTAAAACGATCATATTACTCATCTGGCGTACCTCTCAATTCATCAAAATTCCCTGAACCATTTGTTTTGTACGCTCTATAGCCTAACACGAGAACAAATGCTGTGACTGCAAAGCTAATCACAATGGCTGTTAAAATTAAGGCTTGTGGTAATGCATCGGTATAAGGTCCCTCTGATTCGCCTAATAATGGTACGTCCCCTTTTTTAAGGCCGCCCATTGTTAATATAAGCAAATGGGCAGCATGTGATAATACAGCCGTTCCTAAAATAACACGCAATAACTGCTTCGAGAGGATTAAGTACGTCGCAACAGCTACTAATATACCTACTAAAACCAGTATTAAAGACTCCATTGGCTACTCATCCTCACTTATACTTAAAATAATTGTCACCACAACACCTACAACCGTTAAAGCTACTCCCGCTTCAAAAATGGTTACAGTTGAAAATCCCATTTCCCCAAATATAGGTACATTTATATACGTATATGTTTGTGTTAAAAAGGGCACATCGAAAAATAAGGAGCCTACCGCAGTTCCTGTAGCAAGCAGAACACCCAAAGCGGCCACCTTTTTAAAATCGAATGGCATCCCTTTATGCACTGTTTCAATATCATAGGCAAGATAGAGCAACACAATACCGGAAGCTAGTACAAGCCCACCTATAAAGCCGCCGCCTGGAGCATGATGTCCCGCAAAGAACAAATACACACCAAGCGTTAAAATAATAAACACAACTGCCTTGGTAACCGTTCTTAATATCACATCATTAATTTTCATGATCCGCTTCCTCCTTTCGTGGCTTAAGCTTTATTAGTGTATAAACCCCTAAGCCAGCAATCAGAAGAACAACAACCTCTAGCATCGTATCAAACGCACGGAAATCTCCAAGTATTGTATTTACAATATTTGAACCACCAGCCAATTCATAAGAATCATTAAAATAGAGAGCTACTGACTCAAAACGATCATAATGTACTACTGCTAAACCTACAATTGTCACCGTTGCCCCTACAAAAATGGAAATAATAGCTTTTGACCATTGCACTTTTTTAGGAGGAGCCTCAGGCATTAAATCTGGCAAGTATTTAAAACATAACAGGAATAAAGCGGTTGTCACAGATTCAACAACTAACTGTGTCAATGCTAAATCGGGTGCACGGAAAATCACAAAGAAAAAGGCAATGGAGTAACCTAATACACCATTTAATAACATAGCTGTTACGCGTCCCTTGGCAAAAATCATCCAGATAGCTGCAAAAATCATCACAAAGACAAGAATTAATTCGTAGTATTCCACAACAGCATCCTTGTCAAAGTTAAATACCATAGCATCTGACCAAATAAAATAGCCTGCAATTAGGGCAATAAAGAATATATATATATATACGAAATAATGTGTTAAATTACCTGTCATATATTTACGAGTGAATGTTGCTGAGCCGCTTTCACTCATTTCAAGCAGCCGATTGTAATAGGCATTAAACGTATATTTTTGTGAAAATATCCGATAGAGCGGCTTCCAGCTCTTTAATGTTTTAAAGAGAATTGTCCCAAGAAGAATCACACCAATTGTCATCCATAATTCTGGACTTAAGATACCATGCCAAGCGTGAATATGTGGTGATAATTCACCTGCTGTTGGGAAAGTAGGATAAATACTTGCCATAGCAGGCTCTAAAATATAATGACCTAACACATTTGGGAAGAAAAAGATCCCTACTACAAACAAACATAAAATAAGTGGCGAAATCAGCATGCCAAATGGAGCCTCGTGTAGTTTTTTATCCAATTTCTCAGGCTGTAGTTTCCCCAAAAATGTACGACTAATTAAAATCATGCTGTAAACAAACGTAAAGACACTTGCTATCCATGCGATGACTGGAAATAAAAGCCCCATATCAGCTATGGAGAATGCTTCCACATCTCGAATAGCTAATACTGCTGCAAAAAACATCTCCTTACTTAAGAAACCATTAAATGGCGGTAATCCTGCCATTGACAAACTGCCGATAACAGCAATTGTAAATGTAACAGGCATAAAGGCCATTAAGCCACCTAAACGACGAATATCACGTGTACCTACCTCATGATCGACAATACCGACCATCATAAATAATGCACCTTTAAAAGTGGAGTGATTCACAAGATGAAACAATGCTGCAAAGCTTGCCTGTGTGTAAATAATAGAACTTTCTACATAGCCATAATAATGTCCAACAGAGCCAAGACCAAATAGACTCATAATTAAACCTAGCTGACTCACTGTTGAATAGGCTAATAAAGCTTTTAAATCTGTTTGGCGTACAGCATTAAAGGAACCCCAGAATAGTGTTACAAGCCCAATAGTGCTAACTAGCCAGAACCAGATCGCCTCTCCGCCAAAAACAGGAGAGAAACGGGCAACTAAATAAATACCTGCCTTCACCATTGTTGCTGAGTGTAAATAGGCACTAACAGGAGTTGGTGCCTCCATCGCATCAGGCAACCAAATATGGAAAGGGAATTGAGCGGATTTAGTAAAAGCCCCTAATAAGATTAAAATTAGTGCTGGTGTAAACAAAGCATGGTCGCGTATGATCTCTACATTTGCTACAATGTCACGAATGCTAAATGTATTGGATGCTACATAAAGCATCAGGAAACCAGCAAGCATGGATAGTCCACCAAAGACTGTAATGGTCATTGCTTTTTTAGCACCTGCACGCGATGCTTTTCGATGATGCCAATAGGCAATTAATAGGAACGATGACACACTTGTTAATTCCCAAAATGTGTATAATACCATTAAGTTATCTGAAAAGACAACACCAAGCATGGCACCCATGAATAGTAATAGATAGCAGTAAAAATGATGAAGAGATTCTTTCGTTGATAAATAAAAAATAGAATATAAAATGACTAAACTACCTACACCTGTAATCAGCAAGCCAAAAATCATACTGAGCCCATCAAGGTAAGTTGTGAAATTTATATTAAAAGAGGGAATCCACTCATATGTATGGATAAACGTTTTACCCTTGGCAACTTGTGGAATGTAGCGTATAAGTAAAAGAAATAAAAGTAATGGAACTGATAAAACAAACCAGCCAAGATGTGTGACACGCCTTAGTCGCTTATAAAGCAATGGGATAAGCGCAGCACCAACAAATGGCAGAAGTATTGCGATAAGTATTGTAAGCAAATAAAAACCTCCTACTATCAAAATCATCTAAAAATTTGTGGTGATTGGAATATTTAGTGTTAACACTAGAGAAATTTGTTCAAGCTAAGGAACATATCAGATGGTGATTTTGAATTTTTTGCAAACTGCATGGGGTAAGAAAGTGTCGATTATTACCTTCTTAAAAGATAGCATGGTGATAGATGAAAACACAAAATGCAAAGAGGTTACAAGCTCATCACCTCTAACCCTGTATAAGCCTAAATAACTTGTGAAAAATCAAATAATTTATACAAATAAAAATCAGTCATATCAGCATTATAAATACACTTGACTATCTAATTAACAGCCTGCATAATAGTGTTTCATATGGCAACATATTTACCTAAATGCATACAATGCATAAATTAAATAACTTATAATTATTGATTTAAGCTTAATTTTTCAAGGGTTTTCCAATATATTTTCATTAACTTTTATACATTTTTAAGTATACAATATTAGTGAATAGAATGCACTGTAACAGCATTGATTTTAGCTGTTTTAGGATAATTTTTTCAAAATCAACAGTGAGTAAAATACCAACAGATAAGAGGTGTAGATTTTTTATGAAGCATGTAAAAGGGCGTTTGGATGAAAGTATATTAGTTTGTGTTTACTATGGACGAAATGGCGAACGCTTAATACGTCGTGGTCACAAAATGGCCACAATGCTAGATTGTCCACTTTATATTCTTTCAGTCGATTCGCAGCCCCTTGATGCATTTGACGCAGAGAAATCTAATTACATTGAAGAATGGAAAGAGTTAGCAGAGGAACTTGAGGTTGAAAAATTCATTTTACAAGATAATGAAAAACGCCCTATACAAAAGGTGATTGCAGAGGTCGCAAAAAATTATGGCATATCCCAAATTATTGTAGGGCAAAGTGCACAAAGCCGCTGGGAGGAAATTACGAAAGGCTCCTTCTTAAATGTGCTGTTAAAAGAGGTGCCTTTTGTGGATTTTCATATTGTTGCTGTTCAACGTCCCACGGATGATGATGCAAATGAAACATATGAAAAAGGTGTGCGTGCTTACTTAATTAAAGAGCATGAAAATTTTAAAGTAGCATTTACATGCCCGAAATATGTATCCATTGAAGGTATATTTTTCAAAGAAATTGGTACGGATTTTGACAATGGAATTTTTAAGTTTACTTACAACGATAAAATGCATGAGGTTCATATTTCTGAAGGCTATGTAGTCGATCAAGAGAAGCTTCCTGGAGAATTTTTATCACCATTAAGACAATAATATGGAGACACCCTTTACGCCGAGTGTGGAGGTATAGGTACGCCATGTTTTTAAGAAATATTTAAAATAAAAGTGAGGACTGTTGGAAAAGAAAAATCCTTTTCGACAGTCCCTTTTTGCTAGGCTGTAGTTGAAGCTGGTTTGTCTTTTGGTAAGAAGAAAGCTATTAGCAATAATAAAGGCAATAAAGAAACGACCATCATTGTAAAATCAATGCCTTTATGATCCATTAAAATACCGATTACCATCGCCCCTATTGCCCCCATACCAAAGGCAAAGCCAGTTGTTAAGCCAGCCATTGTGCCAATTTTTGTAGGCACTAGCTCCTGTGCGTAGACAACCGTTACAGAGAAGCTAATCATAATCAAGGTGCCGATAATGACTAAAAATAGCACTGCTGTCCATAAAGGCACATATGGCAAGGCTAAACAAAATGGCATAGGTACCACTACTGATAAAATAATAACGTTTTTTCTACCAATACGGTCTGATAAGGAGCCACCGAAAAATGTCCCCACTACACCAAAAGCCATAAAGGTGAAAATTAGTATTTGTCCTAATCGAAGGCTTACGTCATAATGCCCCATTAAATAAAAAACATAAAAGCTTGTAATATTGGTTGTATAAAATGATCGTGCAAAAATAATTGTAAATAATAATGCTAATGCGATACCGACTTGTTTTTTTGTTAAAGGCGGCAATGTGGACACTAATACTCGCTTTTTCTTCGCGATGCGCTCTTGCTCTAATTGCTTCTTGTACCATCTCGCAATTTTACTCAATAAAATAATGCCAAACGTTGAAGCCACTAAGACAATTGCTGCGCCACGCTGACCAAAAATATCAAAAATATAGGCGCTAATTAATGGTGCAAGTGCCTGTCCTGAGTTTCCTCCAACCTGATAAATTGATTGAGCTAGCCCTCTTTTAGAGCCTGCCGCCATAAATGATACTCTTGATCCCTCTGGATGGAATACTGCTGAACCAAAGCCTAAAAATAATACAGCAATAAGAATAACCCAATATTGTGTTGTAAACGCTATAACTGCTATACCAATAAAGGAACTAATCATTCCTATCGGCAACGCATATGGCATTGGTTTTTTATCACTGACAAAGCCTACAACAGGCTGTAATGCGGAGGCAAATATATTTAAAACAAATGAGATAAGCCCTATTTGTGTAAAGGTTAGCCCTAATTCACTTTTAAATATTGGGAACATCGCTGGAATAACAGCCTGCATTGTATCATTAATAAGGTGCGCAACACCTATTGCAATCATAATAGGATAGACTGGATTTGTTATATTTAATGGTTTATTCATGCTGTCACCTCTTTTTTCACATGATGTTTATACATAATTGTCGCATACTATTGACCTTTTTGCACAAGCTATAAAATGACAAGCTGTAAAAGGAGCTGATATAGATATGGAGAGCTTTATTCATGCCCATTTCTGGGAGATGATTTTAAGAACAACCCTTTCCTTCTTTGCGTTACTAATTTTAGCCCGTATTCTAGGGAAAAAGCAATTGGGCCAGCTAACATTTTTCCATTATATTACAGGTATTACATTTGGATCGATTGCTTCTGAAATTGCCTCACAGGAGGAAACACCATTTTTAGATGGCATGATTTCTCTTATCTGGTGGAGTGCTTTAACGTATTTAATGACCTTGATTACTATTAAATCTAAAAAAGCCCGTGTCCTCGTTGACGATAAGCCTACAATTGTTGTACAAAATGGTCTTATTTTAGAATCTGCCTTAAAGAAAAATCGTTTGCATTTAGATGAGCTAACGATGATGCTTCGTGAGCAGGCTATTTTCTCTGTTCAGGATGTGCAGTATGCATTACTTGAAACAAATGGTAAACTAAGCGTGCTACAAAAAACTTCTGAACAGGTTGCGACAAAGCAGGATGTGAAAGCAGACGTATCACCACCTACTTATTTACCCACTGAGGTTATTTCTGATGGACAGCTTATTAAAGAAAATCTTGTGGAGCTTGAATTAACAGAAGACTGGGTAATGAAAAAACTGAAAAAACAAAATGTGCAGACTGTTGAGGATGTCTATTTTGCACAAATTCAAACAAATGGTTCTTTATATATCAGCTTAAAAGATAAGGCGAGACACTCAAGCTCATAATTGCTTGTTGTCTCGACTTTTGTTAGTCTACCTTTACAATATCTAAGGGCGTAATAATACCAATTAACTTTTGATGCGGTTTGCCATGCTCGGTTATTAATAATGCCTCAAAGCGCTTCCCTCTTTCGACCCCTTGTTTAAAAATCTCCTCCGCCTCATAAATCGTTATACATTTACTGACGAATTTGTAATTTACCCTATTTTTCTCATGTGTTAAAATATCATGCAATGTGGGAATCCTATTTGGCACTTGACTATGATGATCGCCCATTGTTGAGGCAAGCCAATTAGTAATACCTACTGTTGTAATAAGTCCTCTAAATTGCTTATTATGGTAAACAGGGAATTGCGTATATTTTCGTTGTCGTATAATTTTCAATACTTGCCTAAGGGAATCATTCTCTTGAAAAACAAGCACGCGCTTACGAAACATTTGTCCTACAAGTATTGGCTTAGCTAAGGTAGCGTCTATGTATTCAATTCTCTCTACTACGTCTGGATGTGGCTCTGCAATTACATAATTTAAAGAAATACGATGATGTACGATTGCATTGCGTAAATCTGCATAGGATCGCAAATCATCCTCATATTTCTTCACCAGCACATCTTTTCTCTTTGCTTGCTCAATAAGACGAGAAAACGGTATAAAATCCTTTGCGCCAATAATATCTCTTAATCGATGGTCTATCCGATTAAACGCTGTTAGGAAACGATCGGAATTTTCAGTCCCCACTTTTTATGTACCTTCTTTCTATAGTAATCTATATATTTTCCGAGTTATTTGACAAATTTCGAGTTACATCCCCATTATATTCCTAAGTTATAGAGATTCCAAGAATGTAATTTTACAATCCCTCTTGTAAGTGACGTAACGTCATTTTATATAATGTCATTAACAGAGAGGAGGATTCGTTATTTTGCTTACGATTCACAATGTATCCAAACAAACTGGTATTTCTGTTCGAACACTACGTTACTATGAGGAGATTGGCTTGTTACTTCCAATAGCAAAGACGGAGGGTGGACATCGGATTTACGGGGAGAATGAGCTAAAAATGCTCCAACAAATCGTATTTTTAAAGGCATTAGGCTTCAAGTTGAAAGAAATTCAAACCCTTATCAATCATTCATGGGAGTGGGAAGCAAGTTTAGACCATCAGCTAGCTTTCATAGCAGAGGAACAAAGGAAATTACAGCAGATGAAAAGCGCTATCCTTGGATTAAAAAATGCTTCAGCTATCGAAGGTGGGTTAACAGAGCCCCTTATTCAAAAGTATATTAAGCTTTCAAGTCAGGAGCGAGATAAAAAGCAAGCTTTCCGCAAGCAAATTTTTACAGCTACCGAAATAGGGCTTATTCAAAAACTGCCTAATTTAAATCGTAATGATCCTAATTCTTTAGAGTGGATTGGTTTATTAGGTCAGTTAGAGCAGCTACGTAAGGAAAGCCCTGAGGCACATTCCGTTCAATGTATTATCAAACGAATGATGGAAAAGGCTGAAGTAGAATATAAAGGAAATGATACATTTTTAGAAAAGATATGGGCAATACGAAGGTCGCCTCACAAATCCGAACAAATGGGCTTATATGCTTTAGAGGAAGATTTTTTACATTTTATTGAGCGGGCTTTTCATATTTATGAAGCAAAAAATCAGACGTTAGGAAAGCCACAAACATGAACATAGAAATGTTGCTGCTGATTGGCGCCTTAGCTTTATTAGATATGTTTAACCCTTCTATTATTGGCGTATCTGTCTATATATTACTTAGGGCTAAAAAACAACAAATCCAGCTTTTACTCACCTATCTAATGACTGTTGCCTTGTTTTACTTTAGTACTGGAATTTTTTTAATGTTAGGTCTCGGTGTTATCTTCAACCCCATCTCTAATTTGCTAGATAGCTACTCTGCTCGATTAACTATGACCATTGTGGGAGCAATTTTATTTATTGGCAGCTGGTTAGTACCAAAGAAAAAGGCAAAAGGGGTACCTAAACCAAAATCTTTACAGATGCGTGCTATGATAGCGTTAGGTTGCACTACCTCTATTTTAGAAGTTGCAACAGCTCTACCTTATTTTGCTGCAATCGGCATTTTAACGAGCCATCATGTAGCGTTTTATGAATGGTTACCAATATTAGCAGGCTACAACTTAGTAATGATTGCACCTGGGATTATCTTGCTTTGTTTACATCTATTATTTCGACAATTTATGAATAAATCCCTAAGAAAAATTCAAACCCTTTTTGATCAAAGTACAAGTTCTCCCCTTTCTTGGATCATGTTCTTTGTGGGACTGATTTTACTTATAAATGGTGGGATGATTTAATGTAAAAAACGGTAAAAATCCATTATACATTGGTTTTTACCGCTTTGTACTCTTTAGATTTTTGTTATAGAGGCATTTCTTTTCATCATCATTATACCAATGCTAACACAGATAATTATCAATGCTACAGTAATTATCAGGCTCCACCAGTAATCTGACATCTCTACTGTTCCTTGTACTTGTAAAATGCCATAGCTTGCTAGTTTCCATGGCGATATTGTCCAAAAGATTCCTACAGTCATATCCATTATTTGCCCTGCAAAAATAATAGTAAATGCACATGTAGCAGCAATAACTGTTTTAAAACTAGCACTCATCATTAATGATACTGCTATAACAAATAACAGCCAAATATAATACGTAAAAAAGCTGGAGAAAAGCACTTTTATATCCATTGCTCCATATAAAATACTTGTGTAATAGATATTTGCTGCAAAACCAGCTAAAATGCTAACCAAGCTAACTGTGCTACTCACGATAAATTTACTAAGGAAATAAGCACCAAATGAGATGGGGCGTACATAAAATAATGTCGCCATGCCACTAGCACGTTCTTTACTAATTGAGCCTACAAAAGTCACCATCATTACTAACAAGCCTATTGTTTGAAACTGTCCGATAGAGGCTTGCAATAAATCAACTGGCATTAATTCCGGTATTAGCATTTCAAAGCCCTCAGGTACATTTCCAACAGCCTTTAAAATATCCATCATATAATAATTCGTTAGTGGATCATTCATTCCAAGCAAAGCAAACACAAGCGGGATCCACAAAAATTTCCAACTCCGCCAAGCTTTTTTATATTCCTTTTGCAGAAGTACACTGAATCCTCTCATGCTTTTTTCGCCACCTTCATAAAAATTTCTTCTAAAGATGCTGTTTGTCTCTCTACTTTTCGGATTGTATACGGACATTCACTTAAACGCTGTAGCAGCTCTTTCATCGTTGGCTTCTCATTGATAAGCGCCACAAATACATAACAGCCTTTTACGCTGTCAGATGAGCTTGCAAAAAGCTTTGCCTCTTCTTCGGTATCAAATTCAATAACATAATTTTGCTCATCAAAACGTTGTCGTACCTCACGTAATGTTCCCTGCTCCACTAGTTTGCCATTTTGCAAAAATAACAGCTGATCTGTCATTTCTTCTGCATCATTTAGAATATGTGTTGAATATAGAATGGTTGTCTCTTGCTGCAATCCTTTTAATAAATCAAGCACCTCTCTACGTCCAACTGGGTCTAATGCTGATACAGGCTCATCTAATAACAATAATTTAGGCTTATGCACAATTGCTTGGGCAATACCGAGACGTTGCTTCATGCCACCAGAAAATGTTGCGATTTTTTTTTGCTGAGCATTTCCTAACCCTACAAATCCTAGTGTTTTCTGTGCCTCCATTTTCGCCTGCTTTGCTGCTACTCCATTCAGCCTTGCAGCCATTTCCGTAAACTCCACTGCACTTAACCAAGGATGAAACTGAGGATATTGAGGTAAAAATCCTATATTTGCCCGCAAATCACCTGCTTGCATCTTGACACTGCCAGTAGTCGGCTTTAAAAGTCCTGTTAGCATAGAGAGGGTTGTCGTCTTACCAGCACCATTAGGCCCTATTAATGCCGTTGAAGTTTTTTCTTCTAACAAAAAACTCACATCATCTACAACTCTATGCTCTGCAAATTGCTTCGTTAAACCTGTTACTTGAAGTAATGTTGTCATGACTGCCTTCTCCCTACTATAAAATACGCAATAGAGCCTATAAGATTGGCAAAGATAATAATAAACACCCATAAAATTTTAGGTCCATTTGTTGCATAAATTTTGCGCAAATCGATCAGTGCTACAATCATTAAAATAAGTTGAACAACGATTAATGGAGCTATTACTGCCCATGGAACCTTCGCTAACTCCTCCATCATACAAATCACCCCATATTTTGTTATATATTTAATATAACAAATCTGTTCTAATATGTATATAACAAATATGTTGAATGCATTAATTTGGTTAAGCTATCCATTTATTTTGTAGTCCTATCCGTCATTTTGAGCAATCTATCCATACAAAAAAGATGCACCATGGACTGGCACATCTTTTTCACTATTTATATAATTTTTGCAAAGCCTTTTCCATTTTTGGGCGAATTGTTACTTGCGGGCGTGCTTTCCTGACTGTGGCTTCTGCTTCCTCTAATGACTGTGCCATTCCTAGCTCTATTAACGCAGCTGTAGCTGCTACGCCTGCACGTCCTCCACCACTTCCACAATGAATATATATCTTCTGCCCTTCCTTATAGGCTGTAGCAATTTCCTTCGCTACTTTTTCAACCGAAGATGCCACAACTGTATCCTCATCTGCAATAGGTAGATGCTTGTAAAGATAAGAAACTGCCTCCTGCTCCTGTGATGACAGTCCATTAACACGTACATCGATTATAATATCAACGGATTCTTGTTCAAAGGCTGCTTCTGCATCTTTAGCACCGCCAAAAAATATTTTATCTTTTATTAAAATATCGTAGTTTTTCTCCATTTTCTACACACCTCATAAGATTATTTCAGCAAATGCTTAATATCTTGATAATATGGTAGAGCTGTTAATGCACCTGCTTTTGTCGCGGCTAAAGCACCTAATTTATTGCCAAAGCTTGTACAACGCACAAGCTCTTCTTTCGTTGTAGGTAAACCGTTATAGTGAATATCGCGTAATACCCCTGCCATAAATGCATCTCCAGCCCCTGTTGTATCTACAGGCACTACTTTTTCCGTTGGCACATGGATAACCTCACCATTTAGCACAGCATATGTGCCATTTTCTCCTACTGTTACTAAAATAATAGGCACTAGATAGCTGTTTAATTGTTCAATACCTTCTTCTAAGCTAGTTGTCTCTGTCAGAAAGAATAATTCATCGTCCGTTACCTTTAAAATATCGACATCCTCAAAAAATGATGTGATCGTATCTCGGCAAATTTCCTCGCTGCTCCAACGTAACGGGCGAATATTGGCATCCATCGCAATAATCGCTCCCTTGTCCTTCGCCATAGCTACAGCAGCTCGTGTTGTAGCCAGCGCTGTTGGATGGAACATTGTACCTGAGCACACTGTTAAAGCAGAGGCATGTTTAAAAGCTTCTTCATTTAATTGTGCTGGTTCAACTTGTAAATCGGGTGTTTCATCCACATAATCTTTAAAAATACGCTCACATGCCTCTGTTAAATGCACGTAAACTCCACTAACACGCTTAGCTGGATGAAATACGGCATAATCTAGCTTTACACCCTCTTGTGCAAGTCCATCACGTACAAATTGAGAGCCCTCATCATCCCCTGTAATCGTAATTAATACGGAAGGTGCACCAATGCGGCTAATTCCTGCTGCAACATTTACGGTTGCGCCTCCCATATATTTAGTAAAAGATGTGTTTGTCACATCATCTGCAATATAGTCAATAAAAGCATCTCCATAGACTACTATAAATTCCTGATCTTGCTTTATCATCATTATCCTCCTGAAGGTCTAGTCATTATAGATTACCATGAAAATTGTCAATCTATAAAGATTTTTACTCTTGACATTTTTTCATGACAAGCTGGAAAACTTGAGTCATCCGCTATCTTTGTTATACTTGCCTATAGGAAGGTAGGGATTTTCAAGATGACTATTACAATTCGACAAGCGCAACCACAAGATGCCCATGCCGTTGTGCCTTTAATTATCGATGCCATTGGCGATATTGCTAATCGTTTAACTGGCGAGCAATCAGCGGATGCTGTTATGCAGGAACTAACAATTCTTTTTCAACGTGACGACAATCGGCACTCATACTTAAATACCTTTGTCGCTACGGAAGATGAACAAATATTAGGGATTCTTGTTTATTATTATGGTGCACATGCCATTGAAATGGATGCCAATCTTGTACAATGGCTAGCTACGAAAAATGCTCCATCCATTGTAATTGATCGTGAAGCACATGAGGATGAAGCCTATATTGATACGGTTTGTGTAGCACCAACAGCGCGCGGGAAAGGTATTGGTACATTATTATTGCAGTATGCAGAGGAGCTAACAAAGCAACGAGGCTATACAAAGCTATCATTAAATGTTGAAATCGAAAAAGAAGATGCTCGTCGTCTTTATGAACGATTAGGCTTTGTCATTACAGAGCCATGGTCCATTATTGATGAACCTTTTCATCATATGGTGAAACAGTTTTAGGAAGTGACAACATACATCTATGAAAACAAATTTTATTTATCCTCTTTTGATTGTCATTGCCTCTAGTAGCTACGGTATTTTATCAACAATTATTAAAGTGGCTATGCAGCATGGCTTTACAACAGCAGAGGCCGTATCAAGTCAATATATTATTGGCTTTATGCTGGTTGCGCTTATCTTTGTTATGACACAAAGACAGTTGCCAAAGCCCTCTAAAAATGGCTTATTGATTTTAATTTGGTCAGGTATTTTTACTGGAACAACAGGTATTGTTTATGGTGAATCATTGAAGTATTTACCCGCATCTCTTGCAGTGGTAATGCTTTTTCAATTTACATGGATTGGTCTACTCATCGACTGTGTGCTACATAGAAGATGGCCAAGCCGAGCAGAGATCATTTCTCTTATTATTTTATTTGCAGGTACTATTTTAGCGGCTGGGGTTTTAAATGTAGACTTAAGCGGTATTCCGATCCAAGGTTGGCTATTTGGCTTTGCAGCTGCCGTAACCTTTGCTTGCTTTATTCAATTTAATTCTCGACCTGTAGAGGGTGTAACAACAACATCAAGGGTGCTAATTGTTTCATTTGTCGCCCTTATTGTAATTAGCATTTTCCTTAGCCCTGAAATTATTTGGAATGGTCAATTATTTATGCATGGCTTATGGAAATTTGGACTAGCACTAGGTCTGTTTGGTATTATTTTGCCAATTTATTTATTCTCTATTGCTATACCTAAAATTGGGGGCGCTCTTGCATCGATTCTGAGTGCCATTGAATTGCCAGTGGCAGTTACAGTTTCAGTTATTGTTCTGCATGAGCCTTTAACAATTTTACAAGTTATCGGGATTGTTTTTGTGCTTGTAGGCATGATGCTACCGACAATTGTTGCCCAGCGTCGACAAAAAAATACTCTGCCCAGTATGAACGGGCAGTAATATAGCTATGCTGTAAGCTATTTCAAAATCTAAGCGGAGGATGAACTTCCCATAAATATCTAATTGGTGAAATCCTAGTAATTAGCGGGGAATGAAGAAAACCCCTCTAATGGAAAGTGACATCTTTATAAATCGCCAAAACTCCTTAAAAATGGAAATATTCCTTTTTAAGGAGTTTTTTTAACTTTTGCTGAAATGCCATTGCTAACAATGATAGGCTTCGCTATGATGAAGTGGAATGCAACTTTTTTAATAATTCTAACATTAATATTCCCCCTGCGGATTATACTGCAATATGCAAGTACCTTACTTTGAGAAAGGGGAATATAATGAAAAAAACACGCATTCTTAGTTTTTTACTTGTGTTGACACTTATTTTTGTGGCTGCCTGTAGTTCTAATGACAGTAAAAACTCTACAAATAATGACAAAAAAGAGGTAGCAGCTACAACACCCTCAGGCAAGCTTGTGATCTACACAGGGCGTGATGAGGCAATGGTGCAACAGGTGATTGATCAGTTTAATGAAAAGTATCCAAATATTGAAGTAGAGTTTTTAACAATGGGCGCACAACAAATTTTAGAACGTTTACGTGGGGAAAAGGCTAATCCACAGGCTGATTTTTGGTGGGGTGGCACACAATCAGCCCTTATCGTTGGTGCGAATGAGGATTTACTACACAGCTGGCAGCCTAGCTTTATCGACGCTATTGAGCCGGATCATAAAGATGCTGCTGGACGCTGGTTTGGCGAGATGCTACTGCCTGAGGTTATTATGATTAATAGTGATGTACTGACAAAGGAAACAGGGCCGCAGGATTGGGATGAGCTACTAGACCCTAAATGGAAGGATCAAATTTTAATTCGCGGTGTACTGGCATCGGGTACAATGCGAACAATTTATTCCTCTATGATTGTACGACAGGATGCTGTTTCACCTGAAAAAGGTTATGATTGGCTATTACAATTAGATGCCAATACAAAGGAGTATACACAAGATCCTAATGCATTGTATTTAAAGCTTACACGTCAAGAAGGCAGTGTTTCATTGTGGAACTTGCAAGATATTTTATTAAAGAAATATACAACTGATTATCCTTTTGACTATATTTATCCAAACAGTGGTGCACCTATTTTAGTTGATGGTGTAGCAGTTGTAAATAATGCGAAAAACCTTGAAAATGCGAAGCTATTTGTAGAGTTTTTATTTGAAAAAGAGATGGTGACACAATTAGCAAATGATTATTATCAAATTCCAACACGTTCTGACATTGATAAGTCCTCTATGCCAGAATGGTATCAGGAATTAAATTTAACAACATTTGATATTGATTGGCAGCAAATGTCCGACAAAGAGACTGAGTGGATGGAGTACTGGGATAACAATATTAAAGGACGCGGGAAATAAGCATCAGGGTAAAAATTCGGCTTAGTTGGCGGATTTTTACCTTCCTATATCATCCACTAATTCTTTGTTGGAGAGGAGCTTGTGCTTGAAAAGTGTCAAAATCGAAAATATCTCTAAGCAATTTGGTCAAGTATATGGTGTGAAAAATTTGAACCTTGATATAAAAGCGGGCGAATTTTTTACTTTTCTAGGACCTAGTGGCTGTGGAAAAACAACGACCTTACGAATGATTGCTGGCTTTTATTACCCCACAAATGGTCATATTCTTTTTGATGAGCAAGATGTTACCCGATTCCCACCAAATAAACGCAATATCGGTATGGTTTTTCAAAATTATGCCCTTTTCCCGCATATGACGGTTGATGAAAATATTGCATTTGGCTTACAGGTACGCAAATTTTCAAAGGTTGAGATTCAGCAAAGGGTTGATCGTATTAGAGGACAAGTACATCTAGCCGCCTATGGTAAGCGAAAGATTAATGAGCTATCTGGTGGTCAACAGCAACGGGTAGCCTTGGCAAGAGCACTAGTCATTGAACCTGATATTTTATTGCTTGATGAGCCTTTATCTAATTTGGATGCAAAATTACGTGAGGAAACACGTGTTGAAATAAAACGTATCCAATCTGAGCTAGGTATTACCACTATTTACGTAACCCATGACCAAATGGAGGCAATGGCGATGTCAGACCGAATTATGGTCATGGAGGATGGCAATATTAAGCAAATTGGTACCCCTCAGGAAATTTATCATCGACCTATTAATCGCTTTGTCGCCAATTTTATTGGGGAAACAAATTTAATTGAAGGGACAATCGAAGCTATTGATGGAGAGGATATACAAGTCATCACAACAAATGGACTTGTTTTCACTGGGCGAAAACAACAAAGCTCTCCAACTTTCAAGCATATGATTGGAGACAAAGTATTTATTTCGATTCGTCCAGAGTCTATTCATTTAGGGGCTGGGGATAACACTTTAACAGGGAAAATTACATTTGTAGAATTTACAGGTATCAGTGTTAATTACATTGTAGATTTTACGGCATTTTCACTTAAAGTAATGATTATTCACTCTTATGACCAAATAAAGAACATAGGTGAAGATATTACCATTAATGTTGCCTATGATTCACTGTACTTTTTAGGAGAATAGGAGGGAGCCAATATGGAAAAACAGCCTGTCAATGCATGGACACGAATGACACATTCCAATTGGTTTGTCTATCTATTAATAGCACCGTTATTTTTAGTGTTGTTAGCCTATGTGGTATACCCCTTCTATCAAACCTTTAGTCAAAGCTTTGCTGGTGATGAGGCTTTCATTCATTATAAAAAATTCTTTGATATTGCCAGTCCCGCAAATTTAGAGGCTTTGTGGACCAGTATTTATATCTCTATTATTAGTGTTATAAGTTGTGCGATTGTTGGCGTAACGATGGCGTTTTTACTTGAACGCTATAATTTCCCAGGGAGGCGAATCCTTTCTATCTTAGTATTAGTCCCTATGGCACTTCCTCCCCTTGTAGGCGTACTATCCTTTTCATTTTTATATGGAGATAGCGGTATTTTTCCACGATTCTTCCAGCAACTATTTGGGCTAGAGCAAGTACCGTTTTCATTAAAAGGAATTTGGGGCGTTATTGTTGTTCACACCTTTACGATGTATACCTATTTTTATTTAACTGCCTCTGCTGCGATCAAAGGACTTGACCCCTCTTTAGAAGAGGCCGCAATCAGTCTAGGGGCGGGTCGTATTCGCATATGGACTAAGGTCATTTTACCAATGCTGACACCATCTATTGTAGCCTCTTCTTTATTGGTATTTATGATTTCAATGGCTTCTTATACCGCACCATTAATGTTTGGTGTTGAGCGTACAATGACTATGCAAATCTATTTATCTCGAACCAATGGAAACCTTGAGATGGCAGCAACACAGTCGATGATTTTATCCTTTGTCTCTATTACGTTTTTAATCGTTATGCGATGGTATCAAAATCGGCGTAATTATCAAAACCTGAGTAAAGGAATTAGTGTCCATCGTTCTGAAGTATCTTCCAAAGGAATGAAAATTTTTGCAACAATTGCCTCCTTTGTTGGTACATTCATGTTAATATTACCAATATTAGTGTTAATATTAATATCCTTTTCTGTCGATGGCGCTTGGAAAACGCAAATTCTCCCTACTGATTATACATTTGATCACTATATTGCACTCTTTACGGATGAACGCACATGGCGTCCTATTTGGAACTCTATTCAAATGGGCGTTATCGCTACAGCTGGCAATATTATTTTTGGTGTCGCTGCTGCCTACGCTATGGTGCGTTTAAACTTTAAAGGGAAAACGTTGCTGGATATTTTAATTATGGTGCCTTGGGCATTACCAGGGACAGTTGTCGCTGTTAATTTAATTGCTGCCTTTAGCACAGAAAATATTTTTGCTTTTAATCAGGTGTTAATCGGAACTTTTTGGATTTTGCCATTAGCCTATTTTATTAGACATTTACCACTGGTTTTTCGTTCAACTTCCGCTTCCCTAGTACAGCTAGACCAATCAATTGAGGAAGCATCTCGTGGTTTAGGAGCTACCTGGTGGTATTCATTTAGACGTATTGTTGTGCCCTTAACATTTACTGGGATATTAGCAGGTACATTATTAGCACTAGTTCAAAGCTTTGGTGAATTTGTTGCATCCATTCTTATTTATAGCACATCCACTATTCCATTATCTGTCGCAATATTTCAAAAATTATATGCATTTAAATTTGGGACCGCCTGTGCTTATGGTGTTTTACAAATTTGCTTAATATTAGTTGTCCTTATTATTTCTGAAAAATTATCGAAAGGCAGCGCTGGCTCAGCCATCTAGCTGCTAAACTGTTAGGAGGCCATTACAATGTTTGAAGATTTTCGCAACAAAACACTGCAAGAGGATGGGATGATATTCCCGTCTAACATCTACCGTCAAATTGTTTTACAGCCAGCTTATGACGAAGCCAAAAAAAATTTTTTAACAATCATGCTACAAATTAATATTGCTCATTTAAAAATGCTAGAAGAACAAGGACTTGTTACAACAGATGAAGCAAAGCAAATTGGGGTTGCTCTAAAAAAGATAGACTTAAATTATTATCGTTTAGAGGAATACAATCCCCAATATGAGGATTTATTTTTCCGCATTGAAAATAAATTAATAGCGTTTGCTGGGGATGTTGCTGGAAATCTTCACATTGGAAGAAGCCGTAATGATATGGGCATCGCCATCTATCGAATGACACTCCGAAAGAAATTATTATTATTAATGCATGAATTACTTAAATTACGTGATGATCTGATTGCTGCTGCCGAAGAGCATATCGATACCATTATGATTGGCTATACACATACACAGCAGGCCCAGCCTACAACCTTTGCACATTATTTAAAGGCGGTTATTGACCAGCTTGAGCGTGATTTTGAACGGATGCAGCATGCCTATAAAACGGTCAATCGTAGTAGTATGGGTGCTGCTGCATTAACAACAACAGGCTTTAATATCAATCGAGAGCGTATGCGTGATTTGCTAGCGTTTGATGATATTATCGAAAATGCATGGGATGCTGTGGCAGGTGCAGATTATATTGCTGAAACAGCTAGCATTGTACAGCTCGCTGCATTAAACCTTGGGCGTACATCTCAAGATTTCTTATTATGGGCTACCCAGGAATTTAATGCGTTTACGCTAGCAAGTCCCTATGTACAAATAAGCTCAATTATGCCACAAAAGCGTAATCCAGTGTCAATAGAGCATACACGTTCACTGCTATCCGCCGTTGTTGGTGATGCAAGCACTGTATTACAAATGGTGCATAATACACCTTTTGGCGATATTGTTGATACAGAGGATGATATGCAGCCTTATTTATGGCGTGCTATTGACCGACTAATCGGGATTTATAACCTATTTGGCTCTCTTGTTGTCACAATGGATGTGAATAAGAAAAAATTAAGAGATCGTGCAGAAAATAGCTTTGCCAATGTTACGGAGCTTGCTGATACATTAGTGCGCTCAGAGGGGATTTCATTCCGTCAAGCACATAGTATCGTGAGTAAATGTATTAAAGTTTTACTTGCTCATGGTGAAGAATCGCTTGCAAGCCTTACATGGGGTCTTGCCAATACACAGTCAAAATTGATTACAGGTAAGGAATTAAATATTTCTCAAGAGGACTTTTATGAGACATTAAAGCCAGAATCTTTTGTTGGTGTTCGAACATTACTTGGTGGTCCTGCCCCAGCTACGATGAAGGCAGCTTTGGAGCGCTCAAAATTAAATACACATCACCTTTATGAATGGGTTCGTTTAAAGGAAAGCGCTATTTTCGAAGCAGAGAAGCAATTAACAATATTTATAGAGGAATGGAACTAATGACAAAATGGCTATTGATTATTGATGGCGGAGCAACCAAAACAGCGTGTGCCGTTGTGCATGCAGATTCTGGCGATATTCAATATACAACATCAACAAGGGGCTCTAATTATCAAGCGATTGGTGTTGAAGCAGCTACAGCAGTATTACAAGAGCTTTTAGCAAATATCGACACCTTTTTGCAAAAGCATTCCCCTGCTCACATTGCTGTAGCTACCTTTGCATTAGCGGGTATTGATTCTCCAAAGGATCATCAAATGGTCACAGCAATTGTTCAAAAGGCACTATCTACGACACAGCTACATATTGAGACGCTAATTATTGAAAATGACGCTCAGGCTACACTCTTAGGTGTCACAGCTGGACAGGCTGGGGCCTTACTGATTGCTGGAACAGGGGCCATTGCCTATGCCTACGATGGCAAGCAAATTGTCCGTGCGGGCGGCTGGGGGCATCGAGCTGGCGATGAGGGCAGCGGATTTTGGTTAGGACAAGAGGTAATACGAGCTATTTTTAAAATGGAGGATGGTCGGGGCGAGCCCACTATTTTAAAGGATGCTGTCTATCATTCGCTTGGGATAGAAGATGTCACAGAGCTTGCTGCATGGTTATTCCACCCTTCTTATACCAATGCTCAGCTCGCGAAGATAGGAGCTTTTGTTGCAGAGGCAGTAAAGCGAAATGATACGTGTGCCATTCAAATCTCACAGCAAGCGGCTCATGAATTGACACTACTTGCAAGTGCTGTATTAAAAAAGATTGGCTATCAAAGCGGGCCATTCTCACTTTATTGTAATGGCGGTGCTATCAAGCATAATCCTTTAATTCTAAAAACATTTACAACGCAAATAACATCTATGTATCCACAGATTGATATTTCTTTATGCCAGCATCAACCTATTACTTATCTTATTGAACGTACAAAAAGGGCGTATGACTGTTAATCAGTCATGCCCTTTTCTCTTAATTATAGTGCCATTTTCTTTGGTTCATCCGTTGTAAAATAGAGATAGCCATCCTGCACAAATAAATCCTTGGTATCTTCCCTATTTAATAGCTGTTCGCCGCTTCCATCAGGACGAATCTTCGTTAAGTATGCCCCTCGTGAATAATTACTAAAATAGAGCCAGCCATCCGAGTAAACAATATATTGAGCGCGTGAATTTGTGACACGCTTTGTTTCCTCTGTTGTCATATCCAGTACATACAATTTATTATCATCAGCAATATGACTGAAAAATAATTGATTACCAACCTGCGCAGGGAAATCTATATCATGAAAATAGCTATAAATCGTACTTGTTGCTTTTGGATAGTCCTCAGCTATCCAAGTATGATCTTGTGCCATTGTACGATCATCCACTAAAAAGTATTGATAGCGAATTGCCCCTTTACGATCTGGTACGGGATCATTCCATGTTGTATCGAGATGATACCAATCGCCACCCAGCTTTACTAAATTCCACGCATGTCCTTCCTGACCAACATAGCCGACAATATACTTTGTCTCAATCCCCAACTTTTGTAGCATTGTATGAGCAAGTAAGGCATAGCCTTGACATACCCCTCCACGCTCTGCAAGCACTGTATAGGCACTATGTGGACTAGAATTAGTGTGCTCTGTATAAACAGTATTGGCAACAATATAGTCATTAACCGCCCGTACTTTTTCTACATCTGTCATTGAATTATCTGTAATTTTCGCAATAATTTCCTGGGCATTCATCTCTACATAGGAAGCCTGCTCTGGTGTCATTAAATAGCTTTGCTCTCCAAAAATGGTTGCCTTATTTCGCCCATATTCAAAACGAATGGTATGCTGACTAATATGACCATACACATAATCATCTCGTTTAATCGCTTTATTATAAGCCTCTTCCACTATTTGCTCAATTCGTTGTGTACTGCCCTTATATTGAATTTCAAATTTTGGTGAAAAGCTACTATAATACGCATACATGGCATCAGCCATTTCCTTGGCATCTGTCACAACTAGCTTCGTTTCTGGTTTCTGAATTGGCGGAGCTGTAGGGGCCACCTCTGCTTGATGTACATCTTCTATCGATGTGGCTGTTTCAATAGGGGCTTTATCTGATAGTTTAGCCGTAACATCTATAATTTTGTCCTTTGTTGACACAAGCATTGTTTCAATATCATCATTATTTACCCATGTCTTTACCTGCTGAACAACTGTTTTCCCAACCGTATAAATAGGATCAATAAAAATAATAATCATCACGATGATCGCTAACTTCTTCCACAAACTCCTCACCTCCAACCCTCTTCTTTTTATTATATACAAAAAAAGCACAAAGAACCCACTCCCAGGTCCTTTTATGCTTCTTACATATTATGGATTCATCTTTGACTTACTTCAATAATAAAAGATTACCTGCTTTTCACCACTAAATTAACAGCTTCTTGTATGGCCTCATTCATTTTTTCACCATCGCCTTCAGCATTTTGTACACATTCCAATAGATTTGTACTGACAATTACACCGACTGTACGGTCTACAGCAGAGCGTACAGCTGATAGTTGGGTAATCACTGCCTTACAGTCTTTTCCCTCCTCCATCATCTTTAAAATACCACGTAGCTGTCCTTCCATCCGCTTCACACGATTTTTCACTTGGTCTGAGTATTCCATAAGCTTTGCTCCTTTTGTTTATACTTATCTACGTCCTGTGTTTTAAGTAATTCATTAGCATTTTCGTAATAATGGTTCCTGCATTTGCAATTTCATCATATTGGATAATTGTATTTTTCTTTACACGTAGCTGTCCAATCTCTACCTCAAAAATAGGACACTTTCTTTTAAGTGCCGTAATCAGCATATTTGTATCATAATCATAGCGTTCTCCTTTTACCTTTATCAACCAAGGCAACTCATTGATCGAAATATAACGTAATCCCGTCTGTGTATCCATTAATTTTCGGTGGTACAATAGTTCAAAAAGTAAGGTTGTTGCACGATTGCCCCAATAGGAAAAAAATGTACTATCAGTTGAATGAAAGTTACGAACACCTAGCACAATTCCTTCTGAAAATACCTTGGTCATTGTTAAAATAAGCCTAATATCTTGTAATGTATGTTGATTATGCGCACCTACCGTAAGAACACCACGAAACATTCTTCTATGCTCTTGTATATAAGTAAAAGCTGTCTTCAATGCACCGCCCTTTCCAATATTGATATTATGTTGAAGGACTTGGCAGCCATCTATTTGTTTTAAATCTTCAAAAATATCTTTATATTTTACATCACTGCCATCATCGACCACTATAATTTGTGTAATGGTTGTTGTTAATAACTGATGGACAAAAGTAATAAGTGATTGTTGTGGATTATATGCTGGAATAATAGCTGCAATATTTTTCATTTCTCTCCCCCACTACAGGCTGACAGGTTATATGCATTTTCCTTATATCAAATAGTATCATGTAATAATAACAATTCAACTGATGAAGCCCATTAAAACTTATCAATAATATTGCTATTTTTCCGATATATGAAAGAAGAGTATTTAACGAAAGAGGTGAGTGTTATCGTCATACATAATGAAATGTTCAAAAAGCACTATCAAAAATTAAAGCAGCTATCCTTTAAAACATTGGCTAAAAATTTCCAGGAGGCTCGTATGCTTGCCGTCTCAAAGCCAACGCTATCTCTTCAAAAATCTTTTCTTGTACTAGAAGAAATTTTATATGAGGTTTATCGCTTGGAAATGCATACTAAGCCAAAACAAAAAAATGTTCGTGTAATACTCAATAATCGAAACTTTATCGCACAAATTCATCCCCGCCGTATTTATTTATTAATGAACCTTGTGTATAAAATGACCAATAGTAATAACAATGAGCTTGTGGAGGCAAAGGCAGCAAAAATTGTGTTTGATTATATAAGTGATATTGTGGAATGGTTTATTAAGCGCTATGATCGAAGGTTTCAGTCGTCTCGCCAAGCCTTTCCCTTTGAGGAGGCGACCCATCTATTCAATGACGCGTTACAGCAAGAGGAGTCTACAGAAGCTTATCAACATGCAGCTAGCTGGTTTGAGATTGCTGCAAAAAATGGAGATGCTAGCGCTCAATATAATTTAGGCGCCTTATATAATCATGGACGAGGGGTTAAAAAAGATTATACACTCGCAAAAATGTGGTATGAAAAAGCAGCAGCGCAAAATGATGCCAATGCTTATTATAGTCTTGGTGTGCTTTATCATCTTGGGCAAGGCGTGGAACAAAACTACCAGAAGGCTGCTCAGCATTATCAAATTGCTGCGGATTTAGGCAATGCAGATGCGCAGTATAACCTTGGTGTGCTTTATAACCAAGGGCTAGGCATGATGCAAAACTTTCAGGAAGCCGCAAAATGGTATACATTAGCTGCCACTCAAGGGAACACTAGCGCACAAAATAATCTTGGCTTTCTCTATCATAATGGTACAGGTGTTAAGCAAAGCTACGAGGAGGCAATTGCTTATTTTGAAATGGCTGCCCTAGCGGGAGATGCTAGTGCTCAATATAACTTGGGCTACATGTATCTGAAAGGACGCGGTATTTCACAAAATTTTGAGGAAGCAGCAAAATGGTTTCATATAGCTGCATTGCAGGATCATACAAATGCAGAATTTCAGTTAGCCATGCTCTACAATACGGGGCAAGGCATTGAGCAGGATGAACAAGAGGCTATGAAATGGTTTAAGCTTGCAGCACACAAAGGACATCTAAATGCTCAATATTGCCTTGGACTACTGTATCAAAAAGAACAAAATTTTGCGTCAGCGGAAAAATGGCTATTATTAGCTGCGGAGCAAGGACATATTAGTGCAGGCTTTGAGCTTGGGCGCATCTATGTTTATCAACTACAGCAGCCGAAAAAAGCATTGTCCTACTTAAAGGCTGCGGCTGAAAAGGGTTATGCAGATGCACAATATGAGCTTGGGTTATTACTAACAGCAGGAACGGCTATTCCTGTAAATTATACGGAGGCTGCAAAATGGTGGAGAGCAGCAACCGATCAATCACATATTCAAGCCGAGTATCAATTGGGGTTATTGTTCGAACAAGGATTAGGTGTTGCTATGGACCTTGAGGAGGCTCGTAGATGCTACCGACTCGCTGCCATTCAAGGACATGCAGGTGCACAATATCAGCTTGGTAATTTATTTGATAAAGGAAAAGGGGTCGAGCAGGATTACACAGAGGCTGCGAAATGGATTGAGCAGGCTGCAGCAAAGGGCCATATCAAGGCACAATATCAATTAGCACAAATGCACAGCCATGGACAGGGTGTGCCCAAGGATTTTGCAAGGGCTGCCCAGCTTTATCGACTCGCTGCTAATCAAGGCCATCAAAAAGCACAATTCCAGCTTGGTATGCTCTATAAAAAAGGACTTGGTGTCGCACAAGACTACCAAGAGGCAACCATGTGGTTAAAAAGATCACTTGAAAATATGGGATAAATCAAAATAGCCCATAGCACAATAAAGTGATGGTGCTGCACCCCAAAAGTTAGATTTTTAACTCTAACTTTTGGGGCGTTTTCATTATTTTCGAACCATAAATGTAACAACAATAAATAAAGCAAAGCTAATTAACAATGTAGTACCACCTATAATAAAGAATACTAATGTCAAGGTGTCGCCTAAATGAAACGGATTGATGTGATAGAACCACATGCCGAATGTTAAACCAAAAACACCGAGAATCGCTGTCCAGCCATGAATAGTTACTAACTTTTGTGATTTTACTTGGAAAACACGATAGAAAATGCCCCATGCAAACATAGTCAACCATCCAACAAGTAAAATATGCGCATGGATTGGTCGATACTCATAGCTACCTGAGCCTGACATATGTGTACCTAAATACGTTCCAATCAAAGCAAAAATTGCTGCTAATCGAATAAGACGTATACCCCATTTTTGTTCCATAAGATAAATCCTCCTAAGCTTTTGTCACTTAATTAGCAATTTATCGTGGGAACATAAACTTTATATGAACTTCTTATAACAATTTCGGGAACTGAATATAAATCTTTGTGCCAGCATTTATAGTACTTACCATCCGTATAGTGCCCTCATGCAGCTCAATAATTTCCCGGACAATAGCTAATCCTAGCCCTGTTCCCTGCTTCGTCCTTGAGGTATCTATACGGTAAAAACGTTCATATACTTTTAACAATTGCTCTGGTGTCATTCCTATACCACTATCCTCGATAAGGATATCAATAGAGCTTGCCTTCTCCTGCAAATTTATATATATTTGTCCATGCTCTTTATTATATTTAATAGCATTTGTCAGCAAATTATCCCATACATTTTGGAGCAGCTCTGCATCTCCCCCATATGTTATTTGTTCCATCTTGTAAGTGAGTTGGAGCTGTGCCTCTTCAATCTGCCAACGATATTTTCTTATTGTTTCCTTTAGCTGTTCATCTAATCGATAGGGCTTTCGTTTGATCATTCTTGTTGATTGATCGAGTGAGGTTAGTAATAATAATTGCTTTGTTAATGTAGATAAACGTTTTGTTTCAAGTTCAATAATTGTTGCATATTCTCGACGTTCCTTCTCTGCCAGTAAAGGATTTTTAAGAAGCTCAACATAGCCATGAATATTAAGCAAAGGTGACTGAAAATCATGCGATACATTACTAATAAATTCCTTTCGTATACGGTCATTTTCCTGTAATTTTTCAGTCATAATAGTAAAACTCTTTGCTAATTGACCTATTTCATCTGCACGCTCAATATCCAATGGCGTATCAAATTTTTCATGCGCAAGCTGGTGTGTTGCTACTGTTAGCTTTGTAATTGGCCGAATTAATGCCTTGGCAAATAATAACATGGCAAGCAGGCTTAATATTGCCATCACTAAAATTAATCCAGCAAGTATTGTATGTACTTCTGAAAATAATAGCCGAATATCTGGTCGGATAAACAGTGCATAGGATTGCTCATTATAGCGAAAGGGTACACCGATTGTATTAATCAGCTCGTTCGCAAAAAAGCCTGTGACAAAGGTTTCTTTCGGAAAGTCCCGCATACCATGATAGATTTCCCCACCTAATACAAGCTCAACAACCGATAATGGCAAGGTTTTATCGCGATATTGCCCACCAAAAAAGCGCTCTTCCTCACCAGTTGTTACATAAATTTGATAGCCAATATCACCAAGCGTTGCTAAATAATTATCTAAATCCTGTGGTTTAGCCTTTTCAATATAGATGGCAATATCCTGGGCAATTTTCACATTTTTCGCATCATTTTTGGCTTTTACTACTTGATGATAATAAGTATTTGTCGCTAAAAAGCCAATACACATACTCCCCACCATCACAAGCATCGTTATAATAACAAATTTACCGTATAATGTTTTCATATGATTTCCTCTAACTTATAGCCGACGCCTCGCACGGTTTTAATGATAACAGCTGTCTGATAGCGATTTAATCGTTCACGAATACGCTTAATATGGGTTGTCAATGTTTGTTCATCCCCATCATAGTCATAACCCCATATTTGTTCCATAATATAGCTACGCGTAAACACCTGATTAGGACGTGATGCTAGTAATGCCAATAATTCAAATTCCTTTAAAGGTAATAGAAGCGTCTCTTCCCCTATAACGACCTCAAAGCTTCGACGATCAATGATAAGCTTCCCTACCTGAAGGGTTACTTGATTTTTCTTATCCAATCTCCGCAATATAGCTGCTATACGAAACAATAATTCCTTTGGTTCAAAGGGCTTGACAACATAATCATCTGAGCCTGCTAAAAAGCCCCGTTCCTTATCAGCTAACTCACCCTTTGCTGTTAATAATAAAACCGAAATATCATATTCTTTCGTTAATATCTCTGTTAAGGTAAAACCATCCATCCCTGGCATCATCACATCGACTACAGCGAGATCAGGCAGATTTCCTTCTACTAATGTTAACGCCTGTTGTGCATTTTTCGCACAAAGCACCTGATAGCCTTCTTTTGTTAAATAAATCGTTACTAACTGTAAAATATGTGCATCATCATCAACAACAAGTATTTTCATGAGCCTGCCCCCGTTCAATCAAAATAAAAAATCCGCTCACTTGGAACGAATTTTATTAGTAGTTATAATTATTTTATAATGAAAAAATGGAAATCAACAGTAATATGATAAACGGTAGACCAATCACAATATAGCCTCTAGGATTGGCAAGGTTCATTGTCCAGCCGACACCAAAGCGTTTCTCGACAAAAACTGATGGGTCATGCCGATTCATATAAATTAATCCACCCTTCCAATAGCGGTCTTCATCGACATCCATTACTTGTGAATCAATATTTTCCTTATAGTGCACTTTATGCTTATGTTTTTTCATTGCATACACTACTAATGATCCAAGCACAACTACTAAAAATAAAATAAACAGTGGTAAAAGTTTATAGCCCTCAATTGCAGAGGGGTAAATATTACTTAACTGCAACACTGTCATTAAAATTGTTAAAGCATAGCTTACCAATAGAAGATTCCAACTGATATATTTCCGTGTCTTAAGCTGATCTTCCAATGATTCCTCCTTGCGATTAACTGCTAGCTTAATGGCAGATCGTTTAATAGAATCTGTAATTCCCCACATCATACATTGCATTAGCAGCATAAGTAGTGGCAATGACATAGCTGTGAAATATGTTTTCTCTTGCCAAGCATCCGCTTCTCCACTTGGTCCCCAATGTACCGCTATATTTGCTGGCATTTGGTCATAATGCAACACTGTATAAATCATTAAAAATATAGTGATAGCTAAAGGTACAGCAAAAAATGACCAAGGTAGCATTTCATCACGGCTACGTGCTGTTAAGTCAATTGCACGCACTTGTTTAATATGCAATCCCCACTGTTCCTGATTTTTCAGTGCAGATACCTTTTGATGATTCATCCAGTACAGACACATGCTTACTATTAACATACCGAATAAACAGCCAACTAGAACAAGACTTTGCATTGATTCCGATGAAGCTAGCATTTTATAGCCCATAACCATCATAATGAACAAGACGAAACCTGCACTCCCTACAATTTGGACATAACGCTTCTTCATCTTAGCTAAAGTAGGATGTTTAATATTTTGCTCTGGCACTGTTACGCCAAAAACAATCGTTTCTTGAACAATAAATGGCACAATGATCTGCAAAATGAATGTTATGATGTAGATTGTACTAAAAACACCAAGTAGCATTTTCCTACACTCCCTCTGCTGGTATTTGTAAATCAGCAAACACCTTTTTCATCATGTGCTCAATCTGTTCTGCTGTTGCGCCGAGCACCATACCTTCTGCCACAACAGGCTTTAAATTCTTTTCGATTTGTCTCAGTTGTTCAGGCGTTAAAGCTCTCTCTTCTGTAGAACATATAACCGCCCCTGACTTAGCTCGTATAGTAATAATACCCTTGGCCTCTAATTCATGATAACTTTTATTGACCGTATGCATATTTACCCCTAAATCAGCAGCCAAGCTTCGCACAGATGGTAGCGTATCCCCTGGCTGCATATCACCTCTTGCAATACCTTCAATAATTTGTCGTGTCACCTGTTCATAGATAGGTATAGCAGAATGCGGTTCTATTTGAATAAACATTGTTATCAACTCCATATTTGTTATATAAATAGTATAACAAATATAAAAGCCATTGAAAAACAATTATGTGAAGGATATTTTAGAAAATTTTCTTTGGCAAAAAAAATCTGCATAGACACATAGTCTCGCAGATTTTTGTACAACAAAAGATGCCTTACAAGCTCCCCATCTAAGCTAGCAAGACATCTTCCCCCTTTTAAATCTCTTTACTTTTTATAAATAGACCCCTTTTATAACGCATGCTCATTTCTTTAGATAAAGTGAAGTAGGTTGAACTGTACTTGTGTATAGTTCTTTTTAGGAAAGTTTGATTAAGTTAGTAGATTTATCGTTTACGCTAATTTTTTATACCCTGGAAGTGTCAAGAATTCCGTAAATTCATCTTGTTCAATTAAAGATTTAAACAATTCAGCAGCTTCTTCATAGCGACCATCGTTATAGGCTTGTTCCCCAACAGCCTCTTTAATTTTCACAAGCTCTTCCTCCAAGATTTTTAGCACAATGACTAAGTAATATGGCGACCATCCTCTAAAATATCTGTTGGATGTCGAACGAGGAATTTCTGCTGTCGCAGTATCCTCCCTTTTGACGTTCTTGACAAGCCTCTAATAGCTTTTCTATCTTTGCTTACAATTGTAACTTTGTCACCTCTGCTTTAGGAGAAGCAGAGGTGACTGCTCTATGATTATGAATTTAGGAATACACGTAATTTAAGAAAGCTTAGACAAACTGTTCTGTTTCTGTAGAACCAGCCATTGCCGTTGTAGAAGAAGTACCACCAGAGATTACTTGAGAAACATCATCAAAGTATCCAGTACCTACTTCACGTTGGTGACGTGTAGCTGTATAGCCTTTTGATTCAGATGCAAACTCAGCTTGTTGTAGCTTAGAGTATGCAGCCATACCATTATCTTTATAATCATGTGCAAGCTCAAACATAGAGTGGTTTAGTGCATGGAAACCAGCTAATGTAACGAATTGGAATTTATACCCTAGTTTTCCAAGCTCGCGTTGATACTCTGCAATTTCCTCTTCAGAAAGGTTTGCTTTCCAGTTGAATGAAGGTGAGCAGTTGTATGCAAGCATTTTACCTGGGAACTGTGCATGAATAGCCGCAGCAAATTCACGAGCTTCCTCAAGCGATGGCTTAGAAGTTTCACACCAAATTAAATCTGCATATGGTGCGTAAGCTAAACCACGAGCAATTGCTTGTTTAATACCTGGATTTGTACGGAAGAAGCCTTCTGGTGTACGTTCGCCAGTAATGAACTCTGCATCACGTGGGTCAATATCTGATGTAACCATATCTGCAGCGTCAGCATCTGTACGAGCGATTAAAATTGTATCTACACCCATAACATCTGTTGCTAAACGAGCAGCTACTAGGTTACGCACAGCATTTTGTGTTGGCAGTAAAACTTTTCCTCCCAAGTGACCACATTTCTTTTCAGAAGCTAATTGATCCTCTAAGTGAACGCCAGCCGCTCCAGCTTCAATCATGCCTTTTACAAGTTCGAATACGTTTAGTGGGCCACCAAAGCCTGCCTCTGCATCTGCTACGATTGGTGCGAACCAGTCGAATTCATCTGCTCGTCCTTCAGCATGGTCAATTTGGTCTGCACGTTGAAGTGCTTGGTTAATACGTTTTACTACTGCTGGTACAGAGTTTGCTGGATATAATGATTGGTCAGGATACATTTGTCCTGAAAGGTTTGCATCTGCAGCTACTTGCCAACCCGATAGATAGATCGCCTGTAAGCCTGCTTTTACTTGTTGTACTGCTTGGTTACCTGTTAATGCACCTAATGCATTGATAAATGGCTCTTCATGTAACGAATTCCAAAGTCGTTTAGCGCCCTTTTGTGCTAGTGTTTGTTCCACTATAACAGTTCCTTGTAGTTTAACAACCTCTTCTGCTGAATATGAGCGTTCAATCCCAGCCCAGCGTGGGTTTTCAGCCCATTGTTTTTCTAAAGCTTCGATTCTTTCTTGACGAGTTGACATATTGAAATTCCACCTTCCCCTTTGTGTACAATATACTCTGTTAAAAAACTTTTAATCTACTGTTCCATAACAGGTTTATTTGTTGTAAATTAATATATAACAGAATATTTAAATTTTCATTATTTTTTGATAAAAGACCAAATTTCCAAGATGAAACCGCTTTTTTTCGCGATGAAATTTGGAAGACTGTTTACAAACAAGGGGGATATTCTCAATGAATAATAAGTCAAATTCTTGCACAAAAGATATTTCACAACAGTATATTACGATGTTGAAAGACTGGATTCCTACTGATGCATCCATAGCCATTGCTGTTGAAAATACGTACATTTATTTTCATTCAAGTCATCAAAATATCCGCCTCGAGGTGGGGCAACCCGTATTGCCAGGTAGTATCGCTGGACAGGTGTTACAGACACGCCAAAAAACTGAGGCCATTTTAGATAACTCTTTATTTGATACACCCTATTATGGAATTGGTTATCCGATTAACTTGCAAAATCAACCAGCAGCATTGGTAGTGGTCTTACCTCCATCCTTCTCTGCCAAAAAGACAGAGCCATTTCAATTTTTAACTGGCAAGCAAGAGGAAGAATGGAACCCTATAGCTATCAATAAAATATCTCATATAGAAAGTCTGCAGAAAAAAACGTGGTTTTATGTAGATAGTGAACAATTTAAAACGACTATTACGCTTAAGGAGCTACAAACAAGATTGCCATCCTATTTTATCCGTATTCATAGATCCTATATTGTCAATATTCATTTTATAAAAAAGATGGCTCGTGACCTCACATCAAATTTTATTGTTACACTAATTGATGGCAGTGAACTACCAGTAAGTCAGTCCTATATTACGAATCTTAGAAATGCCCTTGAATTTTAGAAATAGTAAGCGGCTGAAGTTGGAATGGAAACCTCAGCCGCATAAATTTTATCCACTTGTAAAAACGAATGCTTTATGAACGTATATCATTAGCTATTACATGGTACATAAAGTGAACCTTGATTCAGCGAAGGCTTTCCTCATCTCCTACTGATTGGACATTTCACCAATCGAGTTCTTATAGGCTAAAAAGTAATTATTTCATTCAAGACTATCTCTTTGATTGTTTAGCAAGCACCTGCTGAGGTTTTTCTTGCTCAAAGCGTTTCTTCTTTGTTACATCTAATTGTGTAATACTGCCATTATGAATCGTTATGGTGATTGCTCCATAGCTAATGTTCGATAAATGATCTACAATTTCCTTGAATACATCTGCTTTTATATTTGTCATCATGAAACTCCCCTCAATGCTTTACTTTTAAATTGATTTCGAGCATATTGTACATCTAGTTGGAGCTGCTGAATCAGCGCTTCTATACTCTTAAATTTTTTCTCTGGTCGTATCGGAAATACAATTTTAACATTCATATGCTCTTCATAAATGCTTTCCTGAAAATCTAAAATATGCACCTCTACTGTCTGATGATTACCATCATTAAATGTTGGACGATTACCAATATTCATCACACCATTGTATAACTGATTCTTTAAATAAACCTCTACACCATATACACCATTCGTCGGAATACAGCTGGCAGAATTCGCTATATTGGCAGTTGGAAAGCCTATTGTTCTGCCAAGCTGCTTACCGTGCCTTACTTCTCCTTCAATAGATTGAAGCAATGCTGTCATATGATTCCCTCCTCCTCTTAAAATCTAGTATACTTACTGATCACTAATTAAACATATAATTTTAGTATGTTTTAGAATTAAACTTTTCTGTACTAAATTGTTGTAACGCATATGCTAGATTCCCTTGACCAAATTTATAAAATTTAGCACTTTTACTGGGCTGAACATACTTTTTTAAAAAAGACACGATAGCTTTTCTACGATCATAAATATGATGATAACCTGTAGCAAAGAGCTTTTCGTCAATTGTATTATACACGCCTCGATTGATCGAAAATGTCATCTCACACCATTTCGCAAATCGTAAATCAGGTACATGATAAATCTCCTCGAAATCCATATTTTTATCCATTCCTGCTCCTCCTTTACAATTCTTTGTATGTAAACAGAAAAGGTTCCTTATCAATTAATGGACAAGGAACCTCTAGTCGACTAGTGGGTATAGTATATTGGTTAAATTCATTTTGCCTCCGTATGATTATGGCCGCATGAGCATAAATAATTTCAAAACTTTTGAAGGATATATTCTATGTTGATTATAATACTCAATAAAAACATTAAAGTAAAGTATTTTTATAAGAATTGTTTATTTTAATTTTTGCATTCATTAAAAGAATTATAAAATGAACATATGCATCATAGACATATTTATTTCGTGGAAAAAGCTCCCCTATATTGGGCTGCTGTATGGCGCTTATTTAACTTATCTTCTCCAAATAGAGAACGACGGAATGTTTGATTTTCTTCTAGTTGCTCTAATGATGTTGCTAAGCCCCGCTCACGTAAAACGGGCAATACATCTGTTATAAATTGCTCATAGGAGGTAGGAATTGTTTCGTTAATAACATTTATACCATCTACTCCTGCGTTGGACCATTGCTCTAATTGATCAGCAATCGACTCGGGAGTTCCGACAATACGACTAGCCTTACTTCGTAAATAGAGAAGGTCTCTCACAGTCAATACATTTCCTGGTACACTTTGCTTTAGCCATTGTAAAGTACTCTGAATGCCCTCTGTTTCAACATCTTCAATTGATGCATCTAAATCCAAATATCCTAAATCGACACCAATGCCTCCACCTGCATGCGCTAAAATAGAATCTATATCAATTTTGCTGTCAAGCTCAGCCTCTTTCTGCCTTGCCTCCTCCTCTGTTGCACCAATCACAAAAGATAAGCCTTGATAAAACTTAATATCCTCTGCATATCTACCATACTTAACAGCCAAATCACGTGTTTCTTGTATTAATTTTTTAGCATTTTCAGGATCTGGGGAAATAATAAATATCGCTTCCGCATGTCGCGCGCCAAAAGCTCGACCAATTGCTGATGCGCCAGCTTGGAATAAGACAGGTGTTCGTTGTGGTGACGGCGCTACAAGATGTGGTCCCTCTACCTGATAATACGTACCTACATGATGAATTTTGTGTACCTTCGTAGGATCAGCATAAATTCCCCGTTCACGATCCTGTAAAAGTGCTCCCTCATCCCATGAACCTTCCCAAAGTTTATATAGCACATCCACATACTCCTCAGCCCAGTTGTAACGTTCATCATGTGCCACCAATTTTTCATGACCAAAATTACGATAGGCATTTTCCTGTGCATTCGTTACAATATTCCAAGCAATACGTCCATTAGAAACATGATCAAGCGTCGATACACGCCTTGCAAAATTAAATGGCGGCTCTTGTAACGGAGCTGCTGTAAACGCCAACCCAATGCGATTTGTATTAACAGCTAAAGCAGATAGGATAGTCATCGGATCATTACTCGGAATTTGTAAGCCTGCTTTTACGTGATGTTCCCATCCATTTTTATAATTGCCATAAAGTCCTACAACATCAGCAAAGAAAATAGCATCGAACCCTCCAGCTTCTAATTTTTTAGCTAAATCAATCCACAAATTAATATTTTGAAAATCAATTTGCTTTCCGTTCTCATCGCGCCAAAGACCATGGATAATATGAGACGCTGTATTCATGACAAAAGCTGAAAATGATAGTGGTTTTACCATACACATCCGTCCTTTCAGTTATTAAATATATAGATAGACTTACTTGGTATAAGATTAAAAATAAACCTCATTTATTGGCAATTGCTTATTGTTTACTACAAAATCGCCAATTGCTCTCGCTTTATAGACCGCTGGGTTATGTGAAACAAGCGTTCTGATGTTTCGCCAATGTCGATCTAAAAATGCACTCTTTCTAGTCGCAGAGGCTCCTCCGACATCAAATAATTTTGTCGCTGCCCTCAATGCTAATTCATCAATAATCACTTTTGTTTGTGCAACGACTAATGACGCTTGATGGCTTAAATCATAAGGAATATTGCCTTGCTCAGCATGACTACTGGCTTCATCTAATACATCGGCGGCTGCTAAAAGCATGGACTGTGCAGCAAATACAATGCTCGACAGTTCACCAATTATTTGTAATAATTGTGGATCCTGCCGTGGCAGTTGTGCCGCAGCAAAACTAAAGGTGCGCTTCCTACTTTGAATAAGTGTCGCACTATCTCCCACAATACTGTTTAAAATTCCAACAATGACTGCCTGTAAATACAATTGTGGAAAGGCATTGAATGGTGTTTTTCCTTTTAGCTTCTTAAATAGTTCATTGCGGTGTACTTTAACATTTTGAAATTTTGTTGTCCCGCTACCTGTTAGCTCCTGTCCAATACCATCCCAATCGTCCTCAATCGTTATACCTATCCGATCTGTTGGAATGATGACTGCTATAGGCTCAGCATTAACATCTAGTGTTGTCACAACAACTAAATCAGCATATAGCGTACCTGTACTAAAATATTTAATACCGTTTAGTCGATAATCTTGCCCATCTGCGGTCAATTTCGTGTTAAATACTAAACTACCTGCTTGATGCGGGGAATTTTCTGTTACTGCATTGCCAATAATAACGCCATCAGCAATTTGGGCTAACAATGCTGTATGGCGACCATCTATATTTTCTCGCAAAAGCTGCTCTACATAGCTGTAATGTGCTCGTAAAATATGAGCTACATCGGAATCTGCCTCAGCCAATTGTGCAACAAATCGGAACAGTTGACGTAAATTATACCCTTTCCCACCTTTTTGGGCTGGTAACTGCAACGCCCCTAATCTATTTTTTTTAATCAGCTCCATTGCATCATAGGGATGTACTAGAGAATGATTGCTTCGTCTTTGTTTAGCATCCTCCGCAATCTCAAGCAAAATCTTATCGACTACTTGTAAATGAATCTTTTCGTCCATTTAATCCCTCTTTCTTTATAGACTCGGCGTCATTTTTTCGATATTTTTTCTTATAATTACCTCTGTCAATTCACCGCTTACTTTCTCAACAATTTCTCCATTCTCATTAATGAAAAATGTGATTGGTAAATTTAAAACTTGATAGGCTGAGGACACTTTGCCACGACGATCTAATAGAATGGGAAAGCTGCTATTTTTCTCCGAAATAAATGGTGTTACAATACGCATTGGCTCCTCCACATTAATCGCTAATACTTCTACGCCTTGATTTTTATAATTTTGATAGGCCTTTTCAAGAACAGGAAATTCTCGTTCACATGGCGGACAGGAAGTAGCCCAAAAATTAACAATTAACCCATTTTCAACATAATCAATCAAACTATGCTGTTTGCCTTGCAGGTCACTTAAAGTAAAATTGACTGCTACTCCTTCTGGGTCTGTCGTAAGTGTAGTGTTAGGCTGACTATAAATTTGCTGTACTACTATGTAAATCATTGTGAAAAATAAAATAAGAATAAGTGCTTTATTTATAAAAGATTTAGCATGCAATGAAAATCACTCACTTTTTAAATTCATCCAGAATAAAATACGTTTCTTTATTTTCTCAAAGCCCACAATAATAATTAAAATAATAATGCTATTAAAAATAATGCCTGCTAAAACATAATCATATTGTGAAAAATCTGTATAGTATAATACGAAATGCCCCATTCCTGATTGTGCTCCGAACATCTCTGCCATAATTAAGACAATAAATGATAATGTTAAGGACGTGCCAACCCCACCTAAAATATGTGGTGAGCTCGCAGGTAGTACAACCTTCCAAATGAAATCCCAGCCTTTTAAGCCGATTGTTCGGGTATTATCCCAATAGTGTCGATCAATAAGTATCACTCCTTGGATCGTCCCTAAAAAAATAGGCCAAAATGCACCAATAAATAAAATAGCGATTGATGCTAGCTTAAATGTTGGTAATAATGCAATCGCATAGGGAATAAACAATGTTGGCGGTAATGGACTTACTGTATGGAACAATGGAGAGAAAACTTCCCTCCATCTTTCATGTAAGCCAAAGAACAGCCCTCCTCCAATGCCCAAAATAAGCGCAGCTACTAAGGCTGGAATTAACAGACCCATTGAGCTAAAAAAACCTTTTATTAATTCCCCAATTGCACTGATAAACGACTCGATAATTTTAACGGCTGGCGGAAAAATCACTGGATTTAAAAGACTGCTATATGTCGTAATAAAAACCCAAGCTGCTATTACAGCAAGTACTATGAATACGGTAATAGTATACTTTTTGACAATATTAATCATATAATCTCCCCTATAAGTTTTGTTGATTATAGCGCTCTAATACTTTTTGGTAATAGTCATCAGTTGGATTTTCTTCTATTAATTCTGTCAACGCTTCCTCATAAAATGTTAGGTTGAAATGCTCGTTTAAATCTACATTTTCAACGTTCTTCACATAGCCTAAATTCTTCATTTGCTCCCATAATTGCTCTACCTGATGTTTATGGGGGTCAGCAGAATTAATTAAATGCTCCTCATTAACGATTTCATTGACAGTTGCATCATCTAGGTTAAAACGATCACGTGAAGTTTCTAATGCTTTTTCTGGTGTTTCAAGTTTTACTCTCTCTGCTTGAATCAAGCCTTTTAAAAACTTTTTATACGCAGTAGTCTGCTCATCAGATATATCCCCACGTGTAACAACACGGCAGCATACATGACCTGGCTGTACATCATTACTCCATGCAACAGGTGTTAATCCTGATTGCTGTGCCTTTGTTAAAAACCCTGTGCTTGCAAATGCTACATCTACTTTACCTGCTGCCGCTGCTTCAATTAAATTGGCCATCGTTTTAAATTCAATTATTTCAACATCTTTTGCTAAGTCTAAGCCCGCATTCTCTAAAGCCGTACGGAATACAATGTCTGGTACACTTAGACGCACTGTACCAATCACTTTCCCTTTATAATCTTCAAATGTTTGATATTGATCTTTATCCTTCTCTGGTACATAAATCGGGTGACCGCCCTCCATATGTCCACCAATAATATCTAAATCCGCTCCTTGTGCAATAAATGCTAAAGGTGTTGTCGTCCCAAACGTTAATCCCACATCTATCTTGTTGGACTGTAAAGCATTGACACCATCTGTAGATGCATTAAACGGCACCATCTCAACATCTAAATTCTCCTTTTCAAAGAAGCCTTCATGAATAGCAATATCTGCTAAAGGGGCACCATTCGCTTTTAAGTACCCTACTGACAACGAATATTTTTTATCTTGCTCTGCTGTATCTGTTGTTTCTTTTTGCGCTTCTTCCTTCTCAGGCGTGTTCGATGCATGATCCTCCCCACACGCTGTTAACATAAGTAATGACGCTATTGCTATACTATGAATAAACCATTTCCTAAAAGCTTTTTTCTTCATATTAAAATCCTCCTAAATTCCTTCTCCTATTGAAAATTGTTGTGATTGATTCAATTTATCTAGTACTCCTTTGTTCATAATCGCAAGTATTTCATCACGAAATTTAATAAATTCTAGGCTTTCAAGTAATTTTTTTCGATCACTTTGCTTATTAAATGGCACATCTAAAACATCTATAATGAATCCAGGAGGTCCTGGTGAAAACATCACAATTCGATCTGCTAATAAAATCGCTTCTTCTGCATCATGTGTAACGAATACAATTGTTCTCTTTTGGTCTCGATTAATCGTTAATACTAAATCCTGCAATTGAATGCGTGTCAGAGGATCCAAGGCTCCAAATGGTTCATCCATTAACATAATATCTGTCCCTAATGATAAAGCTCTTGCAATGGCTGCTCGTTGTCGCATTCCACCTGACATTTCTCCGGGGTATTTTTTGATGGCATGCCCTAGCTGAACAAGCGATAAATACTCATCAGCTAGTTGTTGAAGCTCTTTTTTTGACTTTTTTAGCCTTTGTTTTAATGCTAGCACTAGATTTTCCTGTGCGGTAAGCCATGGGAAAAGAGAATAATCCTGAAATACAACCGCTACATCATGACTGGTACCTTGCAATTTTTGTCCATTGACAATGATGTCACCAGACGAGGGTGTTGACAATCCCGTTAATAAGCGTAAAAATGTACTTTTCCCAGAGCCACTCGGCCCCATCAGTACAATAAATTCTCCTTCTCTTATTTCCAGCTTAATATCTTGCAATATTTCGATTTCACCATAATGAAAAAATACAGATTGCACGCTTATTTTAGTAGGAAATACTCCTGCTACAGTAGATGAGTCATTTTCTACTTCTTTCACAACATTCGGTGCCAATGCTCTGACCAAATAAATACCCCCTTTAAACCTTCTTAACCTATAATTTTAATATGTTTTAATCCTAAAAAATTTAGATGATTGTTGATTGGCTTACTTTTGGAAAATGCAAGCCTAGATTTTCGCGTAAGGTTTTTCCCTCATACTCTGTACGGAATAGTCCACGATTTTGTAGCTCTGGTGTCACGTAGTCAACAAAATCCTGAACACCCCCTGGGAAGTATGGAAATTTAACATTAAAACCGTCGGCAGCACCATTTATAAACCATTCACTTAATTTATCCGCAACAACATCACCTGAGCCAACCACAAATAGATGTCCTTGTGTGCTGACAAAATAACGAGCTAATTGTTTGATCGTTAGATTTTCTTTATGAGATAGCTCAGCTAACAATTGGAATCGTCCCTTCTCACCATTTACTTGCTCTACATGTTGAAGTTGCGGCAAATATTCATCTGGAGAATATTGCGATAAATCATGGTGTAAATACTGCGATAGCCAGCCAATGCCAAGCTCTGGTAGTATAAGTTCTTGAAAATGTTCGAATTTTTCTTCTGCTTCCTTCTGTGTTTGCGCTACAAATGGTACGATACCAGGCATAATTTTTAATTGGTCAGGATGGCGTCCATTGGATGCTACCCTTTGTTTCATATCATCATAAAGGGCTTTACCCGCCTGCACTGTCGATGAGGCAATGGTAAATAACACTTCTGCATGTTGAGCCGCAAAATCACGTCCTCGATCAGATGCACTTGCTGCCACAATTACAGGATGCCCTTGTGGGGGACGTGGTATATTAATAGGACCTCTTACTTTATAAAATCGTCCTTCATAATGGATCGGATGAATTTTATTAGCATTTAAAAATAAGCCTGTTTCCCGATTCAAGACTAATGTATCGTCCTCCCAGCTATCCCATAAGGCTTTTGTAATTTCAACAAATTCCTCACATTGCTCATACCGTAAATGGTGCTCAATCTGTTGTGCTAATCCAAAATTAGCTGCTTCATGGTCATGTGCAGTTGTGACAACGTTCCATCCTGCACGTCCTCCACTCATATGATCAATAGTGGCAAATTTTCTTGCTACGTTAAACGGATGATTGAAGGTTGTCGTTAAGGTTGCCACAAGACCAATATTTTTGGTAACTGCCGCTAACGTTGCCATCACCGCTGTTGCTTCGAGACGAATTTGTGGGGTATAGGCAATATCCTCTTCACTATGAGCTAGCACATCGGCTAAAAACAATAAATCAAACTTTCCTTTTTCAGCCATCTCTGCTATTTCTCGATATAGACTTAAACTGGTGACCTCTTCTGTTTTCGTTGCTGGATAACGCCAAGCTGCTAAATGATGCCCTAAGAATGTTTGAAAAAATGCTCCTAATCGTATTTGTCTTTTTCCTACCATTTTACGAATCCTCCTTAGCTCGGTTGGGGCTCTTTATTGATGCTGTCTTGAAAATGCTGAATTGCAGCGTTCGCAATATTTTGCAATACCATATCATTTAATGGCGGGTTGTATGCCCCACACTGTACATCACGAAAATATCGTTCAAGCGGTAGACTCTTCGATAAGGAATGTCCTCCTGCAATACTCATTGCTAATTCGACAATTTTTATAGCATTGTTACAAACTGTATATTTTGTCACAGCAACCTCATGACTGAGCTTATCTTGGATATTTTGATGGATATCCCATTTTTCAGCTAATCCATATAGCAATCCCCGAGAAACAGTAATTAAAATTTCGATTTCACCAATTTTTTGCTGCACATGCGGTGCTTCCACAATATAATTATTTAAGCTTGGCGAAAATCGCTGTGTTGCATATTTCAAAATAAAGTCTCTGGCTGCGGTTGCAATTCCTAAATAAATAGCTGGTAGCTGTAAAGTATAGGCACTGCTTTTACCAGTAAAGCGATTGAAGACCCCTTTTTCTGAATAAGCGAGCAGCGCCGTTTCAGGCAAACGCGTATTATGGAAAGCAATGTCCATGCTCCCCGTACCTCTCATCCCTAGTACATCCCATGTATCAATAATTTCGACAGAATCATCTTTTTCCACTAAAAATTCTGCAATTTTATCCTCTTCTTCGATGTAGGCAAGTACAGTAAACTGCTTGACGATGGGTGCTAATGTTGCAAATGATTTTCTGCCATTTAAGACATAGCCTGAGCCATTCTTTTTCACCGTTGTAGATGGTTTGCCACCACGCACAATATTACCTGCCGTTCTTTCTGTTGAATACACATTCAATAAGTAACCTTTTTCTACTGCTGTTTTACAAACCTCAGCAAAAATTTCCTCTTTCCAAGGACGAAAATGACTAAGGCTAAAAAATGTCATTAAATGCCACCCTATAGCTAATGCAGTTGAACCAGATGCTTTCGCTAACCTCTCCTGCACGAGTAAAATTTCGTATAAAGAGAGTTCATCTCCGCCATATTCTTTTGGAATGGTTAATTTTAAATAGCCTTCCTTTTTCAATAGTCGAAAATGCTCGTGTGGAAACGCACCCGATTCATCATATTGTGAAGCTGTCACAGCAATTTTCTTAGCAATGCGATTCGCATAATCCACTAATTGCTGATCTCTTGCATTGCGAATCGTTTGATTATTGTCATTCATTTTCATTGCCCCTTTTGTGCTTTTCGCGTAAATGATACAAATCATACCTTCGTATCTATTTCATCTTGATGTAATAGTACCTGTCGCTAATGCTTTCGGTACATAAAATATTTGCTGAATCAAGATATAGGTCATTGTTTTCATACGAAGGTATATGTATGATTTGATTACTTCAACGTAACAGATTTTATATCTCCACCAAATGGGCTAAAAAATACACGGTCGTTTGTGTTGGCTTTGCTCTGAATTGGTAGTTTGGGGAATAATAATTCTGCAACATTATATGCTTCCTCTAAGTGTGGGTAGCCCGAGAAAATAAAGGTTTCAATTCCTAAATCGGCATATTCCTGAATACGTGCAGCAACTGTATCTGGATCACCCACTAATGCAGTTCCCGCTCCTGTACGAACAAGACCTACACCCGCCCAAAGATTTGGGCTAATTTCTAATTTAGTCCGATCCCCTTTATGCAGATCTGTCATTAAACGCTGCCCTTCTGAATCCATACGACTAAATACTTTTTGAGCCTGCTCAATCGTTTCATCATCTACATATTGAATTAAATCACTTGCCGCCTGCCATGCTTCTTCCTCTGTTCTACGGACAATCAAATGAAGACGAATGCCAAATTTAATTGTTCGTCCTTGTTCCTCTGCCAATGCGCGCATCCTAGCAATTTTTTCTTCTACCTGCGCTGGTGGCTCTCCCCATGTTAAATAGGCATCAATATGTTTCGCCGCTACTTGCATCGCAATACCTGAAGACCCGCCAAAATACAGAGGTGGATAGGGCTGCTGAATAGTTTCATATGGCAATTGACCGCCAGCTACTTTCAAGTAATCCCCCTTAAAATCAACGGTATTTTCCGTAAATAAATCGCGCCAAATTGTTAAAAATTCATCTGTTAATTTATAACGTTCATCGTGGTCAAGGAAGAAGCCCTCTCCTGCTAACTCGACAGGATCTCCTCCAGCCACTACATTAATCAGCAACCGACCACCTGAAAAGCGATCTAATGTCGATGACAGTCTAGCTGCAAAGCTTGGAGACATTAAGCCAGGTCGTACGGCTACCAAAAATTTCAGATTTTCAGTAGCAGCAATTAAACTCGACGCAACAACAAAGCCCTCCTCACAGGTTTTCCCTGTTGGAATTAGTACACCTGTATATCCAAGCTGATCGACTGCCTGTGCGATTTGCCGTGTATAATCAAAGGTTGCTGGTCGTGCCCCCTCATATGAATTTAAATAGCGTACATCGCCATTTGTTGGAATAAACCAAAATACTTCCATTATTTTTCCTCCTTATGAATATGGTGAAATTTCAGGATATTTCCCATTTAATGCAAATTGTCCAATATCCCTTATTTTGTAATCAATAGGATCATGTAGCGTATGGGTTCGAACATTACGCCAATAACGATCAAAATTATACTTTGCCGATGTGGCACGTGCACCCATTAGTTCAAACATGCCATTTGTAATGCCTAATGCTGTTTTAACAATTTGAACCTTCGCTGTTGCCACTGCAATACTGCATTCACTACGCTGTTTGACAGTGAGTTGCTGTCTGTCATTCCAAGTAGCCTGTAGATGTTCATTAGCGATAGTAGACAAGGCTATAGCCGCCTGTAATTGAACAAAAAACTCACCATAATGGTAGACATAGTACGGGTCTTCTGTAGCATTCTGTATATTTGCTGTTAACCACGGTCTCGTAAAGTTTTTCGTATATTCCTTTGCAGCCTGAAATGCTCCTTCGGCCGTTCCTAACAGTACCTGATTTAAAATTGATTGGGCGATATGTGTACGGATAGTTGATTTAAGACTGGAAGTATGGGTGGGATTTGCAGCAAGCACCTCTTGTGCTAAAACTTCTACATGCTCAAACTGAACACTTCCGCTATCTGTTTGCCTTTGCCCAAAGCTATCCCAGTCATTTTCAACAAGTATACCTGTTCTTTTAGTAGGTATTACAGCAAATAAAATGCCCTCTTCATCTCTCTTTTGTGCAGAAATTAATAAAAGGTCTGAGTCACTGGCCCCTGAGCAAAAGCTTTTCACACCATTAATTTCCCAACCAGACTGTGTTTTTGTAGCTGTGACACGTTGATCTAATGGATTAAATGCATTACCCCAAAACAAATTTCCCTCGGCTGTCTGCTGAGCATAATATGCAAATTGCCTCTCTGTACCATAAAGATCTACAGTCGCTAAACATAAAAAGTGATAACCAAATAAATGAGCCAGCGAGCTATCCACCTGTGCAATTTGTTTAATAATAGCCAGCACATTTAACCAGTCTTGCCCGTATCCACCTAATTCTTTAGGTGTGATTAGCCCTAATAAATCACTACTGCGAATCAAGTCCCGCTGCTCCTTAGCAGTACCACCTTCCCTATCACGTTCACTCGCTGTTACTGCAAATTTGTCGATGAGGTCGCTCACCCTCGCACTGATTACTGTCATCATTTTATTCCCTCTTTCAATGCACTGTTATTTTTGCTAAGGCTAACTTTAGCTGATTGTCAATGCGTACGATGACTTCCTCTTCAATGATAAAATCTGTTGCTGTTTTTTTAATGTATCGATCTAAAATATAAATTCCCTGTAAAATTTGCGTTGCACCTAATGAGGCAAGCACTGGTTTTAATGCATAATCAATCGCTAATAAATGATGTAATGTTCCACCGACTGCAATCGGAATCACAATTTTATTTTCCAGCCCCTTTTGTGGCAGCAAATCTAAATAAGTTTTTAAAATACCCGAATATGCAGCCTTATAGACAGGTGTTAATATAATAACCACCTCCGCATCTGCCACTAATTGATTGGCTGCAATAATTTCTTCATGGTTAAAATTAGCTGAAAGTAAATCCTTTGCGGGTAATTGATAAATATCAATTATTTTAATATCTCTCACAGCTTGCTCAATATAGCTTTTCACACCGTTTACACGTGAAATACTTGAATTTGTTCCATTAATAATGACTGTACTTGACATTTTAAATCCTCCCAAGAATTGTATTGTCGACAGAATAGCTCAGCTTTCCAAAACAAAAAGCACTTATTCACAATGTCATGAACAAGTGCCTCTATTATGTATAGTTGGCTATTCAATATATTCCTAAATTACTTTTGCTTCATTACTACCTTTCCTATAATTTGCACCTATATGCTCTTGTGCTAAATAGGCTTTACCTTTCCCAAATAACTTTTCACGATAAACGCCTTCCTCATACTCTGTTTTTAATAGCTCCCGTCGTTGAAGCTCAGGTGTCACCAGGTCTGCAAAGTCAATAAAAGTACCTGGCGTAATAGCATACGCTATATTAAAGCCATCAATATCGGTTTCATCCACCCATTCTTCAAATTTATCAACAATTTGCTCAGGGGTTCCTACAACAACAGGTCCCATACCACCAATACCTGCAAAAGTAGCTAATTCCCTTACTGTCCATTTTTTATTTGGACTAAATTTTGTTAAGACTTCCAGTAGGGATTTTATGGCGTTTGTTTCAATGTAGTTGATTTCCTCATCTAAATCATATTGTGAGAAATCCACACCTGACCAGCCACTTAGCAGCGTTAATGCACCTTCTAAGCTAACATAGCTTGCTAACTCATCATATTTAGCCCATGCTTCTTGCTCTGTTTCACCAACAATTGGTGTAAATAAAGCAAATACCTTTAAGCTCTGTGGATCTCTGCCTTCATCTCGAGTTTTTTGGCGCAAGTCCTTCACATATGCCGCACTTGCCTCCTTTGATGGTACAGAAATAAATGTACATTCTGCATGCTTTGCTGCAAACTTTTTACCAGCCTCTGAGGCACCCGCTTGGAATAATACTGGTGTTCGTTGTGGGGATGGCTCACATAGATGGATACCGGGAACATCAAAATATTTCCCTTTATGCTGAATCTCATGAATTTTTGTAGGGTCTGTAAATACACCTGTTTCTTTATCACGGATGACAGCCTGCTCCTCCCAGCTTCCTTCCCACAGCTTATAACATACCTCTAAGTACTCATCAGCAATATGATAACGCTCTTGGTGCTGAAATCTATCCCCTATATCAATATTTTTAGTACCACTTTCTAAATAGGAGGTAACGATATTCCAAGCAACTCTGCCTTTTGTCAGATGATCGAGTGTTGAAATACGTCGAGCAAATGGATAGGGATGCTCAAAGGTTGTCGAGCATGTAATACCAAATCCTAAATGCTTTGTAGCATGTGACATAGCAGATACTAGCAAAATAGGGTCATTGACTGGCACTTGTGTTGCCTCTCGTATCGTTGTTTCTTTATCATTGCCATAGACATCATAAATACCAATTACATCAGCAATAAACAATCCATCAAAACGTCCTTTTTCCAGTGTTTTTGCTAGCTCCACCCAATACTCAATATCCTTATAGCGCCATGCCTGATCATCTGGATGTCTCCACAGACCTGGTGACTGGTGCGCCACGCAATTCATATCAAATGCATTCAAATAGATACGCTTTTTCTTCATAATAGTCTGCCCTTTCTACCCTCGCTTATCTTTAATTGATTATGCAGTTGTTGAAGCGTTCTTATCTTCTCCCCATAGCTCTAATGGCAAATCTAAAATCAGTTTGCCGACTTGATCACGTCCAATATGATTGGAGGGAGCCATTGGAATACCTCCACGTGCATCACGATATAGTCTCTCAAAAATGCCTTCTGCATAACCATAGCCACCAGCTACTTCCATCGCCACACGAGCTGCAAAATCAGCAAGCTCCGTTGTTTGCACCTTAAATTCTACAATTTCTCTCCCTAATAAAGAGAGGGATTCTCCTTTTGCTAATAGCTCATCATGGTGACGGGCTAAATCTAATTGCCATGCCTTTAAAGCTGTAATTTGAATTTGAACCTCTGCTAATCTTGCTCGTAATACTTGGTAATCAGCAAGACGTTTATTAAACCCTTTGTTTACAGCACTTTTCACATGATTCACCGCAGCATCTAATGCGCCTTGTGCTACCCCTAACCAAGCTGAGGCTAAACCTACTAAATAAATAGGGTTAATGCCCTCCGCAATAATATCCTTACCTAAGCCCTCTTTCCCTAAAAGATCTCGCTTTGGTACAACGACATGATCATAACGAATAGGTCCGCTATGATTGCCACGCACACCTAATGCCTTCCAAGGCCGTGCTGTAATGCCTTTACTTTTGCCATCTACAATAAAGAAGCTAAGATCACTAACATCCTCACTATCTGGCGTTCTTGTTTGTAATAAATAGAAATCGGCTTGACCTCCACTCGTTGTAAAGGATTTTTCTGCATTAATGACATAATCTTCTGCTCGGCGCTCTGCTTGACTTAAGCTATACCAAACATGACCACGCGTTGCTTTTTCACTAATCGAAAATGTACCAATTAATCCGTCACGAATCGGTAATAGCCAGCGTTCCTTTTGCTCATCATTTCCGTATAAATGAATGCCCTGTGCCCCGCCAACATGCATTGCATATACAAGTGCAGTCGAAGCATCTACCTTGCCAATTTCCTCTGCGGCAATGGCAAATCCTAAATAACCTAAGCCTAAGCCACCCCATTTTTCATCAATTGTGACAGAATTCCACCCTTCTTTCGCTAAAGCTAGAAGATTTTCACGCGGGAATTTTGCTTCCTTATCAATAATTTCTGCATTGGCTTTAATGACTGTTTCAATAATTGGACGAATTCGCTGACGAATCTCCTCTATATATTCTCTGGAATACGGATTTTTTTCTGCTACTATGCTCATTCATTTTCCCCCTTTAGAAATATACTTCATTAATGGGTAAGTCAATTTCATTTACTTCATAATTCCCAATTGCCCTTGCTTTGTAGACGGTTGGATTATGAGAAGAGATCGTACGAATATTGCGCCAATGCCGATCTAACTGGGCTGTTTTGCGTGTGGCAGAAGCACCTCCCACCTCAAATAATAGTGTTGATGCCTCGAGAGCTAGCTTGTCAACAACAACTTTAGCCTGGGCTGCACGCAATGATGCTTGATGGCTTGCTTTGTATGAAATGATACCTTTGTCAGCCGTTTCGATGGCTTTATCTAGCTCCTTCGCTGCTGCCAATACAATTGCTTTAGCGGCAAAGGCACTACTAGATAATTCGCCCACTACTTGTAGTAGCTGTGGATCTTCCGTTGGTTTTTCTGCCGCTGCAAAACTAAATGTTCTTGTCCTTGTCGATAGTAAATTCACCGCATCCTCTACAATAGTATGTAGAATTCCTACAATGACAGCCTGTAAGAATAACTGTAAATGTGCATTGAATGGTGTTGTATGATCAGGAATAGTAAAAACTTCTGATTTTTCAACAAATACATGTTTTAAGTTTGTTGTACCACTTCCCGTTAAGGTTTGACCGAATCCATCCCAATCATCTACCACTTCAATGCCCTCTCGATCAGTTGGCAAAATCACCCGAACCGTTTTGCCGTTAATATCTGAGGCCATAATCTCTACCCACTCTGCATATAACGTACCAGTACTAAAATATTTTGTACCATTTAGGCGATATCCGTCACCATCTACTGTTAGGCTCGTTTCAAATTGGAAAAGGCCCGCATTTATGCTATTTAGCTCTGTAAAGCCATTACCAATTAAATCGCCTTTCGCAATCGCTTCAAGCCATTTCACATTTTGTAAATTTTCTTTATCTAATAAAAACTGCTCGACTGCATAAAAGTGGTAGCGTAAACTATGCGCAACATCTGGGTCTACGGCTGCTAATTGAATAAGTACATCAAATACATCCTGAATGCTTGCACCAGCTCCTCCAAGTTCTTCAGGTAAGCGTAAAGCGCCTAAACGTGCCTTTTTTATTAACTGAATCGCATGATTTGGATGGACTGTTGGGTTTTCTCTACGCCGTTTTGCAGCATCATCCTTAATTTCTTGTATCAGCTTTGTTAATTCCTCACTATTAGGTTTGACAATTGGACCTAACGTTACTTGTATGGGCATATAAACACCTGCCTTATCTTAATTATTTTGTAATTGTAAATTGGCTTCTTTTTCTTTTACTAAAGGAATGACCTTTTCACCGAAAGCCTTCAAATCCTCCTCATAATGCAAGAAACCTGTTAGCACAATATTGATACCAATTTTCTTTAATTCAATAATTCGATCAGCAACTTGTTCAGCAGTACCAATTAACCCAGTTTTAAAGCCATCATTATATTGAACGAGATCCTCGTATGTTGATTCAGCCCACATGCCGTTTTTATCTTCTGTTGATTGACCCGCTTGTTTAACAGACTCTTTAAAGCCTAAAACAGCCTCATCATTTGCTTGCTCAACAATATCACGCAGTACTTGTTGAGCTTCTTCCTCTGAATCGCGCACAATCACAAAACCATTAATTCCAAATTCAATCGGTTCATTGCCATTTGCTTCCCGAAGAGCTTTTACTTCATCAATTTGAGCTTTAATTTTCTCTAAAGAACCGCCATTCATAAAGTAAACATCTGACACCCGCCCTGCCATTTCCTTCGCAGCCTCTGAATTACCACCTTGAAAAATCTTTGGCGTTTTAATAGGCTTTGGTTTTAACGGTGCTTGATTGACTCTATAAAAATCACCTTTATACGTAAATTCATCCTGTGTCCAAAGACCACGCAGAATATTAATAAACTCCTCAGAACGGCGATATCGTTCATCATGCTCTAACCATGGTTCACCATATCCAGTAAACTCCCCCTTAAACCAACCACTCACAATATTAATAGTTGCTCGACCATTACTTATTTGATCCACCGTAGCAATGATCTTCGCCATCACCGCTGGATGCCATAAACCAGGTAAAACAGCGGTAATAATATTTAATTTAGAAGTAGATGCTGCTAAGGCTGCTGCAAGTGCTGATGCCTCTAATTGATTTTCTGCTCCATAACTAGCGAAAAAGCGTGTTTGTAACAGGACATAATCAAATCCGATATTCTCGGCAATTTGAGCGTACCGTTTGTTCGCTTCAAAAGACCAATCAGTTTGTTGTGGAATATTAGAAATCACCAATCCGCCACTAACATTTGGTGCCCAATACGCAAATTGTAATGTCATACGTTTTTCCTCCTCACCAATAATCTATTTAACTTATGGGAATAATATGATTTATAATAAAAAAATTTTAAATTCCCTTTAACAAAGCACAAAAAAACTCCTTAATGTTTAAATTAAGAAGTCTCTAGTCGTCTAGCAGACCTACTATTAATAAAAGCTTCTATACACCGTAGTCGGTTAACAAATAGGAGCATTCAATTAACTAGTGAGTTACTCATTTATGATTGTTAGCTACATCATACATGCTTAAATTTATAAAGTCAACTATATTTATAAGAATTATCAGAATAAAAATTATTTATTACACTCAGCAATCGGTATATTCTCAATGAAAATGCAGTCTTTACAATTTTATAACGACTGCTTCGAATAAATACGCTGGATCACTGATAGAAGGGTTTCATAAAACTTACGCATATGAATTATATCAAACAGCAAAAGTTATTTATGTAGTTTTTTCGCATATAAACATTTATAGTGACACAGCTTCCCCATGTTATAGGCATTTCAATTACTTACTGAGATGCTATGCATACTCCATTGGTTCACACTTTACATATTTTCTGGGACGATTACCAATTGAATTAGAAAAGCACTGTCAAAATGTTCTTATGATAAATTGTAATATTAAGTACAATATCTGTAAGACAAAATAAAAGAAGTCCATAACGATTTCATGTAAAACACTAGTTACCACACAAACATCAGAGGAAGAATCATTATGATCTACACTTATCTTATCTATGTGTAAAAATGGAAAATCCGCTTGAATTAGGGCCTTCGATCATGACCATAGTAAAACAACTAAAAAAGGCTCTCTGATGATTTCAAAAAAATTACATCGTTCATTTTCAAGCCAATAAATCGAATTGTGGGACGAAATTCACTTTAACATCTGAATTAAAAGAGGCTGTTCAGGAAAAGTTGGGCGAAGCTTGGTCAACAGAACGGATTATTAACTATTTCTATCAAGCAAAGCTGAGTTTAAAGGCAGTTATCGTTGGATTTATGATGGTTCATTAGAAGTACCCATTATACGGTACTTCACCAAAAAGGGGGACGCTTCACACTTATTTCTAAGCATTCAAAGAAAATTTGCAAAAGGGAAATATTCAGACATTGGGAGTTAGATACAGGAGTTTCTGGGCATAGGTAGGCAAAGAGGTGGGCGCTACATTCATTGAGCAAAAAACACGTTGATATGTAGGTTTATTCATTTCAGACCGTTCTGCTATATCAATGTAGACTGCTGTTAGAGCGTTACATAAAGGGGCTATTCATACAGCGGAAAAGAAATTTAGCTGTTACACCATGCTTGCAAAAAAGGTAAGCTTCCAAGTCTATTTTGCAGATGCTTATGCTTCATGGCAATGTAGGTGTAATGAAAATGGGAATGGCTTATTATTCCTCAAGAAAACAAATTTTGATGATATCACCTTAGAGGAGATAAATGACGCATTACATCTCATCAACAATCGTCCAAGAAACTGTTTTAGGAAGAACTAGTACACTTAATTTGAAAAACTATCGTATAAATTAATGGATGCTTGAACAAATATTATAGAATCTAAAAAAACAGCCAGCTATGTGCTGACTGTTTTCCTTTTTGTTTGCCTAGCGATGTCCTACTCTCACAGGGGGAAGCCCCCAACTACCATCGGCGCTAAAGAACTTAACTTCCGTGTTCGGTATGGAAACGGGTGTGACCTCTTTGCCATTATCACTAGACTATTTGAAAGACAATACTTATTATAACATATTTTATAAAAATTACAAGTATATTATAATATTTTATTCTTTCAAAACTGGATAAACGGTGCATTGACTGTAACAAATATTTTGGTTAAGTCCTCGATCGATTAGTATTCGTCAGCTCCATGTGTCGCCACACTTCCACCTCGAACCTATCTACCTCATCGTCTTTGAGGGATCTTACTTACTTGCGTAATGGGAAATCTCATCTTGAGGGGGGCTTCATGCTTAGATGCTTTCAGCACTTATCCCGTCCACACATAGCTACCCAGCGATGCCTTTGGCAAGACAACTGGTACACCAGCGGTGTGTCCATCCCGGTCCTCTCGTACTAAGGACAGCTCCTCTCAAATTTCCTACGCCCACGACGGATAGGGACCGAACTGTCTCACGACGTTCTGAACCCAGCTCGCGTACCGCTTTAATGGGCGAACAGCCCAACCCTTGGGACCGACTACAGCCCCAGGATGCGATGAGCCGACATCGAGGTGCCAAACCTCCCCGTCGATGTGGACTCTTGGGGGAGATAAGCCTGTTATCCCCGGGGTAGCTTTTATCCGTTGAGCGATGGCCCTTCCATGCGGAACCACCGGATCACTAAGCCCGTCTTTCGACCCTGCTCGACTTGTAGGTCTCGCAGTCAAGCTCCCTTGTGCCTTTACACTCTACGAATGATTTCCAACCATTCTGAGGGAACCTTTGGGCGCCTCCGTTACCTTTTAGGAGGCGACCGCCCCAGTCAAACTGTCCGCCTGACACTGTCTCCTGCCCCGCTTAGGGGCATGGGTTAGAATTTCAATACAACCAGGGTAGTATCCCACCGACGCCTCCTTCGAAGCTGGCGCTCCGAGATCTCTGGCTCCTACCTATCCTGTACAAGTTGTACCAAAATTCAATATCAGGCTACAGTAAAGCTCCACGGGGTCTTTCCGTCCTGTCGCGGGTAACCTGCATCTTCACAGGTACTATAATTTCACCGAGTCTCTCGTTGAGACAGTGCCCAGATCGTTACGCCTTTCGTGCGGGTCGGAACTTACCCGACAAGGAATTTCGCTACCTTAGGACCGTTATAGTTACGGCCGCCGTTTACTGGGGCTTCAATTCGCAGCTTCGCTTGCGCTAACCACTCCTCTTAACCTTCCAGCACCGGGCAGGCGTCAGCCCCTATACGTCACCTTACGGTTTTGCAGAGACCTGTGTTTTTGCTAAACAGTCGCCTGGGCCTATTCACTGCGGCTCTCTCGGGCTTTCACCCTATCAGAGCACCCCTTCTCCCGAAGTTACGGGGTCATTTTGCCGAGTTCCTTAACGAGAGTTCTCTCGCACACCTTAGGATTCTCTCCTCGACTACCTGTGTCGGTTTGCGGTACGGGCACCTCTCACCTCGATAGAGGCTTTTCTTGGCAGTGTGAAATCAGGAACTTCGTCCATACGGACTCGCCATCACAGCTTGGCGTTACAGTGTGCGGATTTGCCTACACACACGCCTATCTGCTTGGACGCGCATATCCAACAGCGCGCTTACCCTATCCTCCTGCGTCCCCCCATTTCTCAAACGGTGAGGAGGTGGTACAGGAATATCAACCTGTTGTCCATCGCCTACGCCTATCGGCCTCGGCTTAGGTCCCGACTAACCCTGAGCGGACGAGCCTTCCTCAGGAAACCTTAGTCATACGGTGGACGGGATTCTCACCCGTCTTTCGCTACTCATACCGGCATTCTCACTTCTAAGCGCTCCACCAGTCCTTCCGGTCTGACTTCAACGCACTTAGAACGCTCTCCTACCACTGACATCGTAGATGTCAATCCACAGCTTCGGTGAATCGTTTAGCCCCGATACATTTTCGGCGCAGCGTCACTCGACCAGTGAGCTATTACGCACTCTTTAAATGATGGCTGCTTCTAAGCCAACATCCTGGTTGTCTGTGCAACGCCACATCCTTTTCCACTTAACGATTACTTGGGGACCTTAGCTGGTGGTCTGGGCTGTTTCCCTTTTGACTACGGATCTTATCACTCGCAGTCTGACTCCCGTGTATAAATATCTGGCATTCGGAGTTTGTCTGAATTCGGTAAACCGGGATGGCCCCCTCGTCCAAACAGTGCTCTACCTCCAGTATTCTCATCACGAGGCTAGCCCTAAAGCTATTTCGGAGAGAACCAGCTATCTCCAGGTTCGATTGGAATTTCTCCGCTACCCACACCTCATCCCCGCACTTTTCAACGTGCGTGGGTTCGGGCCTCCAGTAAGTGTTACCTTACCTTCACCCTGGACATGGGTAGATCACCTGGTTTCGGGTCTACGACCACGTACTATTTCGCCCTATTCAGACTCGCTTTCGCTGCGGCTCCGCCTTCTACAGCTTAACCTTGCACGTAATCGTAACTCGCCGGTTCATTCTACAAAAGGCACGCTATCACCCATTAACGGGCTCTAACTACTTGTAGGCACACGGTTTCAGGATCTCTTTCACTCCCCTTCCGGGGTGCTTTTCACCTTTCCCTCACGGTACTGGTTCACTATCGGTCACTAGGTAGTATTTAGCCTTGGGAGATGGTCCTCCCGGATTCCGACGGAATTTCACGTGTTCCGCCGTACTCAGGATCCACTCTGGAGAGAACGAACTTTCGACTACAGGGCTGTTACCTGCTCTGGCGGACCTTTCCAAGTCGCTTCATCTAACTCGCTCTTTTGTAACTCCGTATAGAGTGTCCTACAACCCCAAGAGGCAAGCCTCTTGGTTTGGGCTCTTCCCGTTTCGCTCGCCGCTACTCAGGGAATCGATTTTTCTTTCTCTTCCTCCAGGTACTTAGATGTTTCAGTTCCCTGGGTCTGCCTTCAAGACGCTATGAATTCACGTCAAGATCCTACGCGATTAAACGTAGTGGGTTCCCCCATTCGGAAATCTCCGGATCAAAGCTCACTTACAGCTCCCCGAAGCATATCGGTGTTAGTGCCGTCCTTCATCGGCTCCTAGTGCCAAGGCATTCGCCGTGCGCCCTTAATAACTTAACCAAGTTATTAAGCCTATAAAAAAACTTAAAAAATAAATGTGTTTGTTGCTGTCGCTGCGCTTTCGCACAAAAACAGCTTGTTACAATTTCAATGTCGTTTTATCCAGTTTTCAAAGAACAAAGCTACTGCCTGCTTCTACTTCTTCGCAGCTTTGCGACGAAAGCGTAGCGACAGGAGCACATATATGAAGTGTTTCATTCAGAAAGAATGAGCCTTCAAAACTGAACGCAAAACGTAATCATTGTTTCATCCTCGATGAAACATTCCGTAAATATCCTTAGAAAGGAGGTGATCCAGCCGCACCTTCCGATACGGCTACCTTGTTACGACTTCACCCCAATCATCTATCCCACCTTCGGCGGCTGGCTCCAAAAGGTTACCTCACCGACTTCGGGTGTTACAAACTCTCGTGGTGTGACGGGCGGTGTGTACAAGGCCCGGGAACGTATTCACCGCGGCATGCTGATCCGCGATTACTAGCGATTCCGGCTTCATGTAGGCGAGTTGCAGCCTACAATCCGAACTGAGAACGACTTTATCGGATTAGCTCCCTCTCGCGAGTTGGCAACCGTTTGTATCGTCCATTGTAGCACGTGTGTAGCCCAGGTCATAAGGGGCATGATGATTTGACGTCATCCCCACCTTCCTCCGGTTTGTCACCGGCAGTCACCTTAGAGTGCCCAACTAAATGATGGCAACTAAGATCAAGGGTTGCGCTCGTTGCGGGACTTAACCCAACATCTCACGACACGAGCTGACGACAACCATGCACCACCTGTCACCGTTGCCCCCGAAGGGGAAACTATATCTCTACAGTGGTCAACGGGATGTCAAGACCTGGTAAGGTTCTTCGCGTTGCTTCGAATTAAACCACATGCTCCACCGCTTGTGCGGGCCCCCGTCAATTCCTTTGAGTTTCAGTCTTGCGACCGTACTCCCCAGGCGGAGTGCTTAATGCGTTAGCTGCAGCACTAAGGGGCGGAAACCCCCTAACACTTAGCACTCATCGTTTACGGCGTGGACTACCAGGGTATCTAATCCTGTTTGCTCCCCACGCTTTCGCGCCTCAGCGTCAGTTACAGACCAGAAAGTCGCCTTCGCCACTGGTGTTCCTCCAAATCTCTACGCATTTCACCGCTACACTTGGAATTCCACTTTCCTCTTCTGCACTCAAGTCCCCCAGTTTCCAATGACCCTCCACGGTTGAGCCGTGGGCTTTCACATCAGACTTAAAGGACCGCCTGCGCGCGCTTTACGCCCAATAATTCCGGACAACGCTTGCCACCTACGTATTACCGCGGCTGCTGGCACGTAGTTAGCCGTGGCTTTCTAATAAGGTACCGTCAAGGTACAGCCAGTTACTACTGTACTTGTTCTTCCCTTACAACAGAGTTTTACGATCCGAAAACCTTCTTCACTCACGCGGCGTTGCTCCATCAGGCTTTCGCCCATTGTGGAAGATTCCCTACTGCTGCCTCCCGTAGGAGTCTGGGCCGTGTCTCAGTCCCAGTGTGGCCGATCACCCTCTCAGGTCGGCTACGCATCGTCGCCTTGGTGAGCCATTACCTCACCAACTAGCTAATGCGCCGCGGGCCCATCCTATAGCGACAGCCGAAACCGTCTTTTAGTCTTTTACCATGAAGCATAAGAGATTATTCGGTATTAGCCCCGGTTTCCCGGAGTTATCCCAAACTATAGGGTAGGTTGCCCACGTGTTACTCACCCGTCCGCCGCTAACGTTGAAGGAGCAAGCTCCTTCTCTGTTCGCTCGACTTGCATGTATTAGGCACGCCGCCAGCGTTCGTCCTGAGCCAGGATCAAACTCTCCATAAAAAGAAATTTGATTTGCTCAAATTGTTTTGCTGGCATCAATTTTGATGTCCAAAATTTTTGTTTTGTTCACTAGCCGAAGCTAGCTACTTAAAACTTGATTGATTACGTTTTGCTTGTTCAGTTTTCAAGGTTCATGTAATTGAATTGGTGGAGCCTAGCGGGATCGAACCGCTGACCTCCTGCGTGCAAGGCAGGCGCTCTCCCAGCTGAGCTAAGGCCCCATAATTTTTAGGAAATGGTCGGGAAGACAGGATTCGAACCTGCGACCCCTTGGTCCCAAACCAAGTGCTCTACCAAGCTGAGCTACTTCCCGTTGTTCTTTTGGCGCGCCCGACAGGAGTCGAACCCATAACCTTCTGATCCGTAGTCAGACGCTCTATCCAATTGAGCTACGGGCGCATTTAAAATGGTGCCGAGGACCGGAATCGAACCGGTACGGTAGTCACCTACCGCAGGATTTTAAGTCCTGTGCGTCTGCCAGTTCCGCCACCCCGGCACATTTGGAGCGGAAGACGAGGTTCGAACTCGCGACCCCCACCTTGGCAAGGTGGTGTTCTACCACTGAACTACTTCCGCATGTGCATACGTTTTTTATCTGGCAATGAAAATAATGGTGCGGGTGAAGGGAGTCGAACCCCCACGCCTTGCGGCGCTAGATCCTAAGTCTAGTGCGTCTGCCAATTCCGCCACACCCGCTTATTATTATTTCAAAATGGTGAGCCATGAAGGACTCGAACCTTCGACCCTCTGATTAAAAGTCAGATGCTCTACCAACTGAGCTAATGGCTCGGAAAATGGTGCCGGCTATAGGAATCGAACCCACGACCTACTGATTACAAGTCAGTTGCTCTACCTGCTGAGCTAAACCGGCATATGGTGGAGGATGACGGGCTCGAACCGCCGACCCTCTGCTTGTAAGGCAGATGCTCTCCCAGCTGAGCTAATCCTCCTGGGTAATATGCCTAGCGACGTCCTACTCTCACAGGGGGAAGCCCCCAACTACCATCGGCGCTAAAGAACTTAACTTCCGTGTTCGGTATGGAAACGGGTGTGACCTCTTTGCCATTATCACTAGACTATTTGAAAGACAATACTTATTATAACATATTTTATAAAAATTACAAGTATATTATAATATTTTATTCTTTCAAAACTGGATAAACGGTGCATTGACTGTAACAAATATTTTGGTTAAGTCCTCGATCGATTAGTATTCGTCAGCTCCATGTGTCGCCACACTTCCACCTCGAACCTATCTACCTCATCGTCTTTGAGGGATCTTACTTACTTGCGTAATGGGAAATCTCATCTTGAGGGGGGCTTCATGCTTAGATGCTTTCAGCACTTATCCCGTCCACACATAGCTACCCAGCGATGCCTTTGGCAAGACAACTGGTACACCAGCGGTGTGTCCATCCCGGTCCTCTCGTACTAAGGACAGCTCCTCTCAAATTTCCTACGCCCACGACGGATAGGGACCGAACTGTCTCACGACGTTCTGAACCCAGCTCGCGTACCGCTTTAATGGGCGAACAGCCCAACCCTTGGGACCGACTACAGCCCCAGGATGCGATGAGCCGACATCGAGGTGCCAAACCTCCCCGTCGATGTGGACTCTTGGGGGAGATAAGCCTGTTATCCCCGGGGTAGCTTTTATCCGTTGAGCGATGGCCCTTCCATGCGGAACCACCGGATCACTAAGCCCGTCTTTCGACCCTGCTCGACTTGTAGGTCTCGCAGTCAAGCTCCCTTGTGCCTTTACACTCTACGAATGATTTCCAACCATTCTGAGGGAACCTTTGGGCGCCTCCGTTACCTTTTAGGAGGCGACCGCCCCAGTCAAACTGTCCGCCTGACACTGTCTCCTGCCCCGCTTAGGGGCATGGGTTAGAATTTCAATACAACCAGGGTAGTATCCCACCGACGCCTCCTTCGAAGCTGGCGCTCCGAGATCTCTGGCTCCTACCTATCCTGTACAAGTTGTACCAAAATTCAATATCAGGCTACAGTAAAGCTCCACGGGGTCTTTCCGTCCTGTCGCGGGTAACCTGCATCTTCACAGGTACTATAATTTCACCGAGTCTCTCGTTGAGACAGTGCCCAGATCGTTACGCCTTTCGTGCGGGTCGGAACTTACCCGACAAGGAATTTCGCTACCTTAGGACCGTTATAGTTACGGCCGCCGTTTACTGGGGCTTCAATTCGCAGCTTCGCTTGCGCTAACCACTCCTCTTAACCTTCCAGCACCGGGCAGGCGTCAGCCCCTATACGTCACCTTACGGTTTTGCAGAGACCTGTGTTTTTGCTAAACAGTCGCCTGGGCCTATTCACTGCGGCTCTCTCGGGCTTTCACCCTATCAGAGCACCCCTTCTCCCGAAGTTACGGGGTCATTTTGCCGAGTTCCTTAACGAGAGTTCTCTCGCACACCTTAGGATTCTCTCCTCGACTACCTGTGTCGGTTTGCGGTACGGGCACCTCTCACCTCGATAGAGGCTTTTCTTGGCAGTGTGAAATCAGGAACTTCGTCCATACGGACTCGCCATCACAGCTTGGCGTTACAGTGTGCGGATTTGCCTACACACACGCCTATCTGCTTGGACGCGCATATCCAACAGCGCGCTTACCCTATCCTCCTGCGTCCCCCCATTTCTCAAACGGTGAGGAGGTGGTACAGGAATATCAACCTGTTGTCCATCGCCTACGCCTATCGGCCTCGGCTTAGGTCCCGACTAACCCTGAGCGGACGAGCCTTCCTCAGGAAACCTTAGTCATACGGTGGACGGGATTCTCACCCGTCTTTCGCTACTCATACCGGCATTCTCACTTCTAAGCGCTCCACCAGTCCTTCCGGTCTGACTTCAACGCACTTAGAACGCTCTCCTACCACTGACATCGTAGATGTCAATCCACAGCTTCGGTGAATCGTTTAGCCCCGATACATTTTCGGCGCAGCGTCACTCGACCAGTGAGCTATTACGCACTCTTTAAATGATGGCTGCTTCTAAGCCAACATCCTGGTTGTCTGTGCAACGCCACATCCTTTTCCACTTAACGATTACTTGGGGACCTTAGCTGGTGGTCTGGGCTGTTTCCCTTTTGACTACGGATCTTATCACTCGCAGTCTGACTCCCGTGTATAAATATCTGGCATTCGGAGTTTGTCTGAATTCGGTAAACCGGGATGGCCCCCTCGTCCAAACAGTGCTCTACCTCCAGTATTCTCATCACGAGGCTAGCCCTAAAGCTATTTCGGAGAGAACCAGCTATCTCCAGGTTCGATTGGAATTTCTCCGCTACCCACACCTCATCCCCGCACTTTTCAACGTGCGTGGGTTCGGGCCTCCAGTAAGTGTTACCTTACCTTCACCCTGGACATGGGTAGATCACCTGGTTTCGGGTCTACGACCACGTACTATTTCGCCCTATTCAGACTCGCTTTCGCTGCGGCTCCGCCTTCTACAGCTTAACCTTGCACGTAATCGTAACTCGCCGGTTCATTCTACAAAAGGCACGCTATCACCCATTAACGGGCTCTAACTACTTGTAGGCACACGGTTTCAGGATCTCTTTCACTCCCCTTCCGGGGTGCTTTTCACCTTTCCCTCACGGTACTGGTTCACTATCGGTCACTAGGTAGTATTTAGCCTTGGGAGATGGTCCTCCCGGATTCCGACGGAATTTCACGTGTTCCGCCGTACTCAGGATCCACTCTGGAGAGAACGAACTTTCGACTACAGGGCTGTTACCTGCTCTGGCGGACCTTTCCAAGTCGCTTCATCTAACTCGCTCTTTTGTAACTCCGTATAGAGTGTCCTACAACCCCAAGAGGCAAGCCTCTTGGTTTGGGCTCTTCCCGTTTCGCTCGCCGCTACTCAGGGAATCGATTTTTCTTTCTCTTCCTCCAGGTACTTAGATGTTTCAGTTCCCTGGGTCTGCCTTCAAGACGCTATGAATTCACGTCAAGATCCTACGCGATTAAACGTAGTGGGTTCCCCCATTCGGAAATCTCCGGATCAAAGCTCACTTACAGCTCCCCGAAGCATATCGGTGTTAGTGCCGTCCTTCATCGGCTCCTAGTGCCAAGGCATTCGCCGTGCGCCCTTAATAACTTAACCTACGGCTTTCGATATACGTCGTTATACAGCGTCAGCTTCACTCACTCAATCGCTTCCTTGCCTAACTCGTATCTCAAAACCCTTAAATTATTAAGCCTATAAAAAAACTTAAAAAATGTGTTTGTTACAATTTCAATGTCGTTTTATCCAGTTTTCAAAGAACAAAAAAATGGTGGAGCCTAGCGGGATCGAACCGCTGACCTCCTGCGTGCAAGGCAGGCGCTCTCCCAGCTGAGCTAAGGCCCCAAGAGGTATATATGGTGGGCCTAAATGGACTCGAACCATCGACCTCACGCTTATCAGGCGTGCGCTCTAACCAGCTGAGCTATAGGCCCTCTTGGAAGTTTTATATAATTATTCATAAACCTTCAAAACTGAACGCAAAACGTAATCATTGTTTCATCCTCGATGAAACCTTCCGTAAATATCCTTAGAAAGGAGGTGATCCAGCCGCACCTTCCGATACGGCTACCTTGTTACGACTTCACCCCAATCATCTATCCCACCTTCGGCGGCTGGCTCCAAAAGGTTACCTCACCGACTTCGGGTGTTACAAACTCTCGTGGTGTGACGGGCGGTGTGTACAAGGCCCGGGAACGTATTCACCGCGGCATGCTGATCCGCGATTACTAGCGATTCCGGCTTCATGTAGGCGAGTTGCAGCCTACAATCCGAACTGAGAACGACTTTATCGGATTAGCTCCCTCTCGCGAGTTGGCAACCGTTTGTATCGTCCATTGTAGCACGTGTGTAGCCCAGGTCATAAGGGGCATGATGATTTGACGTCATCCCCACCTTCCTCCGGTTTGTCACCGGCAGTCACCTTAGAGTGCCCAACTAAATGATGGCAACTAAGATCAAGGGTTGCGCTCGTTGCGGGACTTAACCCAACATCTCACGACACGAGCTGACGACAACCATGCACCACCTGTCACCGTTGCCCCCGAAGGGGAAACTATATCTCTACAGTGGTCAACGGGATGTCAAGACCTGGTAAGGTTCTTCGCGTTGCTTCGAATTAAACCACATGCTCCACCGCTTGTGCGGGCCCCCGTCAATTCCTTTGAGTTTCAGTCTTGCGACCGTACTCCCCAGGCGGAGTGCTTAATGCGTTAGCTGCAGCACTAAGGGGCGGAAACCCCCTAACACTTAGCACTCATCGTTTACGGCGTGGACTACCAGGGTATCTAATCCTGTTTGCTCCCCACGCTTTCGCGCCTCAGCGTCAGTTACAGACCAGAAAGTCGCCTTCGCCACTGGTGTTCCTCCAAATCTCTACGCATTTCACCGCTACACTTGGAATTCCACTTTCCTCTTCTGCACTCAAGTCCCCCAGTTTCCAATGACCCTCCACGGTTGAGCCGTGGGCTTTCACATCAGACTTAAAGGACCGCCTGCGCGCGCTTTACGCCCAATAATTCCGGACAACGCTTGCCACCTACGTATTACCGCGGCTGCTGGCACGTAGTTAGCCGTGGCTTTCTAATAAGGTACCGTCAAGGTACAGCCAGTTACTACTGTACTTGTTCTTCCCTTACAACAGAGTTTTACGATCCGAAAACCTTCTTCACTCACGCGGCGTTGCTCCATCAGGCTTTCGCCCATTGTGGAAGATTCCCTACTGCTGCCTCCCGTAGGAGTCTGGGCCGTGTCTCAGTCCCAGTGTGGCCGATCACCCTCTCAGGTCGGCTACGCATCGTCGCCTTGGTGAGCCATTACCTCACCAACTAGCTAATGCGCCGCGGGCCCATCCTATAGCGACAGCCGAAACCGTCTTTTAGTCTTTTACCATGAAGCAAAAGAGATGATTCGGTATTAGCCCCGGTTTCCCGGAGTTATCCCAAACTATAGGGTAGGTTGCCCACGTGTTACTCACCCGTCCGCCGCTAACGTCGAAGGAGCAAGCTCCTTCTCTGTTCGCTCGACTTGCATGTATTAGGCACGCCGCCAGCGTTCGTCCTGAGCCAGGATCAAACTCTCCATAAAAGAAATTTGATTTGCTCAAATTGTTTTGCTGGCATCAATTTTGATGTCCAAAATTTTTGTTTTGTTCACTAGCCGAAGCTAGCTACTTAAAACTTGATTGATTACGTTTTGCTTGTTCAGTTTTCAAGGTTCATACTACTTTCAACAACAACTTTTATATCTTAGCACCAACATCTTTTTATGTCAATACTTTTTTAAAAATTTATTTAGTTGCTTTTTCAAACGAGATAGATGTTTTGTCACCTCTCTTAGCAACATTTAATAATTTAACATATAGACTATATATTACGCAAGTACTTTTTTAATAAACTTTATCTTAATAGAAATAACTTCTTTTAATACGAAGCAGGAACTGAGGTATTTCTTGAAAACCCAATTCCTGCTTCACTAATTACTCTTCTTGATTCTGTACACTTTGTGTATCTACTACACTCAAGCACCATAGGAAGTTATCCCACGCTGAATACCAGCCGTTGAAAATTTCAGATGAATCATCCCATCGAACATCAAACTTTTTCTGTCCATCTATCTCTACTAAAAATAAAGTAAGTGTTGGGTCCTTTTTCGAAATAGCTAACTTCATGCCATTTGCCAGTTCCTCTTCCATGAATACTACATCTGAAACAGAGCGAACTTGTGCTTGTTCAAACACTTGTTTATTCATAATTCTATAATTCATTATAGACCTCCACTAAAGTTATATTTAAATTTCCCCCCGTAAAAATAAAAGACTAGAAAATTATACTCTATATCCTTCTCTTGTGTGAACCTCATTTAAATAGAAAAGCAGAAACATTGTAAATCCATGTTTCTGCTTTGACTATTTCAATACTAAAAAAATCCTTCAACTATACAATCGCTTGTACTCAATCAATAACCTCTAAACTAAATTATATAAATTACTTACATAGTTTCGCACTGTACCTTCTGCGATATAAAGCGCTATGGCGATCTCTTTATTACTTTTACCTGTAACCATTAATTTTGCTATTTCTATCTCTCTTTGTGTAAGTTTCACTTTTTTTATGTATAGCACTAATGCGCTATCACCTTTGCTGCTACTGCGGAGGACAATACGAACTGTCCTAGTATTGTGTCACGAATAGAGGCAAACATTTTATCTGTGTCCATCTCCTTCAATCTAATGTTAAATAAAGAAGGTGCTTCGAATTCATTCGGAACATCTCCTATGCAGCCCTAATGTTTTTTATTGTAGCGAAAATAGTCGCTTTATACGATGGACTGTTACTATATTTTTGTCATATGATAACCTTTATCTAACAGCATAGTAAGTACCTATCCATATTAAAAAATAGTATCTATATATACCAAAGTATAACGAATACTATTTTCTATCTACTACTTACACAACGGCACGCACAAGCCATGTTGCCGCACGCGTTAAAATATGTGCACGCAATTCTACAAAGTAGTCTGATCCATAAAAGAAAGCAATTTTTTCATCAGCCACTGTACTGATGTCTATTGGCTGCGGTGTCAACACAAAATGGGCAAATGATTCTGCAAAGTCCTCTACTACCGAACTTGCTGCATAGCCTGATACATAATCTTCCTCGTATTCGCTTGCTGGATTCCAAAACTGCTCATAAAAGGCTGTTAAATAGGCATCCTCATAAAAACAGCCTGTATCTTCAATCAGCACATCTTCACAAGCCTCTAAGTCTACCCAAATATTTTGTTCGCCATCTCTCAATGATAGGTAGTGTGCATATTCATGAATATACGTAATCATTGTTTCAGATGCTAACTCAATATTTTCATTGTTCATGCCTAATGTCCAATACTTCCCCTCATCATCATGTAAATTAACATACGCCAATGTATCGCCACTTTCAAACACGATAAATTGATTGATATCTTCGCGTTCCGACTCTGGAATTAACCATGCAAAATCAAACCATAGTTCCGCATGATATTCCATATCCTCATCCGTTACATCATCCTCTGTCAGAATTTGCTCAACGTCATTATCAATTTCATAGGTATACAAATCATGAACACCCTCTAAATCAGTTGCAACCGACTCCTCCGCAGTTAGTGAACCATACTCCTCCTCCAATATTCGCACTAATTCGTCTCCACGCGCTATACAAGTTTCAGCGTTCTCACATTCTAACGGTAAAGCACAAGTATCCTCCGCCTCAATATAAATTTCTCCTTCATAACAACCATTCTCTATCGCATCGCCACTTGTAGCATTTATCTGAATCAATGTGCCTTCTATATCCTCTGTAGAATTTGTATCCTCTGCCTCACTTGCAACGCTCTTTACTACTTCACCGTCAGATTGCACCTCGCCACAACCTACCAATAGTAACAACATCATTAAAAATACTACCTGCTTCATAATTTTCACTCTGCTTCCCCCTTTGTATACACTTAAAATTCCGATCTGAATCCCCACCTAAATAACTACCACTACCTCCATAATCATTTGATAAACCATCCGTGGATGAGCCTTTTCCCCAAATAGCCGCATAAAAGACAAACCCCCAAAATAAGATCAGTGCAATAAGGAATAAAGTATCTTATATCCCACGGCTCTTCAGCCATTACCACTAACCCTCCCTATTCACTTCCTTCTTCTGCTTGAATCTCATCTACTACATGCGTAAAGGCACGTATATAATCGCCATTTTCTAAAGAAGGCATCATATATTCATCGAGCATTCGCCCTAGCTTACCATTTGAATAATTCCCTTCTGGCCCTTGCCCGACAGCAATCCTTACAACATTATTTCTCACACCTTGATCAGTTGTCGCAAAAATCAATATTTCATTATTGATATCTTTTTGATTAATTCCCCATTGCCGAATCACTTGCCCCCCGTATTCAACTCTTTTTCTACATCATCATCCACCATGTTTTGATAAGCAAAAACAAAGCTAGAAGTTGCTGGCCGTTCTGGCACATTTGCCAATGCGCTTAATAGCAACATCATAAGTAGGACAAATAATAACAACAACTGTTTTCTAGTCTTACTCACCTCTGAAATCAATCGTAGGTGTTGCTTTCGCATCGTCTCTTACTTCAAAATAATTTTTTCGTTCAAAGCCAAACATACTCGTCAGAAAAGTGCGTATATTGCTATTACATTCTTTTACATCATTATTGTAGCTTTGACTCGCAACTACCAAGCGATTTTCTGTTCCTGCTAATTCATCCATTAGCTATGTAAATTACTGATTCGCCTTTAAATCAGGATAGTTTTCTACGACAACTAGTAAACGGCTTAAAGCAGCTGTTAACTCCTCCATTGTGGCAGCTCCACCGTATCATGTTCGTACCTCTGCAAGACTTGTAAAAATTTGCTCCTCATGTGCCATATAAACTTTTGTTGCTTCTACTAAATTAGGAATTAAATTGAAGCATTGTTGTAACTGATAACCAATTTATACCCATAAAGCTTCTGTTGTTTCTTCCTTTTTTACTAACTCGTTATACTGGACTAAACATAATAAACCTATGACAAGGAACACACCTACTCCAACCAGCTTAGACTAATTTTTCCTCTTTTCATCCAAAGCCCCCCTTTTTCTTATTTTCAATTTAGCAAAATAGTGATTAGTGTCATATGACAATAAAGGCTGTTGGATATGCCCAACAACCTTTCTCAATAACATAGGTTAAGTAGGAAAGTTTATCTACTAACTCTGTATTTAGGTATCCATAAGAAATTTTTATTTTAGGTTGCTCAAAACTATACTTCTACAAAATTCTTAGGTCATTCATATGATTGGATAAATTCAATATTAGCAAGCTCCACATCGCTTAACTGCTGATCATGGAAATAAGGATTTGCAACATACCAAGGCTTACTACCAAAGTATTCCTGTAACGGACCACTAGCAAATTGGTAGCCGTGACGGGCAAATATCTCATTTCGAATATATTTCAATTGCTCTTGAGAATAATTGGCTATATCTGAAGTATCCAAATAAGCATTATAACTGTAAGGGATAATAAATTCAGATGTATGTTTCAAACTATTTTCTAAAGTTGAAATAAGATAAACATTGGCCAATTCTATATCAGAAAGAGAGGTTTCTGAAAAATTACTATTTTCTTCATACCAAACTTGATTCTGAAAATACATTTTCAAATCCTCTGCTCCAAAAATAAAACCATGGCGCGCGTATAATTCATTCCGTGCAATACGCAGCTCCTTCTCTGTTAAATCAGCTAAATGCTCATATGTTAAATATTCCGTATTACTATTAGATAATATATAATCGCTACCTTCCCCTACGCCTTCTTCATTCATTAGGCCATCCACCTTCTCTGAGACAATACGAGGAAGGTTATATAATTTTTCCGCTAAATCAAATGGCACGATGGCTGCCTTAAAGCTTACAGGTTGGATAATTGCATACGAAATAACAGGGACCAATGTTATAATTAATAGTATCTCTCCCAACGTACCTTTCACCTATATCACCCCCACAATTTAGAATTTAATTGTATTTTATCACTATATCCCTTAAAATGTAGACATATTATTTCCAATATTTATTGCTAAATATAGTAGAACTTTCATTAAAAGTATACATTAGGAAGAGGTATATTTTGAATAGTACTTATTATGAAATATTAGAAGTAACAGTTGATGTCGATTCAGACGAACTTAAAAGAGCATTTAGCATAATGATTCGCCGTTACTCTAATGAAAAATACCCAGAGAAGTCAGCTCAACTCAGGGAAGCATATCGAATATTGATAGATCCAAAACTACGTAAGGATTATGACTTTCAATTAGAATACGGGCAACGGATTGAGCGCCTAAAGGAACTAGCACTCGAAGCAAGTAAAACAGGCTTTATCAGTGAAGTAAAAGACTCTTTTAATGAAATTATTACAATTCAGCCAAGCGCGACCCATTATTACGAATATGCTCTCATGTTAATGAAATTAGAAGATTATGAGGAAGCAGAACACTTATTACACACTACTATACAAACAGATGAGGAATTTATAGATGCCTATATTCAGCTAGCTATTCTTTATTCTAGGTTAGAACAGTATAGAAATATGGTACGAGTAACAAAGCAGGGATTATTAATAGCTCCAGCTAACTATGAGCTTGTATCACTTTTAATAAAAGCTTATCTATGCACTGAGCGATATGAGGAAGCATGGGCCTTTATAGAGAAATTACGATTAAAGCCACATGTTGATAGCCAAAAACATGCCTTCTATCTATGTCAATTTTTTGAGATTTGCTGCGCTGCAGATAGCGCGACAATGTATGAACAATATAAACAGATTATTGCAAAACATCCGTTTACATATGAGGCGAAACAATTATTAATAGAGGAGTTACAGGTATGGATTGAATTCTTATGCAACTCCTATACTTTCAATTGGGCATACAACGCTTTATATATTATATGTCTTCTAAGAAATGAAGGAAATTTATCAAACAATGCCTTCTTAGAAGAGTTACAGAAAAAGCAAATAATTTATAGTGAATTTCAAAAATTGTCTCATGACAAAACAATCGGCAAATTGTTCAAAAAATTATTTTACATTTACTTATTTAAAAGTGACTATGCAAGTGAGCAGGAATGGGAGGAGCATAATCAATTTATACATGATGACATCGAATGGTATGCAAACGAGAATTATCAAAGCTTCAAAAAAGATGTAAAACGACTAGAAATTAAATATCCCGCTCTTTTTAAATGTAAACAGCAATTTTTTAACTATTTGATTTAGGGAATGATTATACTGGATAAATATTACTTAATCGAGGAGTCATTTTATTCCATACAACATGACATCTTAGAAGCATTTAAGCCTTATGATGAACAATTGATTTCACATCATTTATTCCGATTAAATCGAGTATACCGAAAAATTCAACAGTTATTAAAAGAAAAACAGACTGCTCAACTTATTCATTTGCAGTTAACCATCCAACAGTTTTTAGCAAAGTGCTATAGTGAAATGGCTTATGAGGATGAAAAACGTCATAATCTGCTTGCCGCCCAAGCAAAATGGCTACAATGTACAACATTTGAATTAACGGAAAAGTACTCAATTAGTTACGCGAAAACCATACTGCGCTGTGCTAATTTTCTATTAAACCAAGCTCCTTTTGAACAAATTGACTATATTACTTCCTATCAGGCAAATCAAAAAATGGGCGACTTAATACGAGCCAAGCTTGTCTTACAATCTGTCACACACCATTCTGAAGATGCAAAATTACTGAATCATTGGATTAATGAAATGATTTTATGTATGGAACAATCACCTGAGCTAAACAAAGTATTATTGGGCAATAAACAAGAGGAACATACAATTTCACAAGCCTTACATGAATTAGAGACATTAATTGGGCTACAATCGGTTAAACAAAGTATTTATGACTTACATCATTGGATTTCCTTCACTAAAATGAGGCAGGAACAAGGCTTTAAAGTGGAAAAACTCAGTTTACATATGGTCTTCACAGGCAATCCAGGTAGTGGAAAAACTACAGTTGCACGTATTGTGGCTAATATTCTAAAAGCACTTGGTATTTTAACATCTGGTCATTTAGTTGAGGTGATGAGAGGGGATTTAGTTGGTGAATATATTGGACACACGGCAGTAAAAACCCTAGGAAAACTTGCTGAAGCTAAGAATGGTGTGCTTTTTATTGATGAGGCATATGCCTTAACAAGAGCAAAAAACAGTAATGATTTTGGAATGGAAGCAGTAGACACCATTGTCAAAGCAATGGAGGATGACAGAGACACACTTGTTATTATTTTAGCTGGTTATCCAAAGGAGATGGAAAGTTTTGTAAAATCAAACCCTGGACTTGCCTCTCGCTTCAAATATACCATTAGATTTCCAGACTATACACTGGAGGAGCAACTGGAGATATTGGAATTGATGTTAAAACAGAAGCAGTATCGTATGACAGCCTCAGCTAAAAAAATAGCAAAACGTATTATTAGTCGTAATATGATTGATAGTCCATCAAATCACGGGAACGGGCGACTAGTCCGCAATATGTTAGAGGACGCGATTTTAAAGAAGGCCACTTACACATTAACAACTGAAGGTGAGCATGAGCTTGACTTACTAACAGAGGAAGTCCTTTATGCAGTAGAGTCAAGTGATCGATATAGAGTGCGAAATCAAGTTGATGTATAGGAGTTGAAGAATAATTACTAAAGAAAATTGTCCCCAGGAGGATACGCTAAAAGAGGAAGTAATACAACAATATACCTCTGAACAAGAGAAATTTATTGCATTATTTCAAAAAAAACACCTTCCCTTAGAAAATTGCTTAAGCATCATTTTTAAAAGTCATACGATCAGCTATCTGGAGGAAGTACATTGTTTATTAGATGAGCTGGCCATCATTATGCGCATCTACCATGACCAGCCTAATTGGGAAAGCAACTTGGATAGCATAGCAAGAAAATTGCTGGCTATCTTGCCAACTCACTACTTTAAGGAAGAAGTGATTTATGTGGAGATTAAAAGTCATATTGAACAACTGTTAAAAGAAAACCTTTCAAATCTCGAAGAAATGGTGGAGAAATTTGAAGATTTCGATGTGCCCGAAGAACAGCCTCTTGAAGTATTAATTGAACAAATTAATACTCAAGTAAAAAAAGGAACAAAAGTAAACATGAAAATGTTTGAGGAACTTCGCCAGTTTTTAGATACACGTTTAGATATACAAGAAGATCCAGACATGGTAGCAACCATTGAAGCCTTTGAACAAGAGCGAGCTTCCTATATTCATGTAATGATTAAAGGAATTGATTCTATGGATTTGATTCATAGAGCAGCAAGCCTATCAGAAAAAGTAGATAAAGATTGGGTAGCAGAAACAGATAAAATTATATCAGAACATTTGAACAATTTAGCTCAATTAGGCATTGTAGAAATACCTGTCAAAGGGAAAATTTTAGACGGAGCCTACATGGAAAGCATCGGCGTTGTGACAACGGATAATCAAGTACCCCTGTACACTGTAGTCGATGTCCTAGAGCGTTGCTTCATGGATCAAAAAACAACTAAAATTGTTCGAATTGCTAAAGTAATTAATGTTGGATAAGGAGTTAAATTATATGACAGTCATCGGAATTGATTTAGGTACAACAAACAGCGCAATAGCCTATTTAAAAAATGAACGACCGGAAATTATTGTCAACAAGGATGGACAACGCACAACCCCTTCTATCTTTCATATGAAACCTGAAACCAATGAAATTGTAATTGGCGCAACAGCAAAAAATGCAATGGCTGGTGCACCAAAATTAACAGCGAGTGAAGTAAAGCGGCTGATGGGAACGGGTGAAAATGTCACGGTAGGAGATAAAGCCTATACACCAGAAGAAATATCAGCTCATTATTTAAAGTATTTAAAAGAGGCGGCTGAACACCAATTAGGTACGATCGTTACAGAAGCAGTTATTACTGTACCCGCCTATTTTTCAGATGCCCAACGAAAGGCTACAAAATCAGCAGGAGAAATTGCTGGGTTAAAGGTAGAGCGTATTATTAATGAACCAACAGCAGCCGCTATCTCATTTTGTTCAGAAAATATGACTAGCAATATGAAGCTTGCTATTTATGACTTAGGTGGCGGGACATTTGACGTTTCGATTGTCGAATTGTTTGATGGTGTAGTAGAGGTAAAGGCAACTTCAGGAAACAATAGTCTTGGTGGTTTAGATTTTGATAAATTGCTAGCTGACTGGCTAATAAAAGTGATTGAGCGCAAAGAAAATGTGCGTATTGATAGCGGCTCTGAGATAGAAATTTTACAAAGACAAAACCGTTTAAAATTAGCGGCTGAGGAAGTTAAAAAAGTGCTTTCAGCTCAATCAACAGCTCAATTTGAAATTCCCTTCTTTATGATGAAGGATGGTATGCCTATTTCTATTAGCGAGACGATTACGCGAGATGAATTTGAAGACTTAATTCGCCCGTTAGCGGAATCCACATTACTTCAAGTGGAGGAGGCATTACAAGAAGCAAATTTATCTGTACATGATATTGATGATGTATTGTTAGTAGGCGGTTCAACCCGAATTCCATTAGTTCAGCAAATTGTACAGCAAAAATTTAATAAAGCTCCACGTAAAGATATTAATCCAGATGAGGCTGTTGCCTTAGGTGCAGCCATTCAAGCAGGGATTAAAACAGGGATTATTAGCAGCGATAAAGGCATTATGGTGCTGGACGTTTGCCCTTATTCACTTGGAATTGAAACAAGTTCTGTTATTGGCTCCCAAATTGTAAAAGGCTTCTTCTCTGAAATTATTGAGGCGAACTCACCAATTCCTATACGGAAGAGCAAGCGTTTTAACACATTACATGATAACCAAACAGTTGTAGACATTAACGTATTCCAAGGCAAGCCTAATGAGGAAATGGTACAACCTAATTTAGCTATTTCAGCTGAACCAATCACTTTAGAGGGCATTCCTCCTCGTCCCGCTAACCAAGAAATGATTGATGTTATTTTCAGTTATGATATCAATGGTATTTTAGAGGTAGAGGCGGAGATTGTTAGCACAGGGAAACGTATAAAAAAGCAAATTGATACACAGACAGGCGTTATGACAAAAACGGAAATTCAATTAGCTAAACAACGTGCTGATACTGATTGGACAAAATCACAATTGTATGACACGGTGAAAAATGTTGTCAGTCGAGCTGAACGTATACTTCCTGATTTACAAGGTTCTGATATAACAAAAGTAGAGAGCTTATTGCAACAAATTAAACTAGCAGTTCAAGATAACGATGAAACTTTCGTTCGTAAATTAGAAGATGAATTAACAGATTTACTGATCGAACTTGTTTAGCCCTATGAAAAGCTTAAAAGAACAATTAACCGAAGCTGTCCTTCTTATTCAAGAAGGACAGTATCTATATGCAAAAGATAAATTACAAGCACTCTACGAACCTAAAAAGAAAAACGACCTACTCACATGGTCGCTAAGTTTATGCTATATAGCTATAGGAGAACCTTATCAGGCACTATTCCTATGGAGATCATTAAAAAGACCAAATCTCTTTCCTCTTGCAGAGCAACGAACGGCTGTTATTCAATCTCTCCCTGTATATGAGGAAATTGCTAAAACCTATAATAAGGCACTTATATGCTTTCAACAAAACCAGTTTGAAAAGGGGCTTGAATACTTATTACCTTTATTAAAAATAGGCTATGTTTTGCCAACAGTTGTCTATAAAGCCATTCTATTTTCTGGTGCTTTGCTGCATAACGAACAATATACAAAGCAATTACTACAAAATATGCCTGTCCATATTCAGCAACTACCGGACACAAAACAAATATTACTTTTTATGCATCAGTCAAACCTTGAACAGCCTGTCGAGGTAGCGAAAAACAAGCTTCGCTCAGGTAAAATCATGTTCTCTCTAGTTAGTATTTTAGCTGCCATAACTATTATAGTACTACCCTTATTGTTCAAAAAGGAGGCTCCACCTTTATCTGTACCTGCTACACTAGAAAACCAGGAGACACTTATTGATAAACAGCGAGATACAGAAATATCTCAACTAAAAGCTACTATTGACAAGCTAGAAGCTCAGCTTTCTGAAACATCCAAGCTAGAACAACAAATAGATGAGGAAAACCCATTTGCCCTTTTTTCTGCTGAAGAAATTGCCCAAATAGCTGCAACACTAGAGAAGTCTTCATATCAACAAGGACTTCAAGCCTTTCAAAAAGGAGATTACCCTACCGCCACAGCTTTATTCGAAAAAAGTTTAGCTATAAATAAAGACGCCTACTATTCAGATGATGCTATGTATTTTTTATTGCAAGCTCAAATTGCACAAGGTAGGCCAAATGAGGCGATTAACACGGGACAGCAGTTTTTACATATGGATAACAAAACGTTTTGGGATTCCCCTTATCGCGACGATACAATGCTTTCTTTATCAGGTTTATTACAAGAGCAACACCTGAATGAAGCCAAAATTTTGCTCCAAAAGCTAGTAGAACTATACCCTGAAGATTGGACAGGGATAGAAGCTAAACGTAGGTTGGTGGACGAGTCATATGATGAAAATTGATACAAAAAATTACTATACGATATTGAATGTGTCACAAGAGGCTACTGAGGACGAAATAAAAAAAGCTTTTTATAAGTTAGTAAGAATTTATACAAATGAGCAGCACCATGAAGAATATCAATTAATTCGTGAAGCTTATAATGCTTTAAGTAATTCTGAACAACGCAGAGCATACGATGAACAAATTATACACGAAGATATTAATATTTTGTTAAATGAAGCAGATAGATTGTTAGAAAATGAACAAACAGCCAATGCTATTGTCAAAATCAAACAAGCCCTTGCCATAAACCCTAAACATTTAAATGCAAGAAAATTATTAGCACAGGGTTATATGCGAAATGGGCAATTTGAACAAGCAATCCAAGTTTTAAAGGACTTGCAAAGCGATATCCCAAATGATGTAGGCATTTTAATCTCACTAATGGATGCTTATATAGAACTTCAACGTTATAAAGATGCAGCAAACTATGCGGAACAAGCCCTGAGCTTGGAACCAACGAATGATTTTCTTGTAATGGATTTAGCCAGAATTTATTCCATTGATAATCGAATAAAGGATATTTTTACATTATTTAAGAATCATTTAAAAGATCCAATTGTGTTACGCAATTTACCTATCATCATTATGATGTGGGATTATGCCATGTACTATAATTACGAAAATAAAGTTAAGCAGGCTGAAGACAAACTCCAGCATTTAGCAATAGAAAATAGAGATGACGTGATCATCGGGATTATTCGTCATGTAGAAGATCATAGTGAAAAGTGGTTTGGCTTTAGACACGCTATTCAATTTGTAAAAAATTTAAATAACTACGGTAATCCAGACTTTGCGCAATGGACAAGCAATATGCAGCAGTATGTAACAGATGACATTTACTACTTTGGAGATATTGACTATGGTGACTTCGCCATTAAGCATGGCGGTAAGCCTAGCAAAAACACACCACCAAAACAGGTTAAAATGCAAGAGACCTTTTCGCAACAAATACCTGTGAAGCAAGAGCAACATACTTATCAGAGTTCCCCAGTCTCTGCACAGGTGAGAGAGGTTGCTTTTAGAGGATCCGTCTTTTGGGCAATTCTATTTGGTATAATTTTTGCAGTTAGTACAGAAAGTATAGGATTGGGTGTTATCGTAGCACTTGTCTGGTATTTTTTAGCGGGGTACATAAAAAATATCTTTTCATTCCTTATCGGCTGTGGGTGTCTGCTCATAATAGCAACGCTGGTCATAGGCGTCATTATCAATATATTCTCTTAAACTCTCAAGAATATGAACTGCGCTCCGATAGTTAGATACCGTTAACAATCGGAGCGCAGCTTTTTATATTTCTTATATTTTTACAGCGTAATACCTGTCTGTGCAAGCTATATCAAAGCTTAGGCTGATATGCTTGACTTCAGCCTCTGCTTTGCATGTGAATCTTAGAAATGTTTAAGCATAGCGATAAAAATAACCTTTCTCCCAACACTCCAATCCCAAATTATTTTTGCTCATTTAGTGTTTTAAGCCTGTAACATTGTATCTTCTAAAGTAATTTGATGTTTTTTGTATTTAATAAATCTAACAGTCTCTTTGATTAAGTAAAATAATGATACCAAACTATTTTTTAACGCTATTGTGAGAAGGACGAAAAGTACACCAAATAATATCCCCATTGTAAACGAACCATTATTACGTCGAGCAAAAGCATTTTCTAAAAGCGCACTGAACGCGACAATCGTAATTCCTGCTGATGCCGCTCCTAACATAGGCTTAAATGAGGTGTAACGAGCAGTAAAAAGAATCCAAGCTATTAAAAATACAAATAAGGCTGGCCCTGCATCAAAACCACCTTGTACAAATTGAGGTAATATACCTAATAAAGCAATAGTAATAGTCATTATCCCGACTAAAGACCATCCATAAATCACAGAGGATTTTAATATTTCTGCCTCTGTTTGTGCTTTGAAAACATTCTTTAACATAAATGTGAATATCATTTTTCTCCACCACCGCCAAATTTATATCATATATCACCATTTTAGCCCAATTTTTAGTAATTTTGCAATCTATTTTCTTAATTTCCAAAATTATATTAAATAAACAAACAGCCTAATTTCCTGTAAGAATGGTAAGAAGATCACTTGTATGGTTTATGAATAAAATTTATATATATTAACATTCATAAAACTGTGACAGAAAGTAAAGGTGAGAACACAATAATTCCCAACTTTTTATAAATTTAGGAAAACAAGCCAAATCACTCTTTCGGCTTCCTCTACACGAAAAAACAGGAGAATCCTCGGTAGATTCTCCTGTTACGCTCTCCTGACATGGGAGTAGTTCTTTAGCAGTACTTTATTCTAACAAACTGCTTCTGCTTATGATTTTATTTCGAAGTATGACGCATTGTTGGGAATAGTAAAATATCGCGAATAGATGGTGCATTTGTTAATAGCATCACTAAACGATCAATCCCAATTCCTAAGCCACCTGTTGGCGGCATACCATATTCCAATGCTTCAATGAAATCATTGTCCATTTCATGTGCCTCATCATTGCCTGCCTCTTTTTCTGCTAATTGCGCTTCAAAGCGTTGGCGTTGGTCGATTGGGTCATTTAATTCTGTAAAGGCATTCGCATGCTCACGACGAACGATAAATAGCTCAAAGCGATCTGTGAAACGCTCGTCCTCTGGGTTTTTCTTCGCAAGAGGTGAGATTTCTACTGGATGACCATAGACAAATGTAGGTTGTACAAGTGTCTCTTCAATCTTTTGTTCAAAGAATTCATTAATAATATGACCTACTTCATGAACATCTTTCACTTCTACACCATGTTCTTTAGCAAGCGCTTGAGCTTGTTCTTTTGTCATCGGCTGCCAGAAGTCTACACCTGTTGCTTCTTTTACAGCGTCTATCATATGCACGCGTTTCCAGCCTACAGCAAGATTGATTTCATCCTCGCCGTATTGCACAACTGTTGTTCCAAGAACCTCCTGGGCAACATGCGCAATCAGGTTTTCTGTTAATGACATAATATCTTGATAATCCGCATAAGCTTCATAGAGCTCAATCATTGTAAATTCAGGATTATGACGTGTGGAAATTCCTTCGTTACGGAAAACACGGCCAATTTCATACACTTTTTCTAAGCCACCCACAATTAAACGTTTTAAATGCAATTCAATGGCAATACGCATATATAATTCCATATCAAGAGCATTATGATGTGTGATAAATGGACGAGCCGCTGCACCACCAGCAATTGTATGAAGCATTGGTGTTTCTACCTCTAAATAACCAGCGTTATCTAGGTAGTTTCGAATGGCGCGAATAATTTTTGAGCGTGTAATGAATGTTTTTTTGCTATCTGCATTTGTCATTAAATCTAAGTAACGTTGACGATAGCGTTGTTCAACATCCTGTAAGCCGTGGAATTTCTCTGGCATTGGACGAAGTGCTTTTGTCAGGAAAGTGAATTCTTCAGCCTTCACGGAAAGCTCTCCAACTTGTGTGCGGAATACATTGCCACGTACCCCTACAATATCTCCTAAATCAGCTTGTTTAAATAGTTCATATGCTTGTTCGCCTACATGGTCTTGACGTACATAAATTTGAATTTGACCACCTAGATCCTGAATATGTGCAAAGCCTGCTTTTCCTTTTCCACGCTTTGTCATAATACGGCCTGCAATCGTTACGCTTTTTGGCTCTGCCTCTAATTGCTCTTTATCGAAAATATCAAATTCTGTTACTACTTCATTTGATAAATGTGTACGCTCAAAACGGCTACCGAACGGATCAAGACCGCCTTCGCGAATATCTGTCATCTTTTGGCGTCTCACCAAAAGCTGGTCGTTCAATTCTTCTATGTTTGACACATTATTCACTCCTATAATTGATTGGTCTGTTTTGCCCATATTTTATTATTGTACACAATTTCGAGGGTGGATTCACCTTTTTTGTTATTTTTATTTTGAAAGTGGAACAACCAATTCTAATTCCTTTACTTCTTCTTTGAGCCCTTCACGATTTGTCACTTGAGGAGTGAGCTTCAAATAAGATGGAACAACATCCATAGGTGGCAATGTTAAAATCATATGGTGACCGTATTGATCTGGTAGCATACCTGATTGCAATGTCAATCCATCATAAACGCGCCCCGTATCATCTGTTATATAATATTCAAACCATGGCCATGTATCATTTGCATCCATTTCGATGGGATAATCTATCGTTAAATCAATTCTTGTGGCTAAAGGGGTAAATATCACCTTTTCAGCCGTTACAGTGTAAATTTCATCTGATGTTTTTGCTGATATTTGCGGTGTGAAGGCTGAAATTTCGCCAGCTATTTTCTCAAGCGGGAAGGTAACCTCTAAATCTGCTTCGTAGCCAAATAGATTTTCTCCATGGACTGCAACGTCAATTTTATCGCCATATTCATCATAATTAGCAAATGTTAATTCATGATGCTCAATAATTGTGTTTGTATCTATATCATCTTGTGCCGTTCTACCATTTGCTCGTTTAATCGGCTGCCCATTAATCGTTATATAGCTAAATCCATCTAAACTAAAATCCTGTTTGCCTGTGTAGACTACCGATACCATTAGACGAGCACCATCATAAGCTGCTTCTTTTACCACCATGGTTAAACCATTTTGACTATCCTGTTTATCAATAAGTGTTGCTAAATGATCTCGTTCAATCTTATCAGCAGCAATATCTCTAAATTCCTTATAAATCGAGCCAACTAAAGGGATATTCGTCAATGCTTCCCCCATTCCTGTAAAAACAAAGCTTGAGCCGAGAATAGAGAGCCCTAGTATACATGCTACTAAAAATGTATGTTTTATCGTACCTCCAACTCTTCTTTTTTTCTTCGCTTGAAAAATTGCTACTTTTTCTCTTTCCATAAGCTTTTCAATTGGTATATTTATTTTTTCTTTATTCATGCATATAGCCCTCCTTTAAAATAGGTCTAAGCTCTTTCCTCGCTCGATTTAGGTAAGATTTCACTGTTCCTTCAGGACAATCCATAATGCTGGCTATTTCTTTAATAGACAAATCGTGATAATACCTTAATAAAACAATTGTTTTCACCTTAGGCGTTAAATAGCTAAAGGCTTCTGATAAATCCATTGAATGTATACATACATCGTCTTTTTCTGGTGTAATTAATACAGCAAACATCTCCTCGGCATCCGTTGTAAAATGTCTCGACTCCTTGCGAATAAAATCGATTGATTTAAAAACTGCAATTTTTGTAATCCAGCTTGCAAAACCTTCTGCATTTTTCAATTTCTTCATAGAGATATAAGCGGTATAAATTGTTTCTTGGTAAATATCTAATGCATCCTGTTCATTTCGAACGTATGAATAAACTGTTCGATACAGCCTTTCACGAACAGTACTAATCAATTGCTCAAAAGCTTCATCGTCCCTCTTCTTTGCTTTTTGAACTAATTTAACGATATCCATTATGGCTCCCCTTTCCGTTATGCTTTAAAGTCGAACGAAAAGGTAGTTTGGTTGCAAAATAAAAAAGCAGAATCACAAAAATATGATTCTGCCCTTATTACACACTCTCTTTTAACAGCTCTTCCTGTTCTTCATACTCCACTACTACACCATTTAATAGCATATATAGTTCTTCCTTCGTTTCGACTTGGTTAATGGCATTACGAATCTTGCCATTCCCTCGGATGCCTTTTAAATACCATGAGGCATGGCTACGCATTTCAAGCACGGCAATTTTTTCACCTTTTAGTTGCATTAAACGTTCAAAATGCAATAAGCAAACGTCTATTTTTTCACGTATGGATGGCTCGCCTTGTAGCTCACCTGTTTCTAAATATTTAACAGTACGATAAATCATCCACGGATTACCTAACGCTGCACGCCCAATCATTATCGCATCAACGCCTGTTGTATCAAGCATACGTTTAGCATCTTGAGGGGTTTCGACATCACCATTCCCCAACACAGGGATACGAACATTTTGCTTTACATCGCGAATAATATCCCAGTTTGCCTTCCCTTCATACATTTGTACACGTGTGCGACCGTGAACAGCTACTGCCGATGCGCCTGCACGCTCTACCGCCTGTGCATTTTCAACTGCAAAAATATGCTCATCGTCCCAGCCAATACGCATTTTCACAGATACAGGCTTTTTCACGGCATCGACTACTGCTGCGACCATTTCATATACTTTATTTGGATCAAGCAGCAAACGTGCGCCTGCCTCACATTTAATAATTTTATTGACAGGACAGCCCATATTAATGTCAATAATATCGGCTGTTGTATTTTCATCTACATATTTTGCCGCTTCTACTAATGTTTCTTTATCACCACCGAAAATTTGCAGTGATAATGGATTTTCACGCTCATCAATATAAAGCATACCTAATGTCTTTGCATTGCGTTGAACAATTCCTTTATCGCTAATCATTTCAGCATATACAAGCCCTGCTCCAAATTCCTTCACCGTTAAACGGAAAGCAGAGTTACAAATTCCAGCCATTGGCGCTAATGCAACACGGTTGTCCATTACGATATCGCCAATTTGAAATGGCTTCTCAGTTGCTTGACTCAATGTTGATGTCCTCCTCTAAAGCCTTACTTTATCTATTTATTCGTATACAATACTGCTTAGTTTACTGTTAGAGGCTTATCATAGTGCTCCCACAAAGCTACACCCTCACAATCTAGCTGCTGTAATAGACGATGTGCTTGCTGTAGTTGCTCGTCAAGTGGTGGTGCTGTAATTTCAACTAGCGGCACTAACACAAATGCTCGCTCATACATGCGTGGATGTGGAACAATTAAGCGCTCTGTTTCAATATTTTCATGGTTGTAAAGCAAGATGTCAAGGTCAATAATGCGAGGCCCCCATCGAAACTCACGCACACGACCTAATTCCTGTTCAATGGATTGGCAAATGCTCAGCATCTCAGCAGAGGACAAATCTGTTTTTAGGTGAACGGCAATATTTAAAAAATCTCCTTGGTCTGTATAGCCTACAGCAGCCGTTTCATAAACAGAGGAAATGCGGACAAGCTCAATGCCATCCTTCTGCTTTAAAAGTGCTATTGCTTGCTGAAGATTGTCATATCGTTCTCCTATATTTGTACCAATCGATAAATAGACATCCTTCATTAAAACTCACCTCTCGTTACCTCAACAGATACCTCTTTATAATAGCCATGAATTGGAGGGTCTGGTTTAATAAGCTCCACACGTACACCCTTTACTTTATCAGGATAGGTCGTTAATATTGCATTAGCTACCTTCACCGCAAGAGCCTCAATCAGCTTTAAAGGCACGCCCTCTACAATATCTCGGCATAATGCATATACCTCAGCATAATTCACCGTATAGACTAGATTATCGGTTTCTCCTGCCTTTGTCATATCAACTGCAAGAGAAATATTGGCACGGAAGCGTTGACCAAGCGTAGTTTCTGCCGCTAATACACCATGATAGCCATAAAATTGCATATCCTTTAAATGAATATAGTCCATTACGCTTCCTCCTTATAAATACGTTTCCCTACTAAAACATCTGTCATATGTGTAGCCCGTACCATTTCCTTAACATCATGAACACGTATCATATGACAGCCCTTCTCAATGCCATAAACGATCGTTGCACTCGTACCCTCCATACGTTCTTCAACAGGTAGCCGCAAAACATTACCAATCATTGATTTACGTGATGTAGCTAATAGGACAGGATACCCCATTGCTACTAAATCATTTAAATGTTGCATCATAGCGATATTATGTGCAGTATTTTTTGCAAAGCCAATGCCAGGGTCTAAAATAATATGCTGGTCAGGAACACCTGCCCTTTGTGCAATCGCAATACTTTCTTCTAAGTCCGCCTTTGCTGTTGCCCAAAAATCCGCTCCATAATCCATATTTTCACGATTATGCATTAAAATAATCGGAACATGTAGTTCAGCCGCAACATGGGCAATTTCAGGTTCCGCCTTTGCTCCCCAGATATCATTAATTATATGTGCTCCCGCCTTAATAGCAGCACGGGCTACATTCGCCTTATACGTATCAATGGAGATAATCGCAGATACTTCCTTCACTAATGCTTGAATAACAGGCACAACACGTGCAATTTCATCCTCATCCGAAATTCGCTTATAGCCTGGACGTGTAGATTCGCCACCGACATCAATAATTTTAGCCCCTTCAGCCACCATCTTTTTCGCCTGTCCAACAGCTTCCTCTACATTTTTGTACTTTCCACCATCCGAGAAAGAATCGGGCGTAACGTTTAAAATGCCCATCACGAATGTTTCTTTTCTATAGTCTAATGTAATACCATTAATCGTTAACGGTGTTGTATATTTTTCAAGCATGTAAACACTCCACTTCTTTTACAAATGCCTCATGTAAACACGAATAAACAGGCCCCTTATTGCCTAATAACAAATGATCTTCTAGGTTGCTAATAGGAACAAGCTCTTGTACAGAGTTAGTAATAAAGCATTCTGTACTCTGTTCTACATCTTGCTGTGTAAAGAGGCCTTCTCTTACATCCATCCCTAGCATCCTAGCCTTTTGTATAGCCCATGCACGAATTATTCCTGATAAAATACCTGTCTCTAAGGATGGCGTATATAGTATATCATTTTTCACCCAAAATATATTTGATGTTACACCTTCTGCAACATAGCCTTCTTGCGTTAAAAAGAAGCCTTCCTGCTGTGCCAATGATGGCATTTCAAAGCGGCCAAGTATGTTGTTGCCATAATGATGTGATTTAAGCCGTACCTTCTGCTCAGGTGTATTGCGTCGTGTTGTAAGCCACTGAGCTGTTTTTTCTGTGCCACGAGCTACATGCTGTAATTGTTTACGAAAAATAATGATATTTGGTTGTCTATATTCTGTTGGCTGTAGCCCAATCGCATGCTCGCCAGCAGATACATTCAGACGAAAATAGCCATCCTGTCCATCCGCCAACTTATTTAATTGCTGTACCACATCCAGTAATTCATGCTCGTTATATGTTAAGTGAATACGATATTGCGATAAAGCTAGCTGTAGCCTTTCCATATGTGCTTCCCAGCCAAATACTTGACTACCATATGTTCGGAACGTTTCAAAAAATCCTAATCCATACAAAAATCCGTGGTCAAAGGGTGAAATTCGTAAATCTTGCTCATCTATATACTGTCCATTCATCCAGCATTGCATTTATCTCACTTCCCTACATACAGTTCTATAAATTGACGTAAGAGTTTTTTACCTTGCTCCGTCATAATAGACTCTGGATGGTATTGTACACCCTCTAGTGGGTAGTCTTTATGGCGTAGCCCCATAATTTCGCCTTCCTCTGTCCATGCTGTCACCTCGAGACATGCTGGCAATGTTGCCCTTTCTACAATAAGAGAATGATAGCGCGTTGCTTGGAATGGATTTGGCATTCCCTTATGCAAACCTACTTTAGCATGTAGTACAGGTGATGTCTTTCCATGCATAAGATGTTCAGCCTGTATAACCTTACCACCAAATACCTGTGCTAATGCCTGATGACCAAGGCAAACACCTAAAATTGGAATATTTCCCGCGAAATATTTAATAATGTTCAGACTTTCACCAGCCTCATTTGGACTACATGGTCCTGGAGAAATCACAATCATATCTGGAGCTAGTTTCTCAATTTCCTCTATTGTTATTGTATCATTACGTTTCACAACTATTTCATGGCCAAATTCACCCAAATATTGGACAATGTTATAAATAAATGAATCATAGTTATCAATCATTAAAATCATTTTGCTTGCCCTCCGCCATTGCCTTTGCCTGCCACATTGCCTTCGCCTTATTTAAGGATTCCTGATACTCTCTTGCTGGAATAGAGTCAATGACAATCCCTGCACCAGCTTGAATATGTGCTACCCCATCCTTAATAAACGCTGTACGAATGACAATATTAAACTCCATATCGCCTGTAAAACCAAGCCAACCAATTGAACCTGTATATAAACCACGTCGTACAGGCTCTAATTCTTCAATAATTTCCATTGTACGTATTTTTGGCGCACCTGTAATTGTGCCACCTGGGAACATTGCACGAATCACATCAGCATTTGTTTTGCCTTCCGCTATTTCTCCTCGTACATTCGAAACAATATGCATCACATGTGAATAGCGCTCAATCACCATAAACTCATCCACTTCTACTGTGCCATACGTTGATACTCGTCCTAAATCATTGCGCTCCAAGTCCACCAGCATCACATGCTCAGCACGTTCTTTGTCATTATCAATTAATTCTTGGGCCAATGCTAAATCCTCCGCTTCGGATTTCCCCCTTGGTCGTGTACCTGCAATCGGTCGTGTTGAGAGCTCCTCGCCCTGACGTTTGACTAACAGCTCAGGCGAACCAGAAACAACTGCAAAATCAGGTGCTGCAATATATGCCATATATGGAGATGGATTAAATGTGCGCAATGCCTCATACACATCCATCGGTGTCGCCTGTAATTGCTTTGATTGACGAACAGATAAATTTACTTGGAATACATCGCCCTGTGCAATGTACTCTTGAATTTTTGTGACAGCAGCTTCAAAATCTGTACCTGCAAAGGATACATGTAGCTCATTTTCATCATTGATAATTTCTACAGCATCGGTCTGTTCAAATTTTCGAGTTTGTAAGCTAGACTTTGCTGCTGTTTGCCACTGCTGTGCCCATTCCTCTAAATTTCGTTCACTATCAACTAGCTTCATCAATGTCACTTCATCTGTTTTGACATCTCGAACAGCCCAGCAATCAAATAAATAGAAATAAATATCGGGTACTTGTAAATCATCTACTGCAACAGTCGGTAATGCCTCAATTTTCCTCGCATAATCATACGAGACAAAACCTATTGCCCCTCCTTGGAAAGCAGGAAGTTTGGCATCATAAGACAGTTGATAGTTGGCTACGAAACGTTCTAATAAATCTAGCGGCTCTCCCTGTAGTAGTTCATACTCTCCATTACGCCATTCAATTAACAATCCATCTTCCACCGACTGTGCAGTAACAAATGGATTCCAAGCAGCCATCGTCAAATGTCCACCACGTCCACTTTCTAAAAATATATGTCGTTGCTCATTCTTGGTTTGTTGCTGATAACTATAAAAAAAAGATTCTGCATCCATTGTCATTGTTTTCGTCAATAATGTACTCAAGTTGCCATTCCCCTTTAAATCATGTGATGTGATTCCATCTTAACGTGAATTGCCTATAGAAGTGAACATCTTTATCAAAAAAATAGACATTCCTCTAGTCATGGGAATGTCCTTTAACTGATGCACAAACTCTCCAACATTTTACTTATATATCTTTCTACAAGGAACTTGAAACCTATCATCTATCAGCCCATGCGTCTTTACTCTTTTGTTCTAAAAAGAGAGCTCAATACCAAAATCAGTTCAAAAAAGAATAAAAATGCCTGTATCCGTTAAAGTTGGGAATACTAACAAATAGCGAGGTCTACAGATGCACTATCATTCTATCAAAGATTTATTGGGTATATTAGAACTATTCGTTCTTTCTACTAAGAAAATAAGTTTTTATTGATGCCGTTCAAATGTTCATGAAAGTTATAAGATGATTGGGCAATCAAGATGTAAACGAAAGTTAATTATTATATGGGTGAAAAAATAATTTTATAAAGATATCTGGATCATTGTGTTCACACTCAAAAGTTTAAACTGAACAAACTAAATTTTATCATTGGAATTGACACTATTTTTTAAACAATATGAATAGACACTCACAGAAAAATAGTGAATGTCTATCTTCATTTATGATTAATAAGAAAAACGATTTAACAAACTTTGTAACTCTTTACTCAACACTTGTAATTCATCTGCTGTACGGGCAACACTTTCAATCGCTTTACTTTGCTCGTTAGCTGAAGCCGACACTTCATCCGTTGTTGTAGCTGTTTGCTCCGTAATAGCTGTCATACTTTCAATAGCTGTAGCCGTTTCACCTTGTAGTTGCATAATATTTTGCATCCCCTGTGATAGTTCATGAATCGATCTCATAATTGTATCGATGGAGCTTTGAATAGTTGTAAACACTTGCTCTGTTTCTATTGTCACTTCCTCTTGACGTTGTGAAATATCCAATGTCTGTTCGAGAGCACCAGAAGCGTTCACCGATTCATTTAACATAAGCTGTATCATATCACGTATTTTCGTAGTGGCATTGGCAGATGCTTCAGCTAATTTTCGTACCTCATCCGCTACAACAGCAAAACCCTTGCCATGTTCTCCAGCTCTAGCTGCCTCAATACTCGCATTCAATGCTAACAAATTCGTTTGCTCGGCAATACCTGTAATGACATCAATAACACCTTCAATATTCGTTACCTTTGACAGTAATTCATTTATTACATTATTTACATCTACTAATACTTGATTGGAAGCATTGGCTGTTTCACGAAGCTGTTGTACCTGTGTCATCCCCTTTTCACTTGCTGCTGTAGCATCTTGTGATTGATTGATCATACTTGTTGTATATTGTGTCATCAATGCAATTTGTTGGGATACCTCATGTACCCGATTATTAGTTCTCTCTGCATCTATGACCCCTTGAGCAGCATTTTTCGCCATGGATTGAAGTGTATTAGCTACATTTTCAATCGATACCGTTGTTTCCTCAACAGCCGCACTGACAACATTTGATGATTCAACCACACCATCTGTCGCATTATCCACAGATTTTACCAATGTACGTAAATTATTTTTCATCGTATTCACAGATGCCTCTAGGTTACCAAACTCATCCCGTCGATGTAGCTGAATATTTTCTCCCGTAAGGTCGCCATGTGCAATTTTTTCCGTTTCGTTCATAATCACTTGTATCGCCCGCACAATCTCTCGAACGACAAATGCACCTAGTGCCACAACAATAATAATCACAATAGAAATGCCCACTAATAACCATGTATTGCCTTGCTTATAAATAGCGTCTAATGATACTAAGGATTGTTTGGCATTTGTATCAATCAACTGTTCTAATTCATCTAAATTATTACGTGCTATGGCAAAAGTATGATCAGCTTCCTTGATTTCTGCAAACAGCTCTTTTCTTTGTGCTACATCTGTTGTTTCAGCCTTTTTTATAATAGTTGTCATTTCGGTTTGCCAGCGTTGAAAATTCTCTTGGAAAGCTACAAAATTTTGCTCCATATTATTTCCAGATTTCTCATGACCCAACGTTTTATATGCCTCTGAATCTTGTAATAATTGTTGCGAAGTTTGTACCCTCTTCGTTATTTGTCCTATATTTTCCTCATAGTCTATCTGATTATTTTTTAAGTCCTCTTCTGTGTCGCTTTCAACAATATGAATAACAGCTAAATTCGCCTGATATAAATCACGATCTGCTTCAATTAAATTGGTTTGCGCACTATATACTTTATCGAAAATTAATAGCTTTAGCTCATCTCTTACATCTTTACTAAACATGATACTAATTGCGAATGCAATCGTCAGAATAATAACAGGAATAATTAACAATGCCCCTAATTTAGTGCGTATTGAAATTTGTTTCATTTAAAATCTCCACCCCTCCGCTCAAAATAGGCATTCTCTAGGTCTCCATTTAATGTTATATGTTGGTTATATTTACCTAGACATTCTCACTTTAATTGTAAAGCATGGATAATAATAAGACTATATAATTTAGATAAAAAATAATAAAAGACCCCTTACAATATTAGTAAGGAGTCTTTGACACTTCTATTCTATTAGTCTTCAAATTGATAAAGAGGTGTTGATAGGTAACGTTCACCATTTGATGGTACAACCGCAAGGACATTTGCGCCTTTGCCTAAGCGTTTTGCTGTTTCGATTGCTGCATGGATTGCTGCACCTGATGAAATACCACATAAAATACCTTCTTCACGTGCTACTTTACGTGCTACATCAAAAGCAACCTCATTTTCTACAGGGAATACAGAAGAATATACCTCTGTATCTAAAACGGCTGGGACAAAGCCTGCACCAATACCTTGGATTTTATGTGGACCTGGTTGACCACCAGAAAGAACTGGTGAATCTTTTGGCTCAACAGCGATAATTTCAATATTTGGATATTTTTCTTTTAAAACGGCGCCAGCACCTGTAATTGTACCGCCTGTACCAATCCCTGCTACAAATGCATCTAATGTTACGCCGTCAAATGCTTCAACAATTTCAGGGCCTGTTGTTAAGCGGTGAATTTCAGCATTCGCTGGGTTTGTAAATTGTTGTGGTAAGAAATAGCCATGCTCTTTTGCTAGCTCTTCTGCCTTTGCAATAGCTCCCTTCATACCTGCTGGACCAGGTGTTAACACAAGCTCTGCACCATATGCGCGTAATAGGTTGCGACGCTCTAAGCTCATTGTTTCTGGCATTGCTAAAATTGCTTTATACCCTTTAGCTGCAGCAATCATTGCAAGACCAATACCTGTATTACCAGATGTAGGCTCGATAATTGTACCACCCGGCTTTAATGTCCCATCCTTTTCAGCCGCTTCAATCATGGCTAAAGCTAAACGGTCTTTTACTGAGCTACCAGGATTAAAATATTCTAATTTTACATATACAGTACCTTCATTTTCATTTGTTGCATGATTTAATTTAACAATCGGTGTATTTCCCACTAATTCTGCTACTGAATTTGCTAATTTACTCATTTCCTCATCCACTCCCAATCCCTACTATTTTTATAGGTTTTACTTACTTTGTATTTTATCAATTTTTCCATTCGATTGTCAATAAAGAAAATATATATTTTCAGAATACTATCGAAATTCCCATGAAGCATACTAAAAAGAATCTACATCATTTGTCTGGGTAAGTCACCGCCATTGATATCCAGCATTCGCAAGCTAGTTTAGACTTTTATTACCCACAACAATCTGCAGACTCTTTTTGTGTTTACTTTTCTTTCTTAGATTCCCCATAATACCATGTTGCGTTAAATTCAGACCAAAAAGCTTCAGGTGTCACAGATTGTGGCAATTGTTCTAAAGCTAGCTCACGTTTAATATGTTCTTTCACATCGTCATATGTAAAGGATTGCCCCTCTAATACCTCTTGCACCTGAACAATTCCGTAATGACCATTATCTAACTTATAGGCTTTACTTACCTCAGTTGCTTTTAGTGATTTCACAGCATTGATAATGGCAGGGTCAATATTTTCCTGATTTTCTGTAAGGAAACCAATATCGCCCCCTAGGCTTGCTGAAGCACTGTCTACTGAAATTTCACGTGCCAGCACCGAAAAATCAGAGCCATTTTTTAGCTCATTCAATGCTTCATCAGCGGCTTTTTTAGATTCTACCTCAATAAAATTTGTACGATAGCTTGTTTTTGTATTATACAATCCTTGGTTCTCTTCGTAGTACTGCTCAACCTTGTCTTCATTAATCACAACATCTTTTGTCAGGACTTTATCAAGGATTAGCTGTGAACGGATTTTTTGACGTAGCTGTGGTGCTGAAAGATTTTGCATAGTTGTATCGAATTTGTCTTGTGCAGAGCGCATCAATGCTAGCTCAAGGTCAATCTCTTGATCCGTTACTTTAATTTTATATGCTTTGGCTGCCTTTTCCATTACAGTTTCATTCACTAAATTTTGTAGTGTTTCTTTACCATAACGTTCTTCCATAGCAATCATCCACTCTTGTCGTGTAATAACATCCCCGCCAATAGCAGCGACTTGCTCGTCACTGCCAATTTCGTGATCTTTATTGGGGATTAACCAAGCGATGAACCATATCATATTTCCTAGCAATAAAATCGCCATAACGGCTAAAGCAGGCTTTGTCTTTAAACGGCGTTGCAATAAAGGCGTTTGGTTTGGTGTTACAGCGGGTGTAGGGCGTCGATTACGCGTTGAGCTCATCAATAAATCCTTCTAGCTCTTCTTTAGAAAATTCGTATGTTTCCAAGCAAAAATGGCATTGTGCCTCTGCTTTGCCATCTTCTTCAATCATTTCTCGAATTTCCGCTATTCCTAAACCTAAAATTGCTGCACCAAAACGCTCTTTTGAACATTGACATTTGAATTCAACCGGCATGGAATCTAAAACTTGTAGATGCCCATTTCCTAATACAGCCTCTAAAATTTGCTCAGGTGTAAAGCCTTTTTCAATCATTTTTGAGACAGGCTCTATCGTAGCAAGATGTTGTTCAATTTCATTAATGGTCTCATCATCACAGCCTGGCATCAATTGAAGAATAAACCCTCCAGCTGCAAGAATTGTATTATCTGGGTTAACCAAAACCCCTAAGCCAACAGATGAAGGGACTTGCTCAGATGTAGCGAAATAATACGTAAAATCTTCAGCAATTTCACCTGAGACAATAGGTGTTTGTCCAGAGAACATATCTCTTAAGCCAAGGTCTTTTACAACTGTTAAAGCACCCTCTGAGCCAACCCCTGCTCGCACGTCAAGCTTCCCATGCTCATTTAAATCAAAATGAACATGCGGATTTGTGACAAAGCCACGTACCTCACCATGTGCATTACTATCAATCACCATAGGACCGATTGGACCATTCCCCTCGATTTTGATGGTGATCTTCTCTTCACCCTTTAACATCGCACCCATCATAACAGCTGCGGTCATTGAACGGCCTAGAGCTGCTGATACAACAGGCCATGTATCATGTCGGCGTTGCATTTCTCCTACCGTCTCTGTTGTATGAGCTGCAAAAACGCGTACTTGTCCATTAAACCCTAAACCTCTTACTAAATAGTCTTTCATAAATGAAATGTCCCTCATTTCTTATTGATTACGTTTATATAGCTTATACAAACCCTTTAATGTTAAAAATGGCTCCACAACATCAATGATCTGTGTTTCCCCTGCAATTAGATTAGCTAGCCCTCCTGTAGCAATTACGAATGGCTCCTCTTTACTTTGTGCTTTCATGCGCTGCACAATACCCTCTACTTGCCCGACAAAGCCATAAAAAATCCCTGCCTGCATGGCAGAAACAGTTGTTTTGCCAACAATATGTGTAGGTCGCAATATTTCAATACGCGGCAATCTGGCAGCCTGGGTATAAAGCGCCTCCGTTGAAATCGTAATACCTGGCGCAATAGCACCACCCATGTAATCGCCCTTTTCATTCAAATAACAATAGGTTGTTGCGGTACCAAAATCAACGATAATTAAAGGTGCTTTATATAAATCTAAAGCCGCTATAGCATTAACAATACGGTCTGAGCCAACCTCACGTGGATTGTCGTATTTAATATTTAAACCTGTTTTCACACCAGGCCCTACGACTAAAGGCTTTTTTTGAAAATATTTCTGACACATCGCCTCTAATGAAAACATAATTGGTGGTACAACTGAGGATATAATAATACCTGTAATTTGTTCAAATGAAATACCTGCATGATGAAAAAACGATAATACTTGCATGGCATATTCATCCTCAGTTTTATGAAGGTCTGTTACCATACGCCAATGGAAGGCTAATTGCTCGCTGTCATCATAGACACCTAATACAATATTTGAATTCCCTGCATCTAGCACTAAAATCAAGCCTACTACCTCCCATATCGTAAACCTAAAAATGAATTAAAACACTTGAGAAAATAATACCATATTTTTTATAGCAAGAAGTAACAACTTCTTTAAAAAGGGGCTCCCTATACTAGGCAGCCCCCTGATCATTATTTAAAATTAAATTTTTCTGGATCTGGACCACAACGACGACCATCGTTTAATGCATCTAATTGGCTCATTTCTTCCTCTGTTAAAGCAAAATCAAAAACATCTAGGTTCTCAACCATACGTGTAGGGGTCATTGTTTTGGGAATCGTTACAACATGACATTGAACATCATAACGCAATACAATCTGTGCAGGCGTTTTATCATATTTAGCAGCAAGCTCTTGAATCAAAGCCTCTTCTAGCAAGGAACCATTCATTAAAGGTGACCATGCCTCCACCTGAATACCTTTGTCTTTGCAGTAGGCGCGTACTTCCTTTTGTGTTAGATGTGGATGGAATTCAATTTGGTTAATAACAGGAATCACTGTGGTTTCTTTTAATAGGTTTTCTAAATGATGTACATGGAAATTACTTACACCAATAGAGCGCACTCGACCATCTTGATAAATTTTTTCTAATGCCTTATATACATCAATATAATTGTCATCAATACCAGGCCAGTGTACTAAATATAAATCTAAATAATCCAGCCCTATTTTTTCTAAGCTGCTCTCATAAGCAGCTAGTGTTTCTTCATAGGAAAGACCATCGTTCCAAACTTTAGAGGTAATAAATAGCTCTTCACGAGTCACTAAGCCTTCTTCAATCGCTGCACGTATACCTCGTCCAACACTTTCTTCATTACGATATACTTGTGCTGTATCAATACTGCGAAAGCCCTTTGTAATAGCTGTCTTTACGGCCTCTGCTAGATCATCTCCCTCAGGTACTCGAAAAACACCATAGCCCACTAAAGGCATTTCCAGTCCATTATTCAATGTCACATTTCCCATGCTTCAACACTCCTATCTTGTTTTCACTAACAATATCATTTGCTCTCTACAGAGTCATATGTAGTTGTCCTTCATTTATACATCGTACTGCTTCATCATAGAAAAAGGCAAAGAAAAAGACTGTTTACCGAACTAGTAAACAGCCTTTGCCCTATTAATCACGTTTTTCATCGATACCCTTTGGAGCATCGTTGGATTTTTTACCTTCTTTTGCTAAATCCAGAGCTGTTGGATTTGGGTCCTTGCTAAGCAAATCTTTTTCAACAACTGGTTCACCAATTGTATCTAATGTTGGCTTCGCTTCAATCTTTGGCGTGTTGCCCTCAATTTTTTCAACAGCTTCTGGCTCTGGTAATACACCATGTGTGCGTAAATGCTCAATTTCCTGTGCATTTAATGTTTCTTTTTTCATTAAAGTATTGGCAATTAAATCAAGCAAGTCACGATTTTCCGTGAGAATACGTTTTGTACGCTCATACTGTGTATCAATAATTTTTTGCATTTCTTTATCAATTTCATAAGCGATTGAATCAGAATAGTTTTGGTCTGAATTAAAGTCACGGCCAAGGAATACGTTACCGCCTTGGCTTGAGCCAAATTGCATTGCCCCAAGATTTTCACTCATGCCGTATTCAGTTACCATTGCACGTGCAATACTTGTCACCTTTTGGAAATCGTTATGTGCTCCAGTGGATACTTCACCAAGAACAATTTCCTCTGCTACACGGCCACCAAGAAGCCCTGCAATGCGATCTAAAAGCTCCTGTTTTGTTGTAAAGAAGCGTTCTTCCTTTGGCAACATAATTGCATAACCACCTGCTTGACCACGTGGCACAATCGTTACTTTGTGTACAGTATCAGCCTCATCTAACTCAAGGCCAACAACTACGTGACCCGCCTCATGGAAGGATACAAGTTTTTTCTCTTTTGCTGAGTACACACGACTCGCTTTAGCTGGACCTGCAATTACGCGGTCTGATGCCTCATCGATATCTGTCATATTGATCGAACGTTTACCTTTACGAGCAGCTACAAGCGCCGCTTCGTTTAGTAAGTTTTCTAAATCCGCACCTGAGAAGCCAGGAGTACGTTGCGCAACTGCTCCTAAATCAACTGTATCTGCTAATGGCTTATTGCGTGCATGTACTTTTAAGATTGCTTCACGTCCTTTTACATCAGGATGCCCTACTGTAATTTGACGGTCAAAACGACCTGGACGTAATAATGCCTTATCTAAAATATCTGGGCGGTTTGTTGCGGCAATGATAATAATTCCCTCATTTGCACCGAAACCATCCATTTCAACAAGCAATTGGTTCAATGTTTGTTCACGCTCATCATGACCGCCGCCAAGACCAGCGCCACGTTGACGACCCACTGCATCAATCTCATCAATAAAGATAATACATGGTGCGTTTTTCTTAGCATTTTCAAACAAGTCTCGAACACGTGATGCACCGACACCGACGAACATTTCTACAAAGTCAGAACCTGAAATGGAGAAGAACGGAACGCCAGCTTCACCTGCTACTGCTCGTGCTAGTAATGTTTTACCTGTACCTGGAGGCCCTACAAGTAAGATACCCTTTGGAATACGTGCACCGATTTCAGTGAATTTACGATGATCTTTTAAAAATTCTACAACCTCAACAAGCTCTGCCTTTTCTTCATCAGCACCTGCTACATCTGTAAAACGTACTTTTTTCTTTTGATCATCATAAAGTTTCGCCTTACTTTTACCAAAGCCCATCACTTTATTACCGCCACCCTGAGATTGGCTCATTAGGAAGAAGAATAAGAAAATGATGATAATGAAAGGAATAATTCCTGTGAAGAATTGAATCCATCCACTTGTTTCTGGTGCTGCTAAATAGCTAATATTACTATCCTTATCCTTAGCAGCCTCATCGATGCGGTCCATTAAGGATTGATTATCGCGAGGAATATTTACCGTAAAGCTTTGACCTTTTTCATAGCCTTTCAGTGTACCTTCAACAATGTATACGGATTTATCAGGTTGAATGGTAGCACTTGTTATTTCTTTATTATCGAGAGCATTTTGAAACTCATAATACGTTAGCTCTTGCGTTGGCGAATTACCGCCATTGAAAGTACCAAAAATACCGATAATCACTAGGAAAATCAGTAGGTAGAATATGGTATATCGAAATATTCGATTCATCTCCAGCCTCCTCATTACAAACAGAAAAATTATAAGTAAAATCTTAACATACCCTGATTTCAGGATACAACGAAAAGCTCTACTTAAAAAATGTTTCGTTTATTTTTTACTGTTATTCAAACAGCTTTTAGATCATCTTTAATACGTCCCAGCGTAATTGTACCTGTTCCTTAAGCTTGATATAGCGGAATATTGTGTCAAGATTTTGAATTATATTCATAATACGCAAATCCCAAAACAATTATTTCCATTCTATTAAAAATAGATGTGCTTTTGCTTCTTGATATCACGAAAAATTGATGACCTACGCGGGGGCCTTTCTTTTTCATAACGGGTAGCTTATAACTTAGAATGAATAAACTTCAGGCTTTAAAATACCAATATAAGGTAGGTTTCGGTATTTTTCTGCATAATCTAGCCCATAACCTACAACAAAGCCGTCGGGTACTTCAAAGCCAACATAGTCAGCAGCTAAGTTCACTTTGCGACCTGATGGTTTATCAAGCAATGTCACAATTTTAATGGATTTTGCTTTACGATATTTAAATAAATCTACGAGATAGCTTAACGTTAAACCACTATCAATAATGTCCTCAATAATTAATACATCACGCCCCTCAACGCTTGTATTCAAATCCTTTAAAATCTTTACTTCACCAGATGACACTGTAGCATTGCCATAGCTAGAGACATCCATAAAATCTAGCTCGATGAAAGAATCAAAGCGCTTCATTAAATCTGTCATAAAAGGCATCGCCCCTTTAAGAACACCGACAGCTAATGGGAATGCATCTTTGTACTCCTCTGTCAATTGTGCACCTAGCTCTACAATTCTTTCCTGCAATTGTTCTTCTGTAATCATAATTTTTTCGATGTCATTTTGTAACATATCGATTCCTCCTCGTGATGTATCAAAAAATCTTCAACCTATCATTTTATGTTGAAATATTTTACAAAGACCTTAGTCTACGATGAGCACTGTATCATCGTTTGGTTGCGGGGTAGTTGAAAAAAACATGCCCATCCGCACACCAATTACCGCTACTACCTCATCAGATTGAGAAATCAGTAACGGCCAGCTATTTCGCTCATTTAAAGGAATCTTTTCATCTATAAAAAGGCGAGATAAGCGTTTTGGCTGATCCATTCCTTTTAACAGCATTCGATCTCCATCCTTGCGCGTTCGTACATAGAGCGGTAGGTGGAGTTTGCTAGCGTTAAAATAAAAAAGTTGTGCAGTATCCGTCAGCAGCTCAGATGTTAAATCATCTAGCTTAGCTAGGCATAAACGTTCACCAGTTGTCAATGTTGTCCATCCATTAGCAGTCGAAATTATCTTTTTCTCAGAAGAAGCTACTCCTTCCAATGGCCTATTCTTCTGAATTGTTAATTGTCCGTAACGACGAACTGCTAAAAAATCCTCAGGCAAGTGAATTTCAGCATATCCTGCTGTCGTCTCACAAAGCTTTAAAATTGATGTCACTAAAGCATAACTTTGTATCGTATTTGAATCTTTGTAAAGATAGTTTAATAGTATTAAAATGAGCCTCCTTTGTAAAGCAAGCGATATCAATTGAAAAGCATCAATTTTCATGCTGTATGTATTTTCGTTACTTCTCTCGATAATTTGAGAAAATACATCTTGGGCTAAGGCCATTAAAAACGCATCGTCTTCCTGCAATTGCTTTGTAAAATGGGTTACCTGTTCACTCACTCGTGGATTTTCTGCCTCCAATAAAGGCACCACATGATGTCTATAGCGATTGCGTACATAAGTATCCTTGGCATTGCTAGCATCTTCCCGATAATCTAAACCTTTTCTAAGTAAATATTCCCTTATTTCGTACTTTGTAACCGTTAAAAATGGACGAATTAATGTTTTTCCAGCGAAAAATCGTTGGGCACGTATTCCTTGCATACTATTGATGGTCGCATTTTTGGTTAGCGCCATTAACACAGACTCTAATTGGTCATCCGCATGATGTGCAGTGACAAGCTTCGTCGCATTCGTTTGCTGTAAGACCTCTTTAAAATATCGGTATCTTTCCCTCCTGCAAATAAGCTGTGTATTCCCTTTTTCCTGTGCCATTATTGCAGGTATCGGAATCGCCCTCGCATGTAAGTAAACGCCATTATTATCACAGTATTTTTGGACAAATGCTCTATCCTCAGCAGAAGCTTCCCCTCTTAACATATGATCGACATGTACTGCCTCTATCTGAATGCCCCATTGCTCTTTTGTGTCCACAAAATAATGCAGTAACGCCATCGAATCGATTCCTCCCGAAACGGCGATGAGAAGATGGTCGTCTTGCTGTAATAATCGCTCTTTTTCAATAAATGATTTGACCTTTAATTCAAATGACAAACGCTTCTCCTCCCCTTTTCGATACAATTAAGATGATTTACTCAGTGAATGTTGAGCTGGTCTAAAGACAGCCCATGTCGGTACAACATGTGTCACCTCCAGCATTAATACTGTACAGTCATCTTCAATAGCATAATAATCCTGGAACGACTGCATAATGGTTGTTAGCTTATCTTGAATAGTTTTAGTGGTACTTATGACCTGCTGTGCATAAGCTAAAAACATCTCCTCCTGCTCATCCCAATCAGCTACGCTGGAAAATAAACCATCTGAATGCATTAAAATAACATCCCCTGCTTTTAGCTTTCTTTTTTCAGCCTCAACTGCTGAAATGGATAAAAACCCTACAGGCGCTGCATTACTTTCAACCTTTAAGATCTCTTTTCCACGTAAAATATAAGTGGACATTCCCCCAGCCTTCCAAGACCATAAATCGCCATGCTGTAAATCAACAAGCGCAAAGTCAAGCGTTGCATACATATCATTCTGCTGCTTTAAAGACATTACATAATGCAATGTATGCATCGCTGTTTCTGGATTCATATTGTAATTAAGGCATTCTCGCATTAAATGTATCAGCTTTCTACTTTCATGTTGTGCTTCCTTGCTCTGCCCCATACCATCTGATAGCAAGATTGCAAAGAGCCCAGGGTGTAATTGAAAGAGGGCATGTGAATCACCAGAGTATAATGTTGCTTCTTTTGACATGCTATATATATCATACTCTACTTCAAAGCTAATAGCTGATCTAAAGCATATCTGGACATGTCGAAATGGTACATCACAAGCAACAACCTTTTCAATTTCAAATGGCTCATCAAAAATCTCATAAAGAATCGGTAAAATCATCCGTTCAGCTAATGTCGTCTCTTCCTCCCAATCAACCCGCGCCGGTGCTAAAGCACAAACAATCTTTCGTGCTCCAGGCTTATTGCTCAGCACATCAAGCTGAAAGCACTCAATATGTGCTTCCTTTAAGCGTTCAATAATATCCTTTTCCACGCTCACAAAGGAAATCGCATCCTCCTTCATCTCAGCCATTAGCTGATTTAAATGATTGCTCATATCCCGAAGCTGAAGTGCGATCATTTTTTTTCCATGAAAATATTGACCATTAATGTGCTCACGGTAGAGCTCCGTATCTAGCTCCTCAAAAATTTTTGTAGACTTCACACATTTATAGCGTATTTGCTCTTCCACACGATGAAGAGTTGACTCCTTCCCCATACCTTTCATATGAAACCAATCTGTCATAAGCTTGTCCATCCCATTATTTTGTGCTCCCCAACAATGGTCATAACGAAAACAACTTAAGCAAGTATTCATCGGTGACACTTCTTTCGTTGCTTCAACGGGTGTTGTCATAAAACGATCAAAGACCAGCTCCTTCATAAATTGTACAAAATGCTGAAAATGCTCTAATTTATACGTAACATGTTCAGTTAACCAATTTTGCCTTGCAAGTAAAATCTCCTCGCGCTGTGGAAAGAGCTTGTCCCTCGCCATATCTGAATATTTCCTTGGAATGGTTAAAAAAACAACACTGCCAATAACAATGGAGGTAAAGTAAACACTATCTAGCGGCAATGTGGCATCATAAAATAAAAAAAAGACACTGGGCAAAATGCTGCCGATTGCTACGCCAAATCTACCTGCTTTAGCCCCCATACCCGCACATAATCCTGTTAAAGTCGCTACAGATAGCATTCCTGTAAACGACAGCTTTGCAACACCGATAAGGGTCCCCAAAACTGCACCGATTACCGTTGCCAATGGAACGCTTCCTACTAACGCGCCAAAGCAAATAAAAAGCTGTAATAAAAATATAGGCAACGAAAAATAACTAAATACAACTGCCTGCATTCCCGTAAGCATGGCGGCAAATACTACTAATCCAGAGCCTAACTTCTCATATGTCCAATGACTCGTAAACCACTCATAGGAGTTAACAAATAATACTTGCATAAACAACGTCATAATAAGAGCTAGAGCCGCTTCACACCCTACATAAAACTGTACAAGCACCGGCGGCAAACCCTGATACATTACGCCCTGCCATACCATTTGTACCAGCAATACAGCCAAGGAAACAGCAATACTTTGTGGCAACTGCCAGTAACGAAAGCGTCTAATACATTCATACATAAGGATTTGCAATACTAAAATAAGGACTTGTCCAAAGCCGAGGAACAAGCAGCCTATCAAACCACCAAATAACACAAATTTGGCATACTCTCGATATTTTGTTCGAATAATAGCCCAAAAAGGCACTGAGAACGGTACAGCTGCTTCAAATACAACAGACTGTGCCAAAAAAAAGGATGTTAAAAAAAAGAGAGAGCCGATGAGTATTTGTCTTTTTTTCATTCCTAATTTTGGGTTATCTACATTTGTTGTAGTATACCATTCGATACTTGCCATTTAACTATCCCCTTTCCGCACTTTTGGCTATTATAAAAAATTATGTATAGAAAGATTGTCTGACGGTGGCAGAAAAAAATATAAATTTTTCGACGAATAGCTATACATAAATACGAGAAGCGGCAGCAAATATGAATTTGTGCGACAGTGGAGAAAAACACAGCGACAGCGACATATAATTTATCTAGGCTAGAGTGTAACGAAAAGTAGCAGCAGTCTTAATAATCACTTGTCCAAGCCTAAAGTTTATAAAAATTACGACATCTCTTGCAATGAACGAGGCTAGTGATAGATTTCTACGCAAGAACAAAAAATCCGCCAAACGTTCATTACTATAACATGGGCTTATTTGTATGAAAGCATAGTAGAACGTAGTAGGAGCACTACATTTTTTCTTAATGTTAACAGTAAAAAATTCTAGGATAAAATCCCCTTGTTTTAGTGGCAAACTTTGTACAACCTCAATTTAGTTAATTTTTTTGTAAAGCTACTTGACACTAACATCAATGGCTTGTATTATTTAATTTGTTGCTTAGATAACAGGCGGAAGTAGTTCAGTGGTAGAACACCACCTTGCCAAGGTGGGGGTCGCGAGTTCGAACCTCGTCTTCCGCTCCATTTTCTATTGGCGGCCTAGCTCAGCTGGCTAGAGCGTACGGTTCATACCCGTAAGGTCGGGGGTTCGATCCCCTCGGCCGCCACCATTATTAGGCCCGTTGGTCAAGTGGTTAAGACACCGCCCTTTCACGGCGGTAACACGGGTTCGAATCCCGTACGGGTCATCCAAAAGTCCGAGACGATCATTAACATCGTTTTGGGCTTTTTTATTTATCTCTATCTACAACAGTATTTTTATGGCACTGTCTACTCCGATTTTATAAAAAAGAAGGCTTGAAAAATCCTTCTTAAGTTATTATGAGAACACTGAAAAAGTCAATTTACACTAAATCCATTAATGTAAATTGACTTTTCATATCCATTAATTTTTCCATATTTCCAATAATCTGGTTATTATTAGAAGTTATTTTTCACCATACATTTACCTTGTGAAGTACTCTACTTAACCAAACGAAGTAAATATACTAAGTTCATAGTGGGAGTTGACTTAACATAGTGTTTGATCATTTTAAAGACAGGTAGATAAAAACCGATCTATTAGAAGGCTCACTTTATACTGATCTACAACTACATACCTTTGGATTAAATAGTGAGCAATCAGCAGGGAGACACTTTAAAAACAGCAACCGTTGCCCTTTTAAAATAAATTTTCTATTTCCAAATAATTCAATACGTTTATCGCGTCATCAAACATTCATTACTGATATTCACTGTGCTCACATCAAATGTCCTTTATGATTCTAACAAATACAGGAATATAATAGGAATTATTACTATACAAAAAACTCAATATTGTACTTTTTAGTAGTAGAAAGAAAGTTTCTTTATTCTATTTTTTTAAAATACCTACAATATCATTTCATAAGGTTAAAATTCCCTCTATCAAGAAAATTTTATTTTAATGCTACATCTACTGCATATGTAGCATGAATAATTGTTGTATCAAATAAAGGAATAGCTGTATCCTGCGCATTAATGAGAAGCCCAATCTCTGTACAGCCTAAAATAATCCCCTCCACGCCCTGCTGTACAAGCTCATGGATGACCTGCAAATAGTATTCTTTAGAGGATACCTTAATTTCTCCTAAACATAACTCCTCAAAGATAATACGATTAATCTCTGTACGACTCCCTTCGATAGGAATCACAACCTCTATTTGATGCTGCTGAATTTTTTCTTTATAAAAATCTTGCTCCATCGTATACTTAGTGCCGAGCAAACCAACTTTCCTTATCTTTTGATGTTTCATTTCATAGGCTGTTGCATCCGCAATATGCAAAATTGGAATTGTAATGGCCTTCTCGATAATTGGTACTACCTTATGCATTGTATTTGTACAAATAATGATGAAATCTGCCCCTGCTGTTTCTAAATTGCTCGCAACCTTTGCAAGTAACTCACCTGCTTCATCCCACTTTCCTAATTGCTGAAACTGTTCAACCATTTCAAAATCCACACTTGCTAAAATAGATTGCGCTGAATGCAACCCACCCAACCTTCTTTTCACTTCTTCATTGATAATTCTGTAGTATTGTGCTGAAGATTCCCAGCTCATACCCCCAATCAATCCAATTGTTTTCATATGTAAATTCCTCCTTTAACAGGCTTTTCTTTAAAATATACTATAGCATTCTGATAATTAGAGAAACAGTATATATGCCTTCTTTTGTGCCGATTACCTCAAAATATGGCATACTTATATAGACAATTCATACTATCCAGGAGGTCTATTATTTGTGAATCAATTAACAAAAGCCGCTCTTATTTGTGGAAGCGGCTCGATGATTATTCTGGTTTCGATTCTTATTCGCTTGCCGTTTTTTGTGCAAATTCTACTATTGCTTAGTGGACTTGCTATAAGTGTATATGGCGTCTTTTTACTTGTAAAAATGGCCATCCACCCAACAGAAAGCACGAGGAAAACCCCTTCTCACCAAACAACTACCACACCACCTAACAAGAAGAAAAAACCTTCGTCTACTTTGTAGGTACATTCAAAACAGACAGATTTATAAGCACTATAAAAAAGAGCAAGAAATCAATAATAAACCTTGATTTCTCGCTCTTTTGTCTGATAGGGCTTTTTCTGATATAAAAGCTAAAATTAACGATCATCACAAAACAATTTCAAATCATCTTTCTTCTGGTCAAACAAGGTTAGAAAAATTGATACACTACTTCAGCGTAAACTGACTCGTTTTCGCAAAAAAAGGAACTAGCCTTTAAAGAAAGCTAATCCCTACTCTATTTCATACACTTTTTCTACGATTAAAACAGTCAGCAAACTACCCTCTTCTAGCTCCGCGACCACCACGTTTTGATTCCGTAGCACGTTTAAGTGTTGCTAGACGTTCATCACTATCTTTTAAGAAACGTGCCATTTTTTGTTCAAAATTTTCTTTTGGCTGATGGCGTTCGTTGCGATCGTTAGAACGATTATCACGACGTGGACGTGCTGGACGCTCTGGTCTCTCAGCTTGAGGCTTTGCTTTACGGATTGAAAGACCAATCTTTCCGTCCGCTTCAACATTCATCACTTTTACTTCAACTTCATCTCCAACTTTTAGATGCTCATTGATATCTTTCACATAATTATCAGCTACTTCACTAATGTGAACTAAACCTGTTTTGCCATCTGGCAGCTCAACGAATGCTCCAAAATTTGTGATTCCTGTTACTTTACCTTGTACCTTGCTGCCTACTTCAATTGACATAAAAAAAATGCTCCTCCTTAAAAATTAAGCGACCCTTTTGAGTCATGTAATCAATTTAATCAAACTTTTTATTGCAATATACTTCTCTTTTCATTATATATAACAAAAAAAGAGTGTCAACAATACATAGCCTTTCAGTCGTCTTTTTTATCCTCTTTATCTGGAATAATGAAAATAATTTCACCTTCTTCAGATAAATAATACTCTTTTCGTAAGAGCTTTGCGATATATTCATCATCTTCTAATTGTTTGATTTTAAGATTTAATAGGTCTTGTTCTTCTTTCAATTCAGCAAGATGCTGCTCTGCTTCTTTCTTTGCCTTTTCTTTTGTTGCTAATACTTCATTTTGATGTGACAACACATTTAAGAGAAGAGCGATAATAACGACTGGGATAATCGCAAAAAAGACAATACGACGCATTTTACGTTTGCGCGCTTGTTGCTTGCGATTAATAGCTTTATCCGTGTTACGGACATAGTCATTATCAAGCTTCGTGAAATTTTGTTGTTCATCATTTGATGAATGACGTTTTGTCATGCCCGCACCTCCGAAAATTATTGTTGTTTTTTATTATACTTCAAATATCGTAACTTTTTTAAAAAAGTGTAGGACAAATACGAATAAATTTTGACAAAAGGCCTCAAAACAAACATAACGATATGAATGAATAGTTGAAGAATATGTCGAATAACCGTAATAATCAAGTGTACGATAAACCAAAAGGGTCTCCATGTTATATTCACCAAAATCCTTGCAACGAAACGTAAAAAGGTTTGAAAAAATGATTGATATAAAAAAATTCCAGCAATTTGCGCTAGCGGGTCATAAGCCCGCCAAGCGCCATCCTTTAGCCAAAACAATAAATAGTATGTCAATCCTCCAAGTAAAATCCATGTTAGTAGTTCAAAAACCATCATCCACTTTCGAAGGCTTGACCTTTTTGGAGTCGAAAAAACAATGAGTCTCACACTATCAATAATGAAACCAACTGCTATACCGCTCAAAACCATGACGATTAATTGAAAAAATTGTTCACTAACAATCATCCAAATAATTTATGAAGGAAACCTTTCGAGAAGCCACTTTCCTCCTCGTCATACTGTAAGGTTTTTACAGTTCCTTCGAGTGTCAATAAGCCTTTGTCAACATCTAAATGAACGATATGCAGTTCCTCTCCACGGATTAACAAATGCCCCTGGGACGTCTTAATGAAAAATTCTTCCTGATCAAAGCGTTCAATTGATTTTACAGAAGTCATGTCCATTCTTTTACGATTGCGAATCGTTAAAATATGCTCTCCAGATGGAATTGTGTAACGATTACTTTCTTGATGTAGCGTCATTTTCTTCCTCCTTTAGTCGTCCTAGCTTCTGTTCACTTTATGCGGACAACCTTCAAAGAATGACAACACATCATATTTTTTTCTAGTTCTTCACAAGCTTATACTTTCACCTGAACATTGATTCCTTTAAGATTATGTATATTACTGACAATAGTGAACTAAAAAGCATGATAGAAAGAGGGTCAAACTATGTGCTAAAAAATAAATGGACACAACTGATTTTCTTATTGTTTATAACATTTATTTTAGGATGTGAAACACCCCAAAAGAATCCAACAGCCTTGTCCTATGAATCTGTTACCATCATCAGTATAAAAGATAATACAATACTTGGAGTTAATGGTGCGACAAAGGAAGATTTTAATCCCTTACAGCCAAATAAAGTAGTGCACAAATACACCAACAGCACTTCAGAAATAACAGAGGAACTAGCAGGTAAAGGTTGAGGTACGATACTAGGCAACTATCCTTATCTGGTTATGGAGTGGCCATCAAAATAGAATTCCTAGAAACTTAAATGCGGCGTTTTAATGAATTCCAGTAAAGAGGATTAATTGTTTCTCCTAGAGAAAAACAGTTAATCCTCTACCTTTTTGATGCCTAACTTTAGGAATTAGTCCTCATCATCAATAAATTCAGGTTCAATCTTTTCAATACGTTCTTCGTTTAAAATAGTAAACATTTTTGCAGCATCTTCTTTTTTCACCGTGTCACGTAATTCCTCTACACGCGCTGTGACAATTTTTTGACCAAAACGAACGGCAAGCTCATCGCCCACCTTTACTGTACTGCTAGCCTTTGCTACCTTTTTATTAATGGTAATACGCCCTTGATCTGCTACCTCTTTTGCTAAAGTGCGGCGTTTAATTAAACGTGATACTTTTAAAAATTTATCTAATCTCATCTTTTTACTCCTTTTCTAACTGCTTTGCTTCATCCCAAAAAGCATCTAATTGTTCTAATGTAAAATCAGTAAATGATTTGCCACTTGCCTTTACCTGTGCCTCTACATAGCCAAAGCGTCTTGCAAACTTTTCATTGGCATGTAGCATGGCTTCCTCAGGCGATATTTTATAGAAGCGTGCTAAATTCACTAACGTAAATAATACATCGCCAAATTCATCGAGACGTGATGCACTTGAACCTTTTTTGACCTCAGCACGAAATTCCTGCCATTCCTCTGCAAACTTCTCCCATGCCCCTTCTACATCTGGCCATTCAAAGCCTACCTTTGCAGCCAGCTTTTGATAATTATAGGACGTTTGTAGCGCAGAGGAGGCTCTATACTCATTCTTTAATAATGGTTTATCACTAGTGCCCTTTTCCTGAGCCTTGATCGCTTCCCAATTGGCAACAACGCCATCCGCATCCTCCACCGCAACATCACCAAAAACATGTGGATGACGACGAATCATTTTTTCGCTAAGAGTGGCTAAAACATCTTCAAGTGTAAAGTATCCTTGATCTTCTCCAATTTGTGCATGTAAAAATACTTGCAATAGCACATCACCAAGCTCCTCAATCATTGCATAATCATCCTCAGCATCTACAGCTGCTAAGTATTCATGTGCCTCTTCCAGCAAATATTTTTTTAAGGATTCATGCGTTTGTTTTCGATCCCAAGGACAGCCATTCGGGCCTCTTAATGTTGCAATAATTTGGCGTAATGTTGTCCAATCACGCAGTGCTGCCTCCTGTGATCTCACAGGCGGTACATAAACAGTTGTTAAATTATTAACTTCGACACTTTGATCGAGTTCATAGAGGGGTACAGTGATAATTTTCTCTTGAGCAGAGCCTGCTGCCGTTACAACTGTTACAGGGTACTCATCATCATATTTCTCCATTAAGGTTAGCTTCACCTCTGAAGCACTAAATGTATCATATACCTGTGCAATTAACAGATGCTGTCGCATATTGATATCATGCATAGAAAAGCTAGTGCCATCCAGTAATTGAAAGCCCTCAATCGGATCAATTTTTAATGCGCCAAAAATTGGGTCTAGGAAACTTTGACCACCTTCAATAACTAGCTTCACCTTTCCTGCATCCGCTGCTGCAATAAGCAATTGCACTGTTTGCTCTGCCACTAAGGGATGACCAGGCACAGCATATATACTATCTTCTATAGCTGTCGCTTCAATAAGTCTTTCTGCAATTTCCTCATAAACTGGCTGAAATGCATCATGCTTTTCATAGACCTTATCAAAGCTCTCAAATTGGACACCTTCTGCTGCTAATTCCTCCAGCACGGGATGATCCACTGTGCGAACATATAATTTTTTCGCATGTTTTAATTTTCGATAAACACCCATTTGCAGTTGATTAAAATCTCCCGCACCTAAGCCAATAATTGTTAACGTCTTCAATACTCCCACCTACTTCTTTATGTCAATTCACACAGGCATTTTAAGGAACGCGACACTATATGTTGATTGACTACCTATAAGAAAGGCATATCATTAATGTTCCGCCCCTTCTGCCGTTCGTTTATCTTTTCTAATTTAACCCATATTTACTCATTATGCTTCTTGAGGGGCGAGGAATCCTTGCTTATTTTTTTGAATTTAACCATAGTTGATAAACAGCCATTCTTCGGCCAAATGGTAATAGGTACCACTCCTTTTCTGCTAGTACCCGCTTCTTCGCTACCATCGTTAGCAGCACAAATGCCCCTAAGCATACTGCTGTAAAGCTGGCAATGATGGCTGTTACACGTGAAGAGAGGTAATAGCTTAAAAGAGCTGGTGTAAACTGTAACCATAGAAGCACAGCAATTGCCATACTTAAGGAAGCGATTCCTACTTTTTTATAAAAGCTGACCGATGCCAATTGAATGCTTGTTAAACGTTTTAAATAGATAATAAGCATACTTGCCGTTAATAATAGGCCTATATCATTTGCGATAGCTGCGCCTAATACACCAAGCCAACCAATCATCCATAGATTTAGTACAATTTTGATGATAAAGCCTAACAGCAGAAATAGAGCTGGCTTTTTTAATTTGCCATAGCCTTGTAAAATAGCTGTAAATGTAAGGATAATCGACAATGGCACAATTTGAAATACATAGATTGTTAATACTGCTGATAATGCATTTGTTTTAAACAGCATTTCATTCAAATATGGCATAATAAGCATTAAGCCTAAGGATGCAGCCCATCCAAATAAAATAGACGCTTTATATGTTAGTTGGATGAATGGAACTGCACTACGCCCCTCTTGTTTTTTCGATAAATGAGCAACAAGGGGTACAATCGCAAGTGATAATGAAGATGCGATAACAATGCCCAACTGTACCAATGGCTGACCACGATCATAAATCCCCTTTGTTTCCTTGGCCATTGTAGGAGCCATCCCATTCTCTATCAGTAACGAATAAATCGTAAATGAATCAACCAATTGATACCCAAGTAATAGGAGACCACTCATACTTACGCTTATACTCAATAAGGTAACCTCTTTAATAATTGGTAAGCTAGTCACAAGCTGTCGTTGTTGCTTAGCCTGAAATAGTCCAAAACGTCGATAAAATAAATAGATAAGCAAGAGAAAAGCAGCTACTTCACCAATAACAGTACCAGTAATAGCCATTTTCCCTGCGCTATAAAGTGAATTCGTGGTAGCCATAATAATAAAGGTCCCTGCTAAAATCACCGTTATCCTAATCATTTGTTCGAGAACTTGAGCATAGGCAATCGGCTCCATCATTCCTCTCGATTGAAAGCCGCCTTTTAAAATAGCAAGTGCTGGCATCACCCATACGACAAAGGAGCCTGTGCGTATCAGTGGTGCAAGCTGAGCATCACCCATCCATTGTGCAATTTTTTCAGCGCCACCAAATAACACTACAAAAAATAGCAATGATAACACCGTCAAATAATAAAAAACGGTACGCATAATGGCACTTCGTCTTTGTTCACGTTCTTGTGCATTACTCAGTGAATCATTATCTGCTAGCATTTTAGAAACAGCCACAGCAAAGCCACTGGATGTCCAAACAACAAAAATCGATATAACAGGATATACCTGCTGATAAATATAAAAGCCTTCATCACCAACAAGGTTTTGAAAAGGTACACGATAAATAGCACTAAGCACCTTTACAATCAGGGCAGCTATTGTTAACAAGGCCGCTCCCTTCATATAGCTTTTCATGCCGAAACGTTGCGCCATAAATTGCCCTCTTTCCTTCTTAACAATGCCAATAGTATAGCATACCGTGAATCTCTCGCCACTTAGCTACACTTAAAGCCGGAGCTTCTTGGGAACAGATTTTACTTGCGAGTGTATGTATGGTTGCTCTTCTAAACCAAGCTATCCTCGTAGTTCCTAAGGTTCAATCTTAAAAGTTTGACGTGCTTGCTAGCATCAAGTTTCCTCATTCGTATTTTTTTATACGCAAAAAAAGTTATTGTTCAGCCTTAAAGACCATCGCAATAACTTTTATATGCATTAACTATTCATTTGTTTTGCTAAGAAGTTTGCAGCAGTTTCCACTACCTTGACTTCTACATCTCCAACAAAATGCACTTTTGATAAAATAATAATGCAGCCTATTGGATCGCCATTTACGACAATCGGCGTCGCACAATACGATTTTACTTGCTCATATTGTCCTGGCACAATTTCAAGCGTTGCTTCCATTTTTTCAATCTTTGTAGAGCGCTCATCCATAAAGCCCTCTGCAAAGGATGTAATACGACGATTGATATATTCCTTCTTGCCAATCCCTGCAACGGCGATTACCTCATCACGGTCAGTGACAAATGCTGGTGTTCCTAATGTTTCGTAAAGTGTCTCCACATACTCTCTTGCAAATTCTCCTAGGTCATTAATAGGAGAGTATTTTTTTAATATGACTTCACCTTCACGGTCCGTATAAATTTCAAGCGGGTCGCCTTCACGAATACGTAGCGTCCTACGAATTTCTTTTGGAATAACTACACGCCCTAAATCATCAATACGACGAACAATTCCTGTTGCCTTCATTCTAATGCCTCGCTTTCGCTACAATGAAATTTTTATTCACCTACAGTATGGTTTTTATTGAAGCAATCTATGCAAAAAACTGAAGAAAAAGGATGTCACAGCCATCAAAATTTTGCAAAAAGCGCTAATCACCCAACACAAACGTTCATTAACGCCTTATGATAGTACCTAAAAAATAACTTTTTATATGCAAATTCGTAAATACTCTTATACAATTTTAGAAAGGAATTATTGTAATAAGAATATGGAGATTTACAATAAGGGGATATGGTAGTGAATAAATTTTTTATGTCCTCAGAGTTATCAGTGTAGTATTCTTTATGCTTACAGGCGTAGCTATGCCTTTGAATGGAATGGCATCCCTCACTGATCTACAAGTGAGTTTGCTTTATATATCTAGCAGTACAGGAATTTTATGTTTTATTGTCAACATTGTATTCGAGATTTTAGGCTTTAGAAAGATAGAGGAGAGCAGATGGCTTAAATGCCCAGGTTTGTTATTAGCTCCAATTGTCGTAATTGGTACTATATCTTTATCGGGGACAGCTTTCTAAAAATCCTGTTCATGTATGCTTTAATTTCAGATGCTTTGCTGTACAAAAGCAAGGTGACAGCACTAAAACACATACTTGTAATGGACATCAACTGCTTGCTTCTTTTTACTACTTACATAAGTCCCCTCATAATATAAGGTTAGTTTATCTTTTCAAACAGATAAACTAACCTCATTTCTCTTATTGCTTTTTAGCTTGATCAATAATCTGCATCAGTTCTTCTAAAATATCGAACGGCTGGTATTTCCCACACCTGCGCTCGTCTATTGTTACTTTTAATTGTATACCGTCCATACCAAAGCCAACTGCACGTTCAAATTTCATGGATTCCTCAATAATTTTACTACCATCCACATTTGCTGTACCTTCCTCAGATAGCAGTATTGTTATAAGTTTTTGTTTATCCTTAACAGAAACGACACCTGCACCTAGCCCCCACACCTTCATGCGGGCGATTCGTAGCAAGCGCTCTGTTTCAATTGGAAGATCGCCAAATCGATCCTCTAATTCCTCCATGATTTCTTCGTATTCCTCCACCTGATCCATTGCCTTAATGCGTTTATACATTTGGATTTTTTGATAGCCATCTGGAATATAGGCATCAGGAATATAAGCATCCACGCTTAATAAAATTTCAATTTCAGGCTTTTCTTCCTTTTTCACACCTGTTTGACGTTCAGCAATTGCCTCTTGCAGCATTTGTGAATATAAATCAAAGCCGACTGAATCAATAAAGCCATGCTGCTGCGCTCCAAGCAAATTTCCAGCTCCGCGAATCGATAAATCACGCATCGCAATCTTAAAGCCTGAGCCAAGCTCTGTAAATTCTTTAATTGCCTGTAATCGTTGCTCTGCTACATCTGTCAATACTTTATCACGTTGATACATAAAATAGGCATAGGCTACCCTATTTGAACGCCCAACACGTCCACGTAACTGATAAAGCTGTGCTAGACCCATGCGATCAGCATCATGGACAATTAATGTATTAACATTAGGAATATCAACACCTGTCTCAATAATAGTCGTCGTCACAAGTACATCGTAGTCACCCTCTAAAAAGGATAAAATAACCGATTCTAACTCCGTCTCTGTCATTTTCCCATGTGCAAAGCCTATACGAGCCTCTGGAACAAGCACTTGAATTTCCTCAACCCTTCGAGCCATATCCTCTACACGATTATAGAGATAAAACACTTGTCCGCCACGTGCCATTTCCCTTTCGATTGCCTCTCGCACTAATGCTCCACTATGCTCCATCACATAAGTTTGTACTGGAAAACGATTGGCTGGAGGTGTCTCAATAACAGATAAATCACGGACACCCACCATGGACATATGAAGTGTCCTTGGAATTGGTGTAGCCGTTAGCGTTAAGACATCGACATTTGTTTTTAACTGTTTAATTTTTTCCTTATGGGTTACGCCAAAGCGTTGTTCTTCATCAACAATCAATAAGCCAAGATCTTGGAATATCAAATCCTTCGATAAAATACGATGTGTTCCTATAACAATATCGACTTGCCCTTCTTTTAGCCCTTTTAATGTAGCTGTTTGCTCTTTTTTAGTACGGAAACGAGATAACAGTCCTACGTTAATAGCAAAGTCTTGGAAGCGCTCTCGAATTGTCTCATAATGTTGCTGAGCTAAAATTGTTGTAGGTACAAGGAAGGCAACCTGTTTACCGTCCTGGATGGCTTTAAATGCTGCGCGAATGGCAACCTCTGTTTTACCATAGCCTACATCACCACAAACTAGGCGATCCATTGGGCGCTCACGTTCCATATCTCGCTTCACTTCAACAATAGAACGTAGCTGATCCTCTGTTTCCTCATATGGAAACATGGCTTCAAAATTACGTTGATCATCGTTATCAGGCGTAAAAGCATGCCCCTTTTCTGCTTCACGCTTTGCATAAAGCTTAATTAAATCATCAGCAATATCCTGTACAGCAGAGGATACCTTTGCTTTCGCCTTTTTCCATTCTGCCCCACCTAATTTATGTAGCTTTGGCTCACGGTCCTCTGATGCCACATATTTTTGAATTAAGTCTATCTGTTCGACAGGTACATATAATTTATCGTCTGCACGATATCGAATATGCAAGTAATCCTTATGTGTACCATTGACTTCTAATGTTTCTACACCAATATACTTCCCAATCCCGTGATGAACATGGACAACATAATCACCAGGTTTAATTTCTGTATAGCTTTTAATACGTTCAGCGTTGGTCATTTTCTGCTTACGCGCTTTTTTCTTTGCCTGCTGTTTAAAAAGCTCATCCTCTGTTACAACCGTTAAACGTTGAAGGGGCAATTCAAAGCCACTCGATAGGCTTCCATCCACAATATAAATACCAGACTCTGTTGGCTTCCCTAGTGCGGCATGGATATCATATTCCCCCAGCATTTGCTGCACACGTTTCACACGCTCATTATCTCTCACAACAATTAATACTGTAAACTTACCAAGTAACCAGCGTTCAACCTCGCTTTGAAGCAGTGACATTTGCCCATGAAATTGCTGCATTGGCTTGCAGGAAAAGCTCGTTGTTTTATTAAAGGTGATGCCTGAAAATGTTCGTGAAAATAAGGAAAATGATAGCTTTTGCTGCGGAAGCATGGCGAGTATTTCCTTTAATGTGAAGGCAGGCTTCACATCATGCACCATTTTTCCTTCTTCAATTAAAGATAAAAACCATTCATCCTCCTCACGTTCCCACGCATCCATAACCTCCTGAATACGTCCAAGCTCATCAAAAAGGACAAGCCCATCCTGTGCAAAGTAATCCCCTAAATAGGCGGTTTGCTCATACAATAATGAGCCATATTTGTTGACATAGTCAGGTAAATTCCCTTGCTGTAGCAATTCAATATCATACTGAATATGCTGATAAAGCAATTCCTTTGTTTCCTGCTTTTTTACTTTCTTTAAGCTAGAGGCCAACGCTGTTTCTAAACGACCTGCCAATGCCTGTCTTTCCGATTGAGTAAGAATAACCTCTGAGGCAGGAAGAATACGAATCTTTTGCAATTTGTCAATAGAGCGCTGATCATCTGCCGAAAATGTTCGAATAGAATCTACTTCTGTATCAAATAATTCAATACGAATAGGCGCTGCAAAATAAGGTGGATAAATATCTAATATCCCTCCACGTAACGCAAATTCTCCAGGCGTTGTCACCATGGAATTACGCACATAGCCCATCTCGACTAATGTTTGTAACCATCCATCAATATTAATCTCTTCTCCTACAGCTGTTTCTAAAAAATATCGTAGCCAATGCTCTTTCGGCTGCATCACTTTGCGTAAACCCGCAACAGGGATGACATAGACAGCCTTCTCACCCCTAGCTAAACAATCCAGTGTTGCAATACGCTCAGCACGTAATTCAGGAGAGGCTACAGAAAGGTCTGCTGCAATAAATTCATCAGCCGGATAATAGTAAACATGGTCCTCTCCTAATAATCCCGCCAGCTCATCCACCATCTTCTGTGCCTGCAATAGATTAGGAGAAACAATATAGATTGGCTTTTTTACATATTCAAATAACGCATCGACCATGACAGGGCGTGCGCTTCCTGTTAAACCTGTAATAAGCTGTGATGCAGTTTGACCGCTCCGAATCTCCTGTAAAAATGATGTAATATGTTTATCCTGCGACACAAGCTGTCGTAAAATTTCCACAGTCAAAAGCTCCTTTCAGCATAAAATGTATTAATTTTTACTATTAACCTAGTACTATAAATATAGCTTTATTGGCTCTTTTATAAAATGGAAAAAGCCTTGAGCACACGCGAAGTGCGTCAAAGCATCCTTCCAATCCATTTATTGAATCCATTTATTGAGTGCGTGATAATCTGGATATTGTCTCAGCGAATCCTCACATTGCTCACAAATGCAGTGTACAGTCGTTTGTCCATGTTGATCCTTTTCAACATAATCATCTGCTTCTCCCAATTCGAAAATATGTAGCTTTCGAATTGTATCATCTGCATCAAACGGTAGTGTCCCTATTTCTACTTCACAATGCCTACATCGATAGCGAACTGACATCTCCAAATCATCCTCCTTTAAGCAACTTACTACTTAAAGTATAGACATTTATAAAAAGGATTATGCACTTTGCCAACGTATCTGCTTTGCAATATTTTAAAGCACTTAACTATTGTTTTAGCAATAAGTGCACTTTAAACCATTGAGACTTTCATGAAACTCAGTGAGCCTAGCTCCATTTATTTACTCGCATTAAAATGATTCATCACATCAAGAAATGGCTTGGAAAGAGATGCTTCAATAGCATTTACAGCATTTTTAATGGCATCCTCAATAAGGACTTGATCTTCCTTCGAAAATTTCGCCAGTACATAATCGGCTACCTTCATGCCAGCTGGTGGACGACTAATACCTACTCGAATACGATTAAATTCCTGTGTTCCTAAATGCTGAATTAAAGATTTTATGCCATTATGTCCACCTGCACTGCCTTTTTGGCGTAGGCGTAATTTTCCTGTTTCTAAATCTAAATCATCATAAATAACAATTAAATCTTCTACAGCAATATCAAAATAATCCATCAGCGGCCCAATACATTCCCCTGATAAATTCATATATGTTAAAGGCTTAACAAGTAGAACCTTTCCCTCAGGTCGATGAACAGTTGTATACATCCCCTTAAATTTTGAATTTGTTAAAGAGGTTCCCCATTTTTCTGCTAATGCATCAATCACATCAAAGCCAATATTATGTCTTGTATGTTCATAAGGTTTACCTGGATTTCCTAAACCAACAATAATTTTCATAAATACCTCTCTCTTTCCCCACTCTAATAGTCATTATTTTACCATATCACACAGCGAGAAAGCATATGGTACAGTTCCAAAAGCTTAAGCAAAAAAATAAGGCTAGTAAGAAAGACGAAACTTTCTTACTAGCCTGTCCTATTTATTGATTTTTACGCTTGTTCTTCGGCATTATCATCTGCTTCTGTCGCTTCTTCTGTAGCAGTTGGAGCTACCACTGTTGCGATGACATAATCGTCTTCACTAATAATCTCAACAGCTACACGATCACGAATATCGGTAACTGTTAGTGTGTCTCCAATTTTAAGTGCAGTCACATCAATATCAATTGCTTCAGGGATATCGGTTGGCTTTACTTTCACGGTTAGCTCTAAGTTAGGCTGCATTAAAATACCGCCCTCACTCACACCCACTGACTCACCCACTAATTTAATTGGCACAGCTGTTTCTAATGCCTCAGACATATTAATCGCTAAAAAGTCTATATGATTCACTTGTTCTTTTAATGCATTTTGTTGCATTTCTGAAATAACAGCATTTACTTTCTTTCCTTCTAGCTCCATTGTAAACACACCATTTTGTCCATTTTTTTGTATGGACTTTTTAAGTTCCTTTGCAGAAATAGAAATTGGGGTTGACTCTAATTGATAGCCGTAAATAACTGCAGGAATAGCTCCCCCTTTTCTAAGTTGGGTTAATGTCGAACGATGCCCAGTTTCGCGCTTTTTAACACTTAATACTGTACTCATACCTCTTTATTCCCCTTCCAAGAAAATTATTTACGCCTTCTTAATAATTATGGTTCTTCCGAAGGCTATTATACTATTTACCTCTTAAAAAAATAGTGTAAATACTATAACATACTTTCTATTATACCCATTTGTGAGAACTTTCACACAAAATAAGCTCATAAAAAGGCAAACCTATCGCTAAAGATAGATTTGCCTTTTATTTATCCTATTTATTATTAATCGAATAATGTACTTACAGATTTGTTTTCATACACACGAGAAATTGCATCAGCCATTAATTTAGCAACAGAAAGCTCTGTAATTTTTGGCGACTTTTTCTCTTCCGCAAGCTGGATTGTATTTGTTACGACTAATTCTTTAATAGAGGAATTTTCAATACGTTCAATGGCTGGACCCGATAGGACAGGGTGAGAACAGCACGCATAAACTTCCTTTGCACCAGCAGCGCGTAATGCATCTGCACCAATAGTAATCGTACCAGCTGTGTCAATAATATCATCAATCAAGATTGCCACTTTACCATCAACATTACCAACAATGTTCATAACTTCCGCAACATTTGGTTTTGGACGACGCTTGTCAATAATTGCAATCGGTGCTTTTAATCGTTCAGCCATTTTACGAGCACGTGTTACCCCACCATGATCTGGTGAAACAATAACGATTTCATCTCCTGGAATACCTTTAGATTTGAAGTAATCAGAAAGTAATGGTACTGCCATTAAGTGGTCGATTAAAATATCAAAGAAACCTTGAATTTGAGGTGCGTGTAAATCTAAGACGATCACACGTGTTGCTCCAGCAGTCTCAAGTAAGTTTGCCACTAATTTAGCTGTAATTGGCTCGCGTGCTTTTGCTTTACGATCTTGGCGCGCATAGCCGTAATAAGGCATAACAACGTTTACTGTACGAGCAGATGCACGTTTCACTGCATCTACCATAATTAAAAGCTCCATTAAATGTTCGTTTACTGGTGCAGAAGTAGACTGCACGATAAACACATCACAACCACGAATACTTTCTTCAATGCTAATTTGAATCTCTCCATCGCTGAAGTGCTTAACAGAAGATTTACCTAATTCAACACCCATTTCCTGCGCAATTTCTTGAGCTAATGGATTATTAGAATTAAGTGAAAATATTTTTAATTGTGAGTTTGCATAATGATATGGCATGATGGCCTCCTGTTTAATTGATAATTATTTTGATTTTAATTTGCTTACATAATTCGGTTTGTTTTCTTGTCTTGCACGAGCAATGGCAAGTGCATCTTCAGGAACTTCTTTTGTAATTGTAGAACCTGCTGCAATAAATGAACCTTTTCCAATCTTCACGGGTGCCACTAAGTTAGAATTACATCCTACAAATACATCATCTTCAATAATTGTTTTGTACTTATTTTGTCCATCATAGTTGACGGTAATGGAACCACAGCCGACATTGACATTTCTGCCTATTTCGGCATCACCTATATAGCTTAAATGCGATACTTTTGTGTCATTATCTAATTTACTTTTCTTCACTTCTACAAAGTTACCAATTTTCACATGGCTACCAATGTCTGAAAGGGGTCGAATATGTGCAAACGGTCCGATTGCTGTATCTTCCGCTATAGCGCTTTCACGCACAACAGAAGAATGAATCGTTGTACGATCCCCAATGCGACTGTCTGCAATTTGAGTATTTGGCCCAATGATGCAGTCCTCACCAATAATTGTAGAACCTTCAATCATAGAACCAGGCTGGATAACCGTATCACATCCAATAACAGCATCTGCACTAATATACGTTGATTCTGGATGGATAATTGTCACACCATTACGCATATGTTTTTCATTAATTCTTGCACGCATTAATGCCTCTGCCTGTGATAAAGCAACACGATCATTTACACCTAGCGTTTCTTCAAAATCATCTGTCACATATGCCTCTACAATTTCGCCTTGCTTCTGTAAAATTTCAATGACATCTGGTAAATAATATTCACCTTGGGCATTATCATTTTTCACAAGCTTTAATGTCTCAAATAATAATTTGTTATCAAAGCAATATGTGCCTGTGTTTATTTCTTTTACTAATTGCTGCTCAGCTGAAGCATCCTTTTGCTCAACGATTTGTTCAACCTGTCCATTGGCACCGCGTAAAATACGACCATAGCCAGTTGGATCTTCGGCAATTGCTGTTAAAATAGTAGCTTTAGCATTTTTCGCTTGGTGATGTTCGAATAAGGCCTTCATTGTTTCAGGGCGAATTAATGGTGTATCACCACATACAACTAATGTTGTGCCTTCTTCATTGTCTAAAATAGCTTCAGCTTGTTGGACAGCATGTGCTGTACCTAGCTGCTCTGCTTGTAAAACATACTCACTTTTATCGCCAAGTTGTTGTTGTACTGTTTCTGCACCATGTCCTACAACCGTTACAATGCGATTTACATCTAACGTTTGAATATGATCCACCACATGCTGTACCATTGGTTTTCCACATACCGGATGGAGCACTTTATATAATTTGGACTTCATACGTGTACCTTGACCTGCAGCCAAAATGACAGCAAAAATATTGCTCATCTGTAAGTCCTCCAATACGCTCTTTTTCTCTTATGACTATATAGCAAAATCCATCTATTTTCAAGGCATGTAGAGTTGACAAAAAGATGAACACCAAAAACTGCTACACCTTCTGCTCGAATGAGGCATTATCTCTCCTAAAATTGCTCTTTTTCTTGTTTTATTACAATAAAAAGAACTCCTCAAAATTATGAAGAGCTCTTAATAATCTTTCTTAATTTTAAATCTAATAATAACTAGTAATAAGTATTTTAATTAGAATTTATTACCTTTTTATTACACACCAATTTCCTCTAATTCTCCCTCGTTAGCCGTTTCCTCTACATCACTAGAATTATGGTATTCTTTTAAAATGATCTCTTGGATTTTGTTTCGCGTGTCAGAATTAATTGGATGTGCAATATCTCTAAATTCTCCATCTGGCGTTCGTTTGCTAGGCATTGCTACAAATAACCCAGTGTTTCCATCAATTACACGAATATCGTGAACAACAAATTCATTGTCAAGTGTAATGGAAGCAATCGCACGCATGCGACCATCCGTCTGTACCCGACGTAATCTCACATCAGTAACTTCCATTGTTTCACCACCTCTCTTCTTAGATGCCTTATGAAAATATTATATTCTCGGTCACCAAATATTTTCCTTTTTATAGTCTATCAAATTTTCTAAAAAATTTGAATACTTATTAGAATAATATTTTCCCTTATATACGCCAATTTTGACAATTGTTTGTCAACATTTCATTTATTAACGAAAAAAGCTCACTAAAGAGAATATCTAATACTCTTTAGTGAGCCTTTCCATTTATTTAACAATAGCAATAACTTCGATTTCTACTTTTACATCCTTTGGAAGACGGGCTACCTCTACTGCTGAACGAGCTGGCTTATGATCACCAAAATGACTTGCATAAACTTCATTCATGGCTACGAAGTCGTTCATGTCCTTCATAAAGACCGTTGTTTTCACAACATTATCTAAAGAAGTTCCAGCTTCCGCTAAAACTGCTTTTATATTAGCAAATACTTGATTTGTTTGTACAGTTATATCGCCTTCCACTAAGTCGCCTGTTGCTGTTAACGGAATTTGACCTGAGCTATAAAACATTCCGTTAACAATAATCCCTTGTGAATATGGTCCGATTGCTGCTGGTGCGTTTGTCGTTGCTACTACTTTCATTTGTCATGTCCCCTTTTAGAAAAATAGTTACCTTCACTTAATGCAATTGTTCGATCTTTTTCATTCACCTCATGAAGCTTTACAAGTGAATAGTAATCATCTACTAATGTTTCATCCGCATGCTCCGCCTCCACAAGCACCGCAATGCCTGCTAGCTGACAATCAAATTCCTCTAATAGATTTTTCATGCCATTCATTGTACCACCGACCTTCATAAAGTCGTCAGTAATTAACACACGTTGTCCACTTTTCATGCTTCTTTTTGATAATACCATTGTCTGAATTCTTCTGGAAGAACCAGATACATAATTAATACTAACTGTAGAGCCCTCTGTTACTTTACTATCTCTTCTGACAACCACTACAGGTACATTTAAATGTCTTGCAATGGCATGGGCAATCGATATACCTTTCGTTGCAACCGTCATAATCACATCTATTTGCTGATCTGCAAAAGCAGAGGCAAAGACCTTCCCTACACGGTTAATTAAATCTGGATTGCCCAGCAAATCTGTCATAAATAAATAGCCACCTGGTAACAATCGATCTGAATGTTCTAGCTCTGCCTTTAAATCCTGAATTACTAAACGTACTTCTGCCTCGGACATTTTCGGAATATATTTTACGCCTCCTGCTGCGCCTGGCACTGTCATCAATAACCCGATTCCCTTTTCTTCAAAGGTTTCTTTTACAATCGTTAAATCCTCACTAATGGACGATTTTGCAGATTGATATAGTTCTGAAAAATAAGTTAGCGGGATCAATTGGTGTGGATGTTCTAGTAAATAGTACGTCATATCAACTAGTCGTTCACTACGCTTCCATTTCACGCGATCCTCTCCTAAACACGAATATTTATAGGTAAAATTAACACAAATATGCGTTTTTAAGCAAGTGTATTTCGCTCACCTAAAATCCGCACTGCATAAACTTCCTCACAAAAGCCACGTAAGCCATTATAAATACGACTGACACGGGCTTCACTATCCACTAAACCAAACACAGTTGGACCACTTCCACTCATTAATGTAGCATCAGCCCCAAAACGCTTCATTTGCTCCTTTAACATCACCACTTCTGGATGAAGCTTAAATGTTACAGTTTCTAAAACATTTCCTAGTGAAGTACACATTAGCTCATAATCCTTTATGCCAATTGCACGTATCATTTGCTTTGTATTTGGATGTTTCAGCCCTTCGACCTTTAACCCTCCATATACTTCAGCCGTTGAGACACCAATTTTCGGCTTAGCTAAGACAACCCAACAATTAGGAGGTGCTGGTAATTCTTCTATGATCTCTCCACGCCCTGTAGCTAATGCTGTGCCACCATAGACACAAAACGAAACATCTGAACCAATTTTAGCCCCTAGCTCAGCTAGTTCATCTATGGATAAACCTAATTCCCATAGCTCATTTAAGCCCTTTAATGTAGCAGCCGCATCACTACTTCCACCCGCTAGCCCTGCCGCAATAGGAATCTCCTTTTCAATGGTAATGGATACACCTTGTCTAATGCCGTATGTATCTTTGATAAGACGCGCTGCCTGATAAGCAAAATTACGATGGTCAGTGGGCACAAAATTATCTGTTGAAATAATTTGAATCACGCCATCTTCTCGAGATTCAAGACTTATGCGATCAGCCAAATCGACTGTTGTCATGACCATCTCAACTTCGTGAAAATTATCTGGTCTTTTATAAAGTACATCTAATGTTAAATTAATTTTTGCAGGCGCCTTTACATAAAGCATTTTTCTTCCTCCCTTATCGCTCACGCATCAACAACGCCTCGTGTCCTTACATTCGAACTTTTGAAGCTGCTTAAAAAGCTCCTTTTCTAAATTCATGACATCCGCTGGCAGCTTTACCTTGACTCAGTGGGCATTTGTATATCTGCTAAATCAAAATAAAAGTTTATTGTCGCGTAAGATTTTTCATTTTATTTTACCATATTGGTCATACGAAAATGGAAAAAAAGAACCGTATACCCTGTTCGGTGTAACGGTTCTCTGTTGTCAGCTGTATTTGTTGTGTTTGTAAGAATTTTTATCCCTGCTGTTTCAAGATAAGCGTAGTTTACTTACGTTCCTGCTCACTACTTGCTCGTTCAGCCATTTCAATGGCACGTTTCACCATATTACCAGCATCACGAGCTTTTATGCCGCCCCAGCCTTCTCTTTGCACAACATCATAAAATCCAAGCTCTTTTGCGATCTCTTCTTTTAATCGAGGTGACATGATACCTTTTCTAGGCATAGTAACTCCTCCTTTAACAGCTGACGAATTTAGTATGCCCATGAAAACGCAAAACACTCATGTAGTTTTTAACATACATGAGTGTTCCTAAAATATAGAAATAAGTACTAGAAACTATTTTGCGACAGCAGCTTTTGCTTCGTCTAAAAATGTAATCTCTACTGCTTCAGTTAAAATATCTGTGTAACTATACGATACGCGCTTACACGTATTGTCTTCTTGATCGAGTTCTACTACAAAGATGGCGCGATATGTCTCGCGTAATATCCCTGCACACTCAACCGTTTTCTTGCGACCACCGTTTGCTTTCAATTGCAAACGTTTACCCAAATGACAATCCAACGACTTTTTAATGTCCGCTAAAGTTTTTGGCATTTTCGCTTACACCTCACTAATAACCAGTATAAACGATACGCCCAAAAATGTCAACAAAATATAATATTTTATCAGCCTTCAATAAATTTTGTCAACTTATTTTTTATAAAAATATAGATATTTTTTTACATTTAAGAAAAAATGTTAACAAATTTTTTACTTTGCAAAGACAGGATATAGAGCATCCGCTAATTTCCCAAACTCCTGAATTGTAAGTGTTTCTCCTCGACGGGTCGGCTCTATATTAGCAACTGCTAGTGCTTCTAATATCAGTTCCTTTTGTGCCTTCCCATTTGGCAAACCTGATTGCAAGTTATTGTAGATCGTTTTTCTTCGTTGTACAAATGATGCACGTGTTACGACAAATAAAAAATCCTCATCTATAACTTTAACTGGTGGTTCATCGCGCTTAATAAGACGAATAACGGCAGAATCAACATTTGGCTGCGGCATAAAAACGGTCTTTGGCACAGTCATCGCAATATCCGCCTTCACATAATATTGAATCGCAATCGATAATGAGCCGTATTCCTTCGTCCCTGGCTTAGCCGTTATTCGATCTGCCACTTCCTTTTGCATCATGACAACGAAGCCGCGAATCGGTAGTCGGTCATTAAGTAATTTCATTAAAATGGGTGTTGTTACATAGTAAGGTAAATTAGCAACAACCATAATATCCTCAATTTCTGGCATCTCCTCAGTAATAACCTTTGCAACATCTGCCTTTAAAATATCAGCATGAACAATTGATACATTATTATATGGGCTAAGTGTATCATTTAGTACAGGCAATAATCGTTGGTCAATTTCAAAGGCAACAACCTTTTTAGCATTTCTCGCCAAATGCTCAGTTAATGCACCAATACCAGGCCCAACTTCAATGGCACCGCTGTTTTCTGTTAAATTTGCATGACTTACTATATTTCGTAAAATATTTGGATCAATTAAAAAATTTTGCCCTAAGCTTTTTTTAAATGAGAATCCATATTTTTTTAAAATTTCCTGTGTTCGTATTGGTGTTGCTATATCTTTATGCATTCTCTTCCTCCTGATCTAACTGTGCAATCGCCGCACCAAATTGCTGTTCTGTAATTTGAAACATCTTCAATCGTTTATGAAGCTGTTTACCATTTGTTGCACCAATATTTAAAATGTCCCCCAAACGTTCACGACGCTGCTTCGCCTGTGGATGACCTATTAAACGCGCTGTCATTAAATCCTCCAGCGTAATATCATCTTGGTTTGGCACATCATAATTTAGGGTATATACATGTTGTAGGGCTTCACGAATATCCTTATCTGCTGCATGCTCAATTCCTAATCCTTTACCGTTCTTTGCAATTGTTTTTGCTTTTGGTAAAAAGGCATGCTTGACTCCTTGAACATGCTCCTCAATAATGGCACGTATCCGACGTCCAGGATAATCAGGATCGGTAAATACAATAACACCACGCTTCTCCTGTGCATGCTGGATTCGCTTCAATGTCTCCGCTGATATAGCCGATCCATTTGTTTCGATCGTATCTGCTTGTACGGCTCGCTGAATAGCTGTCGTATCATCTTTTCCTTCAACAACAATGATTTCTTTAATTTGCACAAAGGCTCCTCTTTTCTACCTTATCTTCTGACCATTTTACAACTGTGTGCTACCGTTTGTACAGAAATTCAAGGCAAGCCTCCTGTTATCTATCAGTAGAGGGAACTATTCATCTCTTTGAAAGTTCTATATTGGGATCTATCAATTTTAATAAAAAAAGCTTTCCCGCCAGTCAAAACAGGAAAGCTTCATCAGTGAAAAACATTTTGATTAATTTTACAGTTTTTTTAATTTAATACTTTAACACGGACTTTCTTACGTCCCCAGGTACGTGCTTGAGCATCACTTTGGACAAGTACATCAATTTTATTACCTTTAATAGCGCCCCCAGTATCAGCAGCAATAGCTGTGCCATAGCCCTCCACCCAAACCTTTGAGCCTAATTTAATAACAGACGGATCAACTGCTATCACCTTTAAGCCAGAATTTGAGCGTAAATTAATACCTGTTGCCGATATCCCTGAACATCCATTGCAATAGGGTGTATAGGCTGTTGCCGTTACGTAGAATTCCTTTCCATTCGTCGGCTCCACTGCACCACGTGAGACAGTTGTTGCTGTACTCGCAACGACTGTTTTTGTGCCAACTGCAACGACTTTCGTCTTCGGCTCTTTTACTATTTTCTCAGATTGTAAATTTTTAGCGACAACCTTACCATTTTCTTTAACAACTTCATAGGTACGAGAAATGGATCCTTTCTCACCTGCTGTTACTACTTTTTCTTTTCCTTTTAGCAATGAAGCATCCTGTTTCTTTTCAACTGCGAAATCTAAAGAGTCTTCCACTACATCGATAACCTTTTCTACGCGAACTACTGTGATTTTACTCGCTGGAGTAATAACGTCCTCTGGGTTATTGTCGACACGATCGAATTCATTTAGCTGAATTCCTTGTTGTTTTAAAAAGTTAGCGACCGTAGTCGAAGTGGACCATACTTGTTTTTTGTTTACACCATCAACAAGCACCACTTGAAACGCTTTTTGAATATCAATTTTGCTATCTTCGCCTAGCTCAGTATCTAGTCCTTGTGCTAAGGAGTCGTGTTCTGATACTTCGATATTTGCTTCCTTCAAAATGTCCTTCACTAGTGTTTCAGTTGTCCAAACTTTTGACTGATTTCCATCAACTGAAATTGTTACTTCTTTTGCCTGTTCCCATGTAATTGCTAATCCATTAACAATTTTGGTATTCAGAGAGGGTGAGACTTTATCATGCTCTGCTACATCTATATCTTGATCTTGTAATAATTGTTCTACAGTTTTGGCATGTGTTGATACTTCGATTGTTTCTCCGTTTGCTTCAAGCTTTACGGCCTTTTTCGTACCTTGGTAAAGCACGAAAGAAATGACAGACACAAACAGGACAAGTGAAATAATTCTTATCACTGTTTGCTTACTCCTCAATGATCCTAAGAACAAGTTTTTCATGGAATTATTTGACATGAAAAAACGCCTCCTTAATACAAGGTTGGATTATACGGACTAGTTTTGGCACTGTCAACCCGAAAGTATTTCTCAGTAAATTGACTTCTGTGTTTTTGCCAACCACAAACCCAGTATTGGAGGCATCTTAGCTAGTTACTTGTCAATCCCAAAAAATTTTTTCGCATTAGTAGTTGTGGCTTGTGCAATTTCCTCAATTTTCAACCCTTTCAATCGTGCAATTTCCTCTGCAACTAGTGGCACAAAAGCGGGTTCATTACGCTTACCTCGATATGGATGTGGTGCTAAATACGGAGCGTCTGTTTCAATCATCAAGTGCTCCAAAGGTATTTCAGTTGCCACTTCCTTTGGTAGACGCGCATTTTTAAATGTCACTGGTCCCCCAAGGCTAATCATAAAATTCATAGCGATACATTCACGGGCTGTTTCTACACTACCGCCAAAGCAGTGCATAACTCCTCCAACGGATGCTGCATTTTCTTCTCGTAAAATTTGCACAACATCTCCTGTTGCATCTCTGTTATGAATAATAATTGGCAATTTAATCTTTTGTGCTAATTGAATTTGTTTGCGGAAAAGTGCTTGCTGGACATCTTTCGGGGATTTATCCCAGTAGTAGTCCAAGCCAGTTTCACCAATACCAACTATTTTTGGATGTGCTGCTAATTGTTCAATCCACTCTAAATCTTCTTGCGTACAATCAATGGCATCTACTGGGTGCCAGCCAATAACACCATAAACAAAATCGTACTGCTCAATCAATTGCATTGTTCTTTCAATGGTTTTACGGTCAAAACCAATAACAACCATTTTTTCTACTTTGGCTTCAAGAGCTCTATCAATCACCTGTTGAAGGTCTTCCTCATACTGATCTGCATTTAAATGTACATGTGTATCAATAAACATTTTCATTCTCCTAACATTGATTTTATTAAAATTTATTATTTCATATTTTTCGTAAGTATTACAATTTCGTTACAAACTATTCGCAATTGTGACATTCCACTTAAGCTCCAGATCCGTTAACAGTTCTATATACCTATATTTTTGTCAATTTTAAAATGAATAAATTATCTCAAAATAATAAACATCCCATTTTTCTAATCAATTTGAAAAGCCTGCTGAATGTTTTAAATTCGGCAGGCTTATTTTACATTATCATTTTACTTTTGCGCCATTTTCAAGTTTTTGGTCTACTGAGGCTAATTTTAAAATTCCATCTTTTTCACCAGCTAAAATCATTCCTTGGGATAACTCACCACGAAGTTTCACTGGTTTTAAGTTAGCTACCACAATCACTTTTTGGCCAATAAGTTCATCAGGAGAATAAAATTTTGCAATCCCTGAAACTACTTGGCGTTGCTCGTATCCTAAATCAACCTGAAGCTTTAATAATTTATCTGCTTTTGGAACAGACTCACATGCCGTAACAGTCGCCACACGCAAATCAATTTTCATAAAATCATCGATAGTAATTTCAGGGATTTCTGGAATCTCCTCATCCTTTAAAGTCTTTTTAGCTTCCTCCTCTTGAGGTGTTTTTACAGAACCACGCATTTCCTCACGTATATAGGCAATTTCAATTTCACTCTCTAAACGTGGGAAAATAGGTATTCCTTTTTCTACCACTTTAATGTTTGTTGGAATAGTATTGCCGAATGTTTCAATAGTAGCCCATGCTAAGAATTTGTCATCTAATCCTAATTGATCAATAATGCGTTTTGGGGTAGATGTCATAAACGGTTGTAACATGACAGCAATTTGGTGCAAACTTTCTGCCAAGTTTCGCATAACAGATCCTAATTTCGGTTTATCAGCTTCTTCCTTTGCCAATACCCAAGGTTGCGTTTCATCTATATATTTATTTGTTCGTGATACAAGTGTCCATAAATCCGCAAGTACGACACTAAATTGCATTTTTTCCATACTTTCTTCATATTTAATACGTACCGACTTTGCCTGCTCTTGTAATGCAACATCAAATTCTGTCGGTTCAAGATTTTCTGTAGGAATGACACCATCAAAATATTTATTAATCATTGAGATAGTACGATTCAATAAATTCCCTAAATCATTCGCAAGGTCAAAATTTGTACGTTCAATAAATGATTCCGGTGAAAATACGCCATCAGCGCCAAATGGTAATTCGCGTAAAAGGAAATAACGTGTCGCATCTAGTCCATATCGCTCAATCAACATTTCAGGATAAATAACATTGCCCTTTGATTTAGACATTTTCCCGTCCTTCATCATAATAAAACCATGGGCAAATACTTTTTTCGGTAATGGTAAATCCAGCGCCATTAAGAAGATTGGCCAATAAATCGTATGGAAGCGTACAATATCTTTTCCTACTACATGCACATCAGCTGGCCAATATTTGTTGAATAATGTTTCATCCTCTGAAAGATAGCCTAAAGATGTAATATAGTTTGTTAAGGCATCCACCCATACATAAATAACATGCTTTGGATCCCCGGGTACTTTAATCCCCCAGTCGAAGGACGTTCTTGACACTGATAAATCTTCTAGCCCTGGCTTAATGAAATTATTAATCATTTCATTTTTTCGTGATTCTGGCTCAATAAATTCAAGGTTTTCGTCGTAATAAGCCAATAAACGATCTGCGTATTTCTTCATATTAAAGAAGTACGATTCCTCTTTTACCTTGTGTACCGGACGACCACAGTCTGGACAGTTTCCATCAACTAATTGAGTCTCTGTAAAGAATGATTCACAAGGTGTACAGTACCAGCCTTCATATTCGCCTTTGTAAATATCACCATTATCTAAAAACTTTTGGAAAATCTTTGCGACAGCCTTTGTATGTCTTTCTTGCGTTGTTTGAATAAAGTCATCATATAAAATATCCATTAAAGCCCAAAGTTTTTTCGCAGCATCTGCAATTTCATTTACATAATCTTGAGGATGTTTGCCCGCTTCAGCTGCTTTTTCTTGAATTTTTTGGCCATGCTCGTCCATTCCTGTTAAAAAACGAACATCATAGCCACGTAAGCGTTTATAGCGTGCCATCGTATCCGATGCTACCGTTGTATATGCCGTACCAATATGAAATTTCCCACTTGGATAATAAATAGGTGTTGTTATATAGAATGTTTTTTGTTGTTCACTCACAAGAACTGCCTCCATCGTTTTACAATATACTTTCTATTCTAACGAAGTACGAAATTCGTTTCAATGAAAGTTTATCAATTGCGAAAATTGTCGAATAATATATTAAACCCATTTACTTACTTAATTAAGAATCTTTTTTACTAGTCATCAAATTATTTAATAAAAACCTTTTAAAAAAAATAAAAACCCTGCAATCTCCTCCAAAAATTTTTTATAAAACCCAATATTAGTGTATTAATTAATTGACGTTTATGGCATTACTTGGTATGATAACTATCAGACAAAGAAATAATGTCGAAATTTGACGAAATACCAATATAACATTTATAAATTAGGAGGAAAACTATTATGAAATCAACAGGAATTGTACGTAAAGTCGATGAGTTAGGACGTGTAGTAATTCCTATCGAGCTACGCCGTACGCTAGGTATTGCTGAAAAGGACGCTTTGGAAATCTATGTGGATGATGACAAGATTATCCTAAAAAAATATATGCCAAATATGACATGTGCTGTTACTGGTGAAGTTTCAGATGATAACCTTCGTCTAGTTGGAGGCAAATTAATTTTAAGCCCAGAAGGCGCTGAAATGTTAGTAAAAGAAATTCAAAATAACTTAAAAAAATAATAATTATACACCTAAATCAACATAGTGGTTTAGGTGTTTTTTTATCTTTTGCTCTATTTCTGGGAAATGCTACTAGTTTTGATTTATATATTGTAATATACCCATATGACAAATTACTTATAATATTTATGCTAACTTTTTTATAGCCTTTCTCTATAAATTACTTTAATTAACTTATAATGCATATTAAAATAACAACCATTTTTTAAATTTCAAACCTTTTTATGTTAATAATACTATCATTTTCAATTATTTTCAATTTTCCAAAAAAGAAAGAGTCACCTTTTTAGGCAACTCCTTACGACTAATTGGTATGGTATTCATTATAAATATCCCGCTTTGCTACTTGTCGTAGTTTTGCTACTTCCTTAATTGCCTCTTTTGATGTTTTATTTGATTGATGAATCAAGTAATCAACATGCTCAATGATAGACATTGTATGCCAATATGCTTCTTCCTGACTCTCCTCTTCAACATCACGATTGCCTTCTAAAACAATACAAAATTCTCCTCGTATCTCCTCTGTTTGTGACCATTCTACAGCTTCAGCCAGTGTGCCACGCAAAAATTCTTCAAATTTCTTTGTTAGCTCCCTAGCTAAGACGATGCGACGATTCCCCAGGATTGCTTCCATATCCTTTAGTGTATCCTTTAAGCGATGTGGTGCTTCATATAATAAAATGGTTTCTTGACGCTTTTTTAACTGCTCTAATTGCTGGCGACGCTCTTTTTTTCCACGGTTCAAAAATCCATAAAAGAAAAATGGCTGTGGTGTCAACCCTGAAGCAATTAATGCGGAGAGCGCTGCATTTGGACCTGGTATTGGCACAACAGGGAAATTTTGCGCAATAGCTTTTTCAACAATGTCTGCGCCTGGATCAGAAATACATGGTAAGCCTGCATCACTTACTAATGCTATGGTTTTCCCTTCATGCAGTAAAGCTAACAATTTTTCTCCACCTACAACTAAATTATGTTCATGATAACTCATTAAAGGTGTTTCAATATCAAAGTAATTACAAAGCTTTTTCGTATTCCTCGTATCCTCTGCTGCAATCATATCTGCTTCCTTTAAAATACGCAGTGCTCGTACACTTATATCCTCTAAATTACCAATTGGTGTTCCTACAAGATATAAGCAACCTAGCTTATCCTGCATTGTACTTTTTTGTGATTTCATGATTCATCCCTCCTTATATAATTTATTTTTTGCTCTCTCGTTAATTGCTTAAAAGCATATTCCGCACGCATCGCTTCTTGCTTGGTTGCAAACACTTCCTTATAAATACATTTTACTGGTCCTCTAGCTCTTGTATATTTTGCCCCTTTACCAGCATTATGTACAGCAAGTCGTTTTTCGATATTATTTGTATACCCTGCATAAAGAGTATGATCAGCACACTCTAACACATAAAAGTAATGATTATTGCTCTTTTCCATAAAGAATGTCTCTCACTTCATCTGTATATTCGTTATTGTCATTATAAACATATAAAGGCGGTAATATTTTTAAATCTGGCTTTCCATCCTTGATTCCTTCTATTAATAATGTATTTGCCTCTTTTCCTTCTTTCGGGTAAATAAGTTGCATCCGTTTCGGCTCTAAACGATTAGCACGCATGGCTGTCACAATATCTAATAAACGACCAGGTCGATGAACAAATGCTGCCTTCCCACCCTGCTTTAGTAATTTACTCGCTGCTTGAATCGCTTCTTCTAATGTTAAATATAGTTCATGACGTGCGATAGCATAGTGCTCACTTAAATTTTTATCACTGGCCTCATGTGCTAAAAAATAAGGCGGGTTACAGGTCACAACGTCGAATTTTTCAATGCCTAGCTGCTTCGGTACTTCTTTTACATCGCCAAGCATCATTTGAATTTGATGTTCTAGCTGGTTATAACGAATGCTTCTCTCTGCCATATCAAATAAACGCGGCTGAATTTCTACTCCCGTTATTTGCCCCTTTGTACGCCCACTTAAAAAGAGCGGTATAACGCCATTGCCAGAGCATAAATCAACGATTTTTCCCTTATGATATGGAATATTGACAAATTTCGAAAGCAACACCGCATCTAATGAAAATGAAAAGACAGAGGGGCTTTGAATAATACGCAAATCCTCAGCCAGCAAATAATCTAATCGCTCATCACCTTTTAGCCATTTTTCCATGCATACTCCTCCTATGTTACAAAATAAAAGACTGATACCACCGTAGTGGGAATCAGCCTTGTATTACACATTTTGTTTATTTAAAAATGATAGGCAAAACAGACAATCTTCACCTTTACGTGAACTTCCAAAATGAACATGACAAACATGGAAGCCTTCTTGGTATAGACGTGCTAGGTTATCATAACCTTCACCTATATCTAGCGGACTCTCTTTCTTTACTTCAGCAGCTTGTACGGAGTTTGTGTTAGAAAGTAGTTCTTCTAGTCGTGTACGAAGATGATGATTTTCTGTTTCAAGCGCTTTATGTTCTTCCATCATTAGCGCTACAAATTGTTTCAATGCACCAAATTGCTCCTGCATTGCTTCGAGCTGTTGTTCGAACTCCATAACGGTATCTAAGAAATTACGGTCCTTCACCCAAGCCACCTCGTTAAATTCTCTATCTTATATAAGATTTTTTTCGCATGCTAGTAGTTCTTCTAATGTATACTCAATCGTACGTTCTTGCTCCTGTAAATATACTTGAATGAGTCTTTCCAGCACATTTAAGCCTACTACTTTACCACGGCCATCTGGTGTCATTGTAATTTCACCTACATCTGGCATGCCCTCTTTTGCTTCTTCATATTCATCATTTTCATATTTCAAACAACACATTAAGCGACCGCAAAGACCTGATATTTTTGAAGGGTTTAACGATAAGTTTTGATCTTTCGCCATTTTAATAGATACAGGATCAAAATCACCTAAAAATGTGGAACAACAAAGCATTCGACCACATGGACCAATGCCACCTAATAGCTTTGCTTCGTCACGCACACCAATTTGGCGAAGTTCAATACGTGTTCTAAAAACGGAAGCTAAATCCTTTACAAGATCTCTAAAATCTACTCGTCCTTCAGCCGTAAAGTAAAAAATAATTTTATTACGATCAAATGTATACTCAACATCTACAAGCTTCATTTCTAGCTTATGCTCAGTAATCTTTGTACTTGCAAGTTCAAATGCACGCTTCGATTCTGCCGCATTTTCCTCTACTTGTATACGATCACGCTCATCCGCCGGTCGAAGCACCTGTTTAAGTGGTAATACAACATCATTATCACCTACTACTTTTTGAGGAACAACTACTTTACCATACTCTATGCCGCGAGCTGTTTCAACAATCACATACTGGCTATCTTCTAGTGGAAATGATGCTGGATCAAAATAATATATTTTACCCGCTTTTTTAAAGCGGACTCCTACTACATTATACAAATGTATATCCCTCCTGCAGATTTAGCATTAACTGCTCCATCAATAACGTCCTATTCATGTTACGCTGTAGTGAAGCGCGCGCCTGTAAAATAGATTCCATTTGCTTAGATAATTTTTCATAAGTGGAATGTAGCGCAACTTCTTTAAATAGCGATAACATGTCTGGATAAGTACAAGCTGCTTCGGGATTAGCTTTTATTGACACTATATCACGGTAAGCAAATAATAGTAAATCCAATGCTTGCTCCATCTCGCTTTTTTCTTTAAAATGGGGTAGCCATTCGTCATAGACAATAAGCATTGCTTCATGTACATTTTGCTGAATGGCCTCTACTAATTTTAACACTGTTTTTCGAGCAAGTGCAAACTCATCATCATTTGCTAAGAATAGAGCCATTTCAAGCTCATTTGTCATCATACTTACTGTTGAAGCCATTGCAGAAGAAATATGATTGTCCTGTAAATGTTTTAACAAAACATGACGTGGCAGTTTTTGAAATTTGATATGTTGGCAGCGAGACCGGATTGTTGGAAGTATGGATTGCATTTGCTCTGTTAATAAAATCGCAGTAACCTCTCCATCTGGCTCCTCCAAAAATTTAAGAATCATATTGGCGGAAGCTATATTAAGACGGTCTGCATGATGAAGTACATAAATTTTCCGTCCTTCCTCCACGCCCATCATTTTCATCTCTCCAATTAATTCTCGTATCTGATCAATTTTTATAAATTGACCTTCTGGAGAAATTTGATGAACATTTGGATGATTTCCCGATTCAACACGTCTGCAATTTCGACATGTTTCACATGGAACATTGTTATTCGGGTGCTCACATAGCATTAATTTGACAAAAAAGTGCATAATATGCGCCTTGCCTGTCCCTTTTTCACCCTCAAAAATATATGCATGTGCTAATCTATGTTTGTCAAAAATCGTTTGAAGTTGCCTCATTACGACTGGTTGTAGTGTGAATAGCTCTTCAACATTCTTGCCCATATATTAAAATCCTTCCTATATCTATACCTAAAGTGTCTTTTCACTTTTGTTTAGAAATATTGCAGTGCTTCAAATCTTCTCTACAAATCAATATTTGAAAAAAGCCCGCATCTATCTTTAACAGGGAGACACGGGTTTTACATATATAAATTAATTAGTAAGCCTTTAATCTCACCAATTTTATCGAGCAGGTCAACCGCTTCTTTTTCTTCATTTAAAATATCCTCGGTAAGCTCTAGTAGACGTGCATCAATCGTGTCAATAATTTTTAAGCGTCGTCCCTCACCAAAACGATTCCAAGTATGTGATTGCTTCAACTCCATACCATGTTCCACCGTCTCTTGTAAAAAGCGTTTAACAAGCATTTTAAACCTAGCAAGTTCTCGTAAATTACGTGATCTTGCAACGCGATCACCAGCAGTAGAAATATCACCTAATAAACGTGTTAATTGATCGGTTTGTAGCTTAGTGCCCTGCTTAACGACCATATCTCCAAAACGGTTATTTTGATTATTATTTTGTAGTGGCTCTTTATGATTGGTATTTACTCCAACGCGTATATCTTGATTAATTTTCAAGCTGTTTTCGCCCCACTATCTTTATTGATTTCTCCTGAGCACAATTGTATCAAGCTGGTAAAGCATAGGCTGAAGGCTTTACACCAATCAGCCTCATATTTAAATTTCTACTATATTAAAAATGATGGAATTGCTCAATCGGTAAAACGAAAACAGTAGCTCCTCCTACCTCAACCTCTACTGGATAAGGAATATAGGAATCAGCATTTCCACCTAATGGAGAAACTGGTGCAACCATTTGCTCTCGTGCTCGACAATTATCCCGAATTATATCTAAAAGTTTGGGTATGAGAGAGTCTTCAGTTCCTATAAGAAACGTCGTATTTCCAGAACGTAAAAATCCTCCTGTGCTCGCTAATTTAGTTGCACGAAATTGATTTTTCGTTAAAGCATTCGATAAACGGCTGCTATCCTGATCTTGCACTACAGCTACGACTAACTTCATTCGCACTCACCCCTTTTATAAAATTCATCTAAAACAATTTCTTATACCATGTTGAGACAGATAAAATACACCTTGGTATGACTACCTTTAGATTTTTTCGAGCTTTGCGCAGGAAAAACATAACATCAGTCGTCAGGGCTTTTATCTGTATAAAGATAAAATAATGGATAATATCATTATATCACAATGTTGTAGACAACTTCATGCATTTACTGCATTGCCTTCAATAATAATGACCATACTTCTTCAACAACATCCTCGATATCTTGCTCTGCATTCACCACACGTATACGTTCTGGGTATTGCTCCACGAGTTGTAAATACCCAGAACGAACCTTTTCATGAAAGGCTACACTTTCAATATCTAAACGATTTACTTCACGACCTCCAGTTGCATGAATACGTGCTAAACCAACCTCTGGTGGAAGATCAAACAAAATGGTTACATCAGGCAGTTTTTTACCAATAGCAAACTCATTAATGGAAAGCACCTCATCCACACCTATTCCCCTTGCATAACCTTGATAGGCTAATGATGAATCAATAAAACGATCACATATTACCAGCTTGCCAGCATCTAAAGCAGGTCGAACTTTTTCAAAATAATGCTGACTTCTTGCAGCGGCATATAACAATGCCTCTGTTCGCTCGTCCATAGCTGTATGTGCAGGATTTAAAATAATCGTTCTTATTTTTTCAGCAATTTCGATACCACCTGGTTCTCTGGTTGCTAACACATCAATATTTTCTTGTGCAAGCCGCTTTGCTATTTTTTGAATAACTGTTGTTTTACCAGCTCCCTCTGGACCTTCAAATGTAATAAATAAATTACTATTCATGCTGTTATTGCCTCCAACTATTTAATGACCTGAATCATTTTTTCTGTTAAACGATGATGTCCCTGAAATGTCGCACCTACTGCTAGTAACTCCTCTAGTTGACTTAGCTTTGCCACTGTTATCTTTTCTCCAGGAACAAGAAGTGGAATACCAGGAGGATATGGAATAATCATACTTGCCGCAATCCGTCCTATTGTACGCATATAGGGTAACCACTCTTTATTTAATGATGCAATCTCATTAAATGTGTACATAGGCTCAGTAATAGGTGCAAACTGATAGGCAGTTCGTGGTGCTGCTTTGCTAGCTGTTTTTTCTGTATCGACAAGCATTGTTATCGCCTCTTTTATCCGAATACGTATTTCTGCAAATGGATAGGTGTGTCCTTGCTTAAGTAAAGGGAGCATTAGTAATACTTGATTAGCATCAGCTAATTCCCCGTACACATGCTGCGCCTCTAATACTTGCTGTAATTGAAAACCACTATAGCCATTGACACGTAGTAATAATTTAAGTGGATCATCTACTTCAATGACTTCCAATGAGCCAATTGAGCGTAATGCTTCCACCCATTGATTCTTTTTTTCTATTATATATGCCCCATCACTCTCCATATATGTCTGTACATAGTGGCGGGCATCATCTAATGACGCTAATAATAGATAAGACGGACTGCTGGATTGCAGCATGCGTAAATAATAATGGATACGATCTGCATCAATTAATTGTGAATTGACATGCAAAAAGGATGCCATTGTCATTGCAGGTAATGTTTTATGTGCTGATTGTACAACGATATCAGCTCCAAATGATAAAGCGGATGGTTGAAATAAAGTACAAGCATGGAAGTGAGCACCGTGTGCCTCATCTACCAAGACAGGAATCCCCTTTTCCTGACAATAAGCGATCTGTTGCTGTATATCAGATGAAGTCATCCCATAATAAGTAGGATATGTTAACACGACTGCTTTGGCCTTTGAATAGCTCTCAACAGCTTCTTTAAGATCTCTATAAGTAACATATGTAGCCGTTAAGGTGCGTTCATCCCATTGTGGTGACACAAATATAGGCTTTGCACCAACAAGTTCAATCGCATGAAAAATAGACTTATGCGCATTGCGTTGAACAATAATCGTATCACCTGCCTGGCAAGTTGCATAAATCATTGCTAAATTTCCCACTGTTGAGCCTCCTACTAAAAAAAAGCTCTTCATCGCTCCATATGTCTTTGCCAACAAATTTTCTGCCTCTCCTATCATTTCTTCAGGATAATGTAAGTCATCCAGCCCCGATAGCTCTGTTACATCATAACGCATCACATCTTTAAATGCTTGTGGGAGATGGGATAACTCGCCATGCTTATGTCCTGGCACATGAAAGGATATATTTTGCTGCTGACGAAAACGTTCTAAACCCTCGATAATCGGTTTTTTCTTTTGCACAACAAACACCCATTTTCGTTATATTCTTCTTTTAATTATACGGGATTCTAACATGATAACAAAGCTCTCCTTCATCTATACACAATTTATTTAATAAATTACCTTATCATAAAAAACCGACCTTTATCTGTTAGGGTCGGTTCACTCAATAAAACTATTTTTTCCCTACCTTTATAGCTATTTCTTTTACTAGTTGCTCTACTAGCTGTGGTACAAATCTTTCTAACACAGGGTTCATTATTCCTGCTAAAAAACCACTAGCCTTCATGGTTAAATTCCCAACCGGCTGATATGATTGATTTTCGCTTTCTTTTATTTCAAATAACCCATCACCATTTATCAGGTCTGATAATCCTACTAAATCAAATAAAAGTTGATCTGGATCTGATTGTTTCACCTTAAGTTCTACTTTTACAGCCTTTTGAATAATACCAAAATCACCTTGAAAGACCCAAATCATATCTTGTTCATTTAGAAACTCGCGATGTCAATAACCTGGAATTAAAACTGCCCATTCTCCTTTATTTTGAGTAAACTCCTGCAATTTTTCTTTCTCAATATTAATGTCTTCACAATATTGTCCCGTCGCCAATGTATTTTGCCCCTTTATATATTCATGTTATTTAATTAAATTCCAACATTTTATAGGTTTATAAATACATAAGGTTTTCACTTTTATAATTAAAAATTATAAGAGGCTGTAGGAAAATCAAAGTGTATCTAACTTTCCTACAGTCCTCTTTAATAATTGACTATATTACTCATTAAAAGTAGTGGAATCAATATTTTTATTATATATCTTATATCACTTTGAAACTCCTTATTTAAAATTGTTCTATTAGGAAGACTGGAAAAAATTATTTGAGGTTCTATAACTATTGTTTTGAACGATTAACCCATTCAGAAGTTTGTTATTCGTATGAGTAATAGGTCCCCTCATGATGTCTCACCACTACTTTGACCTCTCACAGCTAATTTTTCCGACCAATTTTCTGTGTTATGAGCTCTTTGGCTATTCTTACAGTTATCTAAAATTAAGTAACTATCTTTTCCTTCATAGAGCCTAGATAGTCTAATATAATATGTACACCACACATACAAAAAAGCAGTCAGCTCTATATGCTGACTGCTTTTGTTGGCCTAGCGATGTCCTACTCTCGCAGGGGGAAGCCCCCAACTACCATCGGCGCGAAAGAGCTTAACTTCCGTGTTCGGGATGGGAACGGGTGTGACCTCTTTGCCATTATCACTAGACTTGCACATGGATGTGCTGGCTTCTGCGTTGCAACACGGATGTTGCGTTCTTAGCAGAAGTTCCTTTTTTAAAGCTTCAAAATATATCGTATCTTAAAACTTTTTTGAAAGGGTTATTCTTTCAAAACTGGATAAACGGTGCATTGAATGGTTTAAACATTTTGGTTAAGTCCTCGATCGATTAGTATTCGTCAGCTCCATGTGTCGCCACACTTCCACTTCGAACCTATCTACCTCATCGTCTTTGAGGGATCTTACTTACTTGCGTAATGGGAAATCTCATCTTGAGGGGGGCTTCATGCTTAGATGCTTTCAGCACTTATCCCGTCCACACATAGCTACCCAGCGATGCCTTTGGCAAGACAACTGGTACACCAGCGGTGTGTCCATCCCGGTCCTCTCGTACTAAGGACAGCTCCTCTCAAATTTCCTACGCCCACGACGGATAGGGACCGAACTGTCTCACGACGTTCTGAACCCAGCTCGCGTACCGCTTTAATGGGCGAACAGCCCAACCCTTGGGACCGACTACAGCCCCAGGATGCGATGAGCCGACATCGAGGTGCCAAACCTCCCCGTCGATGTGGACTCTTGGGGGAGATAAGCCTGTTATCCCCGGGGTAGCTTTTATCCGTTGAGCGATGGCCCTTCCATGCGGAACCACCGGATCACTAAGCCCGTCTTTCGACCCTGCTCGACTTGTAGGTCTCGCAGTCAAGCTCCCTTGTGCCTTTACACTCTACGAATGATTTCCAACCATTCTGAGGGAACCTTTGGGCGCCTCCGTTACCTTTTAGGAGGCGACCGCCCCAGTCAAACTGTCCGCCTGACACTGTCTCCTGCCCCGCTTAGGGGCATGGGTTAGAATTTCAATACAACCAGGGTAGTATCCCACCGACGCCTCCTTCGAAGCTGGCGCTCCGAGATCTCTGGCTCCTACCTATCCTGTACAAGTTGTACCAAAATTCAATATCAGGCTACAGTAAAGCTCCACGGGGTCTTTCCGTCCTGTCGCGGGTAACCTGCATCTTCACAGGTACTATAATTTCACCGAGTCTCTCGTTGAGACAGTGCCCAGATCGTTACGCCTTTCGTGCGGGTCGGAACTTACCCGACAAGGAATTTCGCTACCTTAGGACCGTTATAGTTACGGCCGCCGTTTACTGGGGCTTCAATTCGCAGCTTCGCTTGCGCTAACCACTCCTCTTAACCTTCCAGCACCGGGCAGGCGTCAGCCCCTATACGTCACCTTACGGTTTTGCAGAGACCTGTGTTTTTGCTAAACAGTCGCCTGGGCCTATTCACTGCGGCTCTCTCGGGCTTTCACCCTATCAGAGCACCCCTTCTCCCGAAGTTACGGGGTCATTTTGCCGAGTTCCTTAACGAGAGTTCTCTCGCACACCTTAGGATTCTCTCCTCGACTACCTGTGTCGGTTTGCGGTACGGGCACCTCTCACCTCGATAGAGGCTTTTCTTGGCAGTGTGAAATCAGGAACTTCGTCCATACGGACTCGCCATCACAGCTTGGCGTTACAGTGTGCGGATTTGCCTACACACACGCCTATCTGCTTGGACGCGCATATCCAACAGCGCGCTTACCCTATCCTCCTGCGTCCCCCCATTTCTCAAACGGTGAGGAGGTGGTACAGGAATATCAACCTGTTGTCCATCGCCTACGCCTATCGGCCTCGGCTTAGGTCCCGACTAACCCTGAGCGGACGAGCCTTCCTCAGGAAACCTTAGTCATACGGTGGACGGGATTCTCACCCGTCTTTCGCTACTCATACCGGCATTCTCACTTCTAAGCGCTCCACCAGTCCTTCCGGTCTGACTTCAACGCCCTTAGAACGCTCTCCTACCACTGACATCGTAGATGTCAATCCACAGCTTCGGTGAATCGTTTAGCCCCGATACATTTTCGGCGCAGCGTCACTCGACCAGTGAGCTATTACGCACTCTTTAAATGATGGCTGCTTCTAAGCCAACATCCTGGTTGTCTGTGCAACGCCACATCCTTTTCCACTTAACGATTACTTGGGGACCTTAGCTGGTGGTCTGGGCTGTTTCCCTTTTGACTACGGATCTTATCACTCGCAGTCTGACTCCCGTGTATAAATATCTGGCATTCGGAGTTTGTCTGAATTCGGTAAACCGGGATGGCCCCCTCGTCCAAACAGTGCTCTACCTCCAGTATTCTCATCACGAGGCTAGCCCTAAAGCTATTTCGGAGAGAACCAGCTATCTCCAGGTTCGATTGGAATTTCTCCGCTACCCACACCTCATCCCCGCACTTTTCAACGTGCGTGGGTTCGGGCCTCCAGTAAGTGTTACCTTACCTTCACCCTGGACATGGGTAGATCACCTGGTTTCGGGTCTACGACCACGTACTATTTCGCCCTATTCAGACTCGCTTTCGCTGCGGCTCCGCCTTCTACAGCTTAACCTTGCACGTAATCGTAACTCGCCGGTTCATTCTACAAAAGGCACGCTATCACCCATTAACGGGCTCTAACTACTTGTAGGCACACGGTTTCAGGATCTCTTTCACTCCCCTTCCGGGGTGCTTTTCACCTTTCCCTCACGGTACTGGTTCACTATCGGTCACTAGGTAGTATTTAGCCTTGGGAGATGGTCCTCCCGGATTCCGACGGAATTTCACGTGTTCCGCCGTACTCAGGATCCACTCTGGAGAGAACGAACTTTCGACTACAGGGCTGTTACCTGCTCTGGCGGACCTTTCCAAGTCGCTTCATCTAACTCGCTCTTTTGTAACTCCGTATAGAGTGTCCTACAACCCCAAGAGGCAAGCCTCTTGGTTTGGGCTCTTCCCGTTTCGCTCGCCGCTACTCAGGGAATCGATTTTTCTTTCTCTTCCTCCAGGTACTTAGATGTTTCAGTTCCCTGGGTCTGCCTTCAAGACGCTATGAATTCACGTCAAGATCCTACGCGATTAAACGTAGTGGGTTCCCCCATTCGGAAATCTCCGGATCAAAGCTCACTTACAGCTCCCCGAAGCATATCGGTGTTAGTGCCGTCCTTCATCGGCTCCTAGTGCCAAGGCATTCGCCGTGCGCCCTTAATAACTTAACCAAGTTACTAAGCCTAAAAAAACTTAAAAAATAAATGTGTTTGTTGCTGTCGCTGCGCTTTCGCACAAAAACAGCTTGTTACAATTTCAATGTCGTTTTATCCAGTTTTCAAAGAACAAAGCTACTGCCTGCTTCTACTTCTTCGCAGCTTTGCGACGAAAGTGTAGCGACAGGAGCACATATATGAAGTGTTTCATTCAGAAAGAATGAACCTTCAAAACTGAACGCAAAACGTAATCATTGTTTCATCCTCGATGAAACCTTCCGTAAATATCCTTAGAAAGGAGGTGATCCAGCCGCACCTTCCGATACGGCTACCTTGTTACGACTTCACCCCAATCATCTATCCCACCTTCGGCGGCTGGCTCCAAAAGGTTACCTCACCGACTTCGGGTGTTACAAACTCTCGTGGTGTGACGGGCGGTGTGTACAAGGCCCGGGAACGTATTCACCGCGGCATGCTGATCCGCGATTACTAGCGATTCCGGCTTCATGTAGGCGAGTTGCAGCCTACAATCCGAACTGAGAACGACTTTATCGGATTAGCTCCCTCTCGCGAGTTGGCAACCGTTTGTATCGTCCATTGTAGCACGTGTGTAGCCCAGGTCATAAGGGGCATGATGATTTGACGTCATCCCCACCTTCCTCCGGTTTGTCACCGGCAGTCACCTTAGAGTGCCCAACTAAATGATGGCAACTAAGATCAAGGGTTGCGCTCGTTGCGGGACTTAACCCAACATCTCACGACACGAGCTGACGACAACCATGCACCACCTGTCACCGTTGCCCCCGAAGGGGAAACTATATCTCTACAGTGGTCAACGGGATGTCAAGACCTGGTAAGGTTCTTCGCGTTGCTTCGAATTAAACCACATGCTCCACCGCTTGTGCGGGCCCCCGTCAATTCCTTTGAGTTTCAGTCTTGCGACCGTACTCCCCAGGCGGAGTGCTTAATGCGTTAGCTGCAGCACTAAGGGGCGGAAACCCCCTAACACTTAGCACTCATCGTTTACGGCGTGGACTACCAGGGTATCTAATCCTGTTTGCTCCCCACGCTTTCGCGCCTCAGCGTCAGTTACAGACCAGAAAGTCGCCTTCGCCACTGGTGTTCCTCCAAATCTCTACGCATTTCACCGCTACACTTGGAATTCCACTTTCCTCTTCTGCACTCAAGTCCCCCAGTTTCCAATGACCCTCCACGGTTGAGCCGTGGGCTTTCACATCAGACTTAAAGGACCGCCTGCGCGCGCTTTACGCCCAATAATTCCGGACAACGCTTGCCACCTACGTATTACCGCGGCTGCTGGCACGTAGTTAGCCGTGGCTTTCTAATAAGGTACCGTCAAGGTACAGCCAGTTACTACTGTACTTGTTCTTCCCTTACAACAGAGTTTTACGATCCGAAAACCTTCTTCACTCACGCGGCGTTGCTCCATCAGGCTTTCGCCCATTGTGGAAGATTCCCTACTGCTGCCTCCCGTAGGAGTCTGGGCCGTGTCTCAGTCCCAGTGTGGCCGATCACCCTCTCAGGTCGGCTACGCATCGTCGCCTTGGTGAGCCATTACCTCACCAACTAGCTAATGCGCCGCGGGCCCATCCTATAGCGACAGCCGAAACCGTCTTTTAGTCTTTTACCATGAAGCATAAGAGATTATTCGGTATTAGCCCCGGTTTCCCGGAGTTATCCCAAACTATAGGGTAGGTTGCCCACGTGTTACTCACCCGTCCGCCGCTAACGTCGAAGGAGCAAGCTCCTTCTCTGTTCGCTCGACTTGCATGTATTAGGCACGCCGCCAGCGTTCGTCCTGAGCCAGGATCAAACTCTCCATAAAAAGAAATTTGATTTGCTCAAATTGTTTTGCTGGCATCAATTTTGATGTCCAAAATTTTTGTTTTGTTCACTAACTGAAGCTAGCTACTTAAAACTTGATTGATTACGTTTTGCTTGTTCAGTTTTCAAGGTTCATTCATTTGCCATTATTTATTTCCTAACAGCAACTCTTATATAATATCATGTCTCAAACAAATTGTCAACATAAAAATTATTTATTTTTTGTTTCAAGTTGTTGTATTAGCGACTTTTCTAAATATACCATAATATATTTATATTGCAAGTCTTTTATAAAAAAAACATTAAAGCTGTTATTCCTAAAACGCCAGGGATACCCAAAACTGCAATTGTTAGGACTGAAAACAGATTGATTGGCACATTATAGCCTATATAACCGATACCTAAATGAATCATAAACAATAATAGAAAAGCAAATGCAAAGCGAAACCAAAATATAGATAATCCTTCTAATATTTTACCTAGCTTAGCATGTCTTATTATTACATAAAGAAAAAGAAGCCCTACAGGAACACAAATACTCATAATTACTAACCATGACATATGGTTACCTCCTTAAATAGAATAACTATGAAAGTTTATGTTTCCTGTTTTGCTTCTATGAATGCTTAAAAGGCTATTTTAATAATACTTTACGAATTCTAGCTTCCTTAAATAAATAAAAATGAATGCTTTCTGCTGCTTTTCGATGTGCAATAACCCCAAGATCATAGTCATCCATCAATTCTTCTATAACCTTTGCCTGTTGTAAATCCTCTTTTGTGGATTTGATAAGATTTACAAGTTTATCGTCAAATTCTTTTTTTAACTTTCCTTTACTACGGAAGAACATATTAATCCCTCACTTACAACTCTCGTCGACCTTCCATGGCCTTCGATAATGTCACCTCATCAGCATATTCTAAATCTCCGCCTACCGGTAAGCCATGTGCAATACGTGTTGTGCGAATACCCGATGGTTTTACAAGTCGGGATATGTACATTGCTGTTGCCTCACCCTCAATTGTTGAGTTTGTAGCTAAAATTAGCTCCTGAACACTTTCATCTTGTAAACGGACTAGCAAGGAGGCGACATTAATGTCCTCTGGTCCAATACCATCCATAGGTGAAATAGCACCTTGTAATACATGATACATACCGTTATAATCGCGCATTTTTTCCATTGCAATAACATCCTTTGTATCTTGCACAACACAGATAATAGAATGATCTCGTTGCTTATCTGTGCAAATATGACATGGATCGATATCCGTTATATTGCCACAGACAGAACAATAGCTTAAATTACGTTTAGCATCAATTAATGCCTTCGAGAAAGATAATACATCGTCTTCTTTCATTGATAATACAAAAAACGCCAGACGAGCCGCGGTTTTCGGCCCGATACCTGGCAATTTCATAAAACTATCGATTAATTTGGATATTGGTTCTGGGTAGTACATATAATGACCTCCTAGAATGGAAGGTTTAAGCCTTGTGTGAATTTACCCATTGTTGAGTTTGTTTTTTCTTCTACCTTTTTCAATGCTTCATTTGTCGCAATAACAATAAGATCTTGTAGCATTTCAATATCTTCCGGATCTACTACAGATTCATCGAGATTTACTTCTACTACTTCACGTTGACCAGACACAATCACTTTTACCATGCCGCCGCCAGCAGTGCCTTCAAATTGCTCTGCATTTAACGCTTCTTGTGCCTCCATCATTTCCTTTTGCATTTTTTGCATCTTCTTCATCATACCTTGCATATTTCCCATTCCGCGCATAAATAGTTTCCTCCTAAAAATTTAATCTTCAATCACTTCAACAAAGTTTTTACCAAATAACTTTTCTGCCTCTGTCACAAGAGGATCCTGCGAAGCGAGAGGCTGAGCATCATCAATAAATGGTTCTTCTGGCATTTCAGCTGGTGGTGGCTCTAATAGCTCCTCCCCATGCTCTGAAGCAGTTGTTACTTTCTTTTGCTGCAGACCATGATCACGAATAAACTCTTCACGCATCTTTAACCAAGATTCCTCTGGTATACACAGCATCTCGTACATTGTACCACTTTGCCCAGCAATCAGTTGTGTAAAGTGGGCCTTTAAAGACTGATTATCAGCAACCATTTGGCAATGAATATCATACTTGAATTTTAACACAAAAGCACTTGAAGATGCCGCAACAGGTTCAGCTTCTGCTAAAAGAGCGGATTGCGATTTTTGCATTTGACTTAACACTTGTGCCCATACTGACTTAATGCGTTGTACATCTTGCTTGGTAGCATCTTTTAGTACCTCTTGGATACGGCCAGTTGGTGCTTTATAACCGTTTGGACTTTTCGCACGTGGTCGTTGCTCTTTTGGAGCTTGTGTTACTGGTGGAGTTGCCCCTGTTTGTAATTGTAATGATAGTTGTTGAACCATCTGTTCAAGTGCTACAATTTTTTGAGCGAGTTCTGGACTTAACGCCATTTCGTTTGTTACAGCACTCTGGTTTGCACCCATTCCCGAAAACTGCACCATTTTCAGTAATGCTGTTTCTAAATAGATTTTCGTATGGTGAGAGAATCGCATTTCTTGTTGGGTTTTTGCAAGTATATCTATATAACCATAGAGCATCTCTGGTGCAAATTCATGTGCTAGTGTAAATACACGCTCTTCAGGTGACACAAGCTCTAATAATTCAGCTAAGTCATCACTTGTTTGTAGTAATAATAAGTCACGGAAAAATGTAATTAAATCTTCCGACAGGCGAAGTGGGTCCTTGCCATCTGCAATTAGCTGCTCTAAAAGTGCCAGCATTTGTGCAACATCTTTCGCTTTGAGTGCTTCAGCTAAATCATAAAAGATATCCTGACTGATAGAACCTGTAACAAGCAAGGTATCCTCAAGCTTTAATTTTTCTCCGCTGAACGAAACTACTTGGTCTAATAAGCTTAATGCATCACGCATTCCTCCTGCAGCTGCTTGCGCTATTACCTTTAAGCCTTGTTCTTCATAAGGTAGCTCAATATCTTCTAAGACAACCTTCATTCGTTCAATAATATCATTGGTTGAAAGTCGCTTAAAATCGAAGCGTTGACAACGTGAAATAATGGTTGCAGGCAACTTATGAGGCTCTGTCGTTGCTAAAATAAATACAGCATGAGGGGGTGGTTCTTCTAATGTTTTTAACAGGGCATTAAAGGCACTTGTAGAAAGCATATGCACTTCATCGATAATATACACCTTGTACCTACTACTTGCAGGTGCAAAGCGCACTTTTTCTATAACATCCCTAATCTCTTCAACACGTGAATTCGAAGCTGCATCAAATTCAATAACATCTGGGTGAGAGCCTTCTGTAATACTTAGACAAGTAGCGCATTCATTACAAGGTTCCTGAGATGGTGCATGTTCACAATTTAAAGCTTTAGCAAAGATTTTAGCTGTACTAGTCTTCCCTGTACCACGTGGCCCAGAAAATAGATAAGCATGAGTTGTTTTATTCGCTAGGAGAGCATTTTGTAGCGTTCTTTTGACATGTGCTTGGCCAGACATTTCACGAAAAGATTGTGGTCGATACACACGATAAAATGCTTGATACGTCACGTTTTCCCTCCCCCTTCTCCATTAAATAGAATAATTTTATTATAGCATTTGCTTCCTTATATATAAAATGAAGTTATGACATCAATTACGCCTCCGCGTAATTGCGTCCAGATTTTTTCGAGCTCGCTCGAAAAGTTCCTCTCCAAAATCTGTGACATCCGTCGGAGCTTTTATCTTGGTTCAGTAGGCGTTCCATTACCTGCTGAACAAAGTGAAAAATAAGCATTCGTCTTACGACCGACCTATGGGGTTGAAGTCTTCTACTGAACCAAGATAAAATAAAAACGCATCCACCTAATACGTAGGCGGATGCGTTGAATTGGCAATTTTATGCCGTGCACCTTTCCTTGACAGCCGCACATAAGCGTTACTCCTGTCGTTAGCTCAGATTAGGCAACCCCGCGGCACATGAATAAGGCCACTTAATGCTGCTTCCTTCCGGACCTGACATGGTTCATGGGTATCCATTGCGCAGGACCCAATCGTCAACACTACGTGCAAAAGGCAGACCAAACAATACGGACAGCCTCGAAAAAGGAATTCAGTCTCGCTAGAGCGGATTGCGAGTTACAGGACACCGCTACCTTCCCACCTAGCACGGCAATAACTAGTATACTGACTGTTTGTATAAATTGCAACTTAATACACAAATTATTTATTTCCAATTTACTTTGGATCAATTTAAAATTCTTTAATTAAATATATTGACGTATACTTTTAATTATGTTAAATTTACTTTTGTCGATAAGACTACTGAGTTATATACTATGGAGGTATACCCAAGTCTGGCTGAAGGGATCGGTCTTGAAAACCGACAGGCGGGTAACACCGCGCGGGGGTTCGAATCCCTCTACCTCCTCCAGCTTTTAAATCCGACTACATATGTAGCCGTTTTTTTTTGCTTAAATTTATAAAAATGCTCAATTTAGATAATTCAGCTTGATTCATTCATTTTTCTAAAATATTGACTAATAATCCCTCTTTAGAAGCTGTTGTTGTTGAAGGAGCGAGTAATGTTGGTACTTCCCCTAATTGCCAATTCAATGTATAGACACTATTTGAAATGCCTTGATGTCTAAGAATGAATACTTGTTTGTGCTGCACTGCCTTCAATTTATACCAATCTTTTATTGAAGTGAGCTCCTCTAACCATCTATTAAATTCCCTTTCCCCGCCTATTACAATATAAATTCGATCAGCATCAATCTCTAATATTCGATTAAAGCTAATATCGATTCTTCGAAGATTGGTATGTATCTCTGTTGTCTCTAACATAAGTTTAGAAGGTGAAAATGGCATGACGTCATAAAATATTGGAAAAAATCTTGAGGCGTGTACCCAAACCTTTTGTTCATCGAGACGAATAATGGTAGCTGTCTGCGTGAATGGAAATTGAGTGGTACACCATTTTTTCACTAGCTGCCTATTTTGTTCATACTGAGCTAAATAAGCACTGGCTTCCTTAGCCTTTCCCAATACCCTAGCTATTCTTAATAGACGTTCATTAGGATGTATATCCCAAGGTATCACAATAACCGGTGCAAACTGTTCAATTTTCAGCAACTCTTCTTTACTCATAAAATCAGAAGCAATAATAATATCTGGTTGCAGCTCCTTAAGTATCTTTACATCACAATTCACATCTCCTATACTTACAATACCAGAAACTGGTGATTGTAATTGTTGCAGTGTCGCCTGTAATGCACCAATAGGCTTTACCCCTAAAGCAAGCATTTCTCCTGCATAATGCATTGTGACAATTTTAGAATTCAAATGTCTGAGGCGAACGTATTCTTTGGGAGAGCAGCCCACATTTTGTTTAAAACGTCTAGTAAAATAATGTACATCGTTAATACCAATTTTATAGGATATTTTATGGACAGTATCATCTGTTTCAAGCAGTAACTCTTTAGAACGATTAATACGATAATTATTTATATAATTTATAGGTGTTTTACCAGTTAATTTTTTAAAGACTCTGGTATATTGACGAATACTTATATTAGCTTGTTGGGCTAGTTGGATTGTTGTAAGTTTCTCCATATAATGTTGATGAATATAAGAAATTGTACGCTTGACATCTAAAACGGAATCGCCTAATTCCTGATTAAATTGACAAGCTTCTATCATACGTAACATCATTTGTTGAAATAATAGTTGAGCTTTAAAACGTTTCAACCTGTCTGTTTCCGTTAAGCTATTATACAATTCATCCAAATCATTCACTAAGCTAACAAATGGTTTGATACGAATCGACTTACCTCCCCATTCAGATATGTTCTCTGGCAACTGATCAGAGCATACCTTCTGAAATTGAATAATATATCCTTGTGATTCCTTGTCCTCACCTATCATTTGAAATGAATGCTCACATGAGAGAAGGATACTATCTCCTTTGAGCAATAACAGATCATCTAACAATGAACATTTTATTCTACCCTTGGTAATAACGAGAAGACAATTATAGGCAGCCTCTCCATAAAAACAAACTTCTTGAGCTTTTAAGCTAAACTGACTCATCGTAGACATATAAAAAAGATATGGTGTTGTCTTCCTTTCATTTTTCATGATACATCACCTATGATAAGTATTTTTAGGACAAGTAAGACCTAGATTTTCCCGTAATGTGCTTCCTTCGTAGTCCTTTCGGAAAATGCCCCGTTCTTGTAAAACTGGAATAACATGATCTACAAAATCGTCTAAGCCTGAAGGTAAAATATGCGGAATAAATATAAAACCATCTGCTCCTTCTTTTCTTAACCATTCCTCCATTTGATCAGCTATTTGCGTAGGAGTTCCAACAAGCAAAAGATGACCAGTGGTGGCCTCTAAATAAGTATAAAGTTCACGAATTGTTTTCCAACCCTTTTGCTCTGCTAATTCTTTTAGTTTTCTATATTTTTCATTCATATCATTACTAGCTACTTCCGGTAGTGGGGCATCTAGTGAAAGGTTACCAATATCTATTCCTAGTAAGTAAGCTAAACGATCACGTCTAATATCTAACCGTTCTAATTCCTGTATATATTGCTGCTTTTCATATGCCTCTTTTTCTGTTTTGCCAACGATTATTTGTAAACCTGGCATTATCAAAAGGTCACTTTTACTTCGTCCATATTTCACTAATCTACTTTTGACATTTTGATAAAACACTTGTGCCTCAGATAGTGTATTTAACATAGTAAAAATGATATCAGCAGATCGAGCCGCTCTCTCTTTAAAAGCATCTGATTGACCTGCTTGTATAATGACAGGATGACCCTGTGGTGGTCTGGCAATATTCAATGGTCCTTTTACAGAAAACCACTCACTTTCATGGTTTACAGCATGTATTTTTTCCGGATGTGCAAATATACCAGTGGTTTTATTTGCTACAATCGCGTCATTTTCCCAACTGTCCCATAAGGATTTCACAATATCTACAAACAGAGCAGAATGTTTGTCCCTTTCATCACTTGTAGGCCGATGATCCATTTTGAAATTACTAGCCTCAGAATCCCCCCTAGATGTCACAACATTCCAAGATGCACGTCCTTTGCTGAGATGATCTAGTGAGGCTAGCATTCGTGCAACATGATACGGTTCATTATAGGTTGTAGATAAAGTAGCCGCTAATCCAATATGCTCACTGACTGCTGACATAGCTGATAGTAAAGTGATTGGCTCAAGCCATACATTAATCGTATGTGCAAATTCTTCAGGAAAGGTTGCGGAAACGCGATATTGATCTGGCTGAAATACATAATCTAGCCTTCCTTGCTCTGCCTTTTTTATTAACTGCTTGTACAATTGCCCTGGTTCCTCTAAATACAAGTTTGCAAGAGGATGTCTCCAACCTCCACTAGCTGCTCTAGGTGCAATAAGTGTTGTCGCTAATTTTAATGTTTTCTTATTGACATTCATATCTATCTACCCCCTATTGTTCCAGTAAGTGAAATACTTCATCTAATGCCCAATCTAATGTCGTTACATCCTTAGTAGATATACGATTCTGTATTTCATAAACCTTATTGTTTTTCACAGCAGGTAGGTCTTTCCATATTCTGCTATTTTGAATATTTTCCAGAATAGCTCTTGATTCATCATCATTAACAATAAGGAAAATTCGATCAGCATTAAATTCTGGTAATAGCTCTAAAGAAACTACTTGGGGAGCAAATGCTTCATCCTTCTGAAGCTCTTTTTGTTTATCTGTCAATTCAAACTCATAGGCATCAAAGATAGTTGGGAATGTATCGCTATGGTATAAATAGATATCTTTTAATGCAAATTGGATCACAAGTGCCTTTTCTCCTTGTTCCTTAAGATTAGCTGCTTTAACGCGTATTTTTTCAACACGTTCTTGATAAGCAGTAATCCATTGCTCAGCCTGCTCCCGTTTATTCATAATTTCTCCTACGTCTCTCAAAGTTTGGAAGGGGTCACCAAAAAAGGCTGTTGCTACTGTTGGTGCGATTTTACTATACTGCTCAAGCTCTTCTGCTGTTGCCTTAGCATATACTAAAATTAAATCTGGCTGCAAAGATAGTACTTTTTCATAATCTCCCATAACACCTTCACCAACAATTTCGATATCCTTTTGCTCCTCCTCAGAATAGAAACGTAGTAAATTTTTTGTTGAACCAACTGGCTTTGTATTTAATGCTAGTAATTCACCCACTGACCATAGAGCTACAACCCTTTGTGGCTGATCAGGGATGACAACCTCTCTTCCCAATACATCCGTATATTGACGTGTTTTTGCAGAATCTCCCTCCTTGTTTTTTGCCATTTTTTCAGGCTCTCCCTCTTCTAACTTCTGGCTAGATATTGTATCGTTAGTACCGCATGCTGATAAAGAGAGTAATATCATAATGATTACTGCGTAAAAAGTAGATACTTTTAATAATTTACTCATGTTCAAACCTCCTATATATTGATAACGATTATCATTATCAATATTATTGAAAATATGAATGAAGTACAATAGAAGATAACGTCATTCTATTAGTGTAGAAAAACGACATGTACTATTTAAAATACTACTGAATAGGATGTCTTAATTTAGCAACAATTGATTTATACTAACAAAGGAGGGATTAGATGCATCTACCTAGAATATTTCTATCAAAAGCTTCCCTATTGTGGATAGTAATAATTGCTGTATTATGTGCTATTGCTGGAGAATTGAAATTTTATCCATTCAGCACTACGACCCTTCGATTCGGTCTCGGCAGCATTATGTTTTTTTTATGTATTTTAATTAAACCAACACCCATATTGGTTGCTGGTTTTGTTACAGGTGTGAGTACAATTCTATTTCGTATGGGGCTTGATTACTTTACACACTCTAGCTCTGTGTGGGCTAGTTTCTTGTCTCACTTACCTTCAGCTGCTTTTTATATCCTATTTTCTCTTTGTTTACATCTCTTAAAAATTGAGAAGAATCGGGAAAAACCTTTGAAGTTAGGAATTCTTGTTGCACTAAGTGAAGTTAGTAGTAATATCACTGAACAATTGGTACGTTTTTTTATCCAAACTCATACGTTCCTAACAATGTTTGACTTGCTTATTTTTTTTGTCGTTGCCTTTTTAAGAAGTTTTTTTGTTGTAGGAATTTACAGCTCTATTCTAATCGCAGAACAGAAAAAGCGTGTACGTGAAATGTTAAATATAGGATCAGACTTATATGTAGAAACACTTTATTTGAAAAAATCCATGAACCATATTGAAGCAATTACAGCTAATGGTTTCGATCTATATCGTCAATTAACAACTCAAGGGTTACGCAAAGAAGGATTACAAGCACTTCATATTGCCCAGGAAATTCATGAAGTAAAGAAGGATTCTCAGCGTATTTATGCTGGGATTTCTAAAATTGTTGGTGAAAAAAACTTTGGCACCTTTTATTTATCTGAATTATTACATTATATAGAGGATGGCAATCAAAAATATAGTGCTTCACTTGGTAAAGAAATTGATTTTGATATTAAATATGATTATGACTTTCAAACGAATGAACATATTTCCTTACTTGCCCTTTTAAACAATTTAACCGCTAATGCCGTTGAGGCTAGTACTGGACATGGTACGATCTCTATTGAGGTTCAACATAGAGACAATAACACCACCTTTATAGTTTTAGATAATGGACAAGGGATTCCACAAGAAGAGCAGTCTATTATTTTTGAGCCAGGCTATACCACAAAATATAGTGCTGAGGGTGTTGCCGCAACAGGTATCGGCCTTTCACATGTTGCGACATTAGTTGCAAAACTAAATGGTACTATTTCTGTCCAATCTACTTTTGGAAAAACAATATTTACTGTTCATATTCCTACAAAGGCCATTCATTTAGGAGTATCAGCATTAGAGGACTTGAAATAAAGGAAACCCTCTAGTATGATGCTTGAGTGTAACAGACAATTGACTCATACATTTCCAGAAAGTGCTTATGTTACGAGCTCTAGTAGGCGACATCAGCCATATTGCCAAGCATAAATATAGCGCTTGCACTATCGATGATTGAAAACCTATGCTTAAAAATCACTTCCTTATATTTATCCGCTATGCGTTGCGAAAGATTATTAAATCAATTCATGTAAAATTATAATGGATGTACATGTTGAAAAAAATTTTCTGATACTCAAAAAATGTATCAGCATTTATAAAGGGAGAGACTTAAATGAGGTATTTTATTGTAGATGATGATCGTGCAAGTCGTGTTATGCTAAAGCAAATTATTGAAGATAGCGGATTAGGCACAGTGATTGGTGAGGCGTGTAATGGTGAAGATGCCATACCGCAGATTTTAATGACACAGCCAGAGTTTGTGTTAATTGATTTACTTATGCCAAAGCTTGATGGAATTGCAACAGTTGAACAGCTTATGCAAAATCGCTTTGAAGGGTTATTTATTATGATTTCCCAGGTTGTCAACAAGGAAATGGTTGGCGAGGCATATGAGAAAGGAATAGAATTTTTCATTCATAAGCCAATTAATCGTATTGAGGTTGAAAATGTGTTAAAAAAAACAACTGAGCAATTTCGCCTTAAAAATTCCTTGTTAGTCATACGTCAATCACTTACCAATATTGAGCTAAGTGAACAAAAGGCTCATAAAGCAACAGCGCGAGACCATATTCAATCTATTTTAAATGATATGGGGATTGTCGGTGAAATTGGTAGTGAGGATATTGTTGCCATTATTGAAACATTACTAGCGCACCAACACAAAATTGCACCACTCCCTCCTTTAAAGGAGCTTTATGAGGAAATTGCTGCTATTACAAAAACAACACCCGATGAAATATTAAAGGAAAGTAAGGCTATCGAGCAGCGTATTCGTCGCACAATATTAGCTGCTATGATTAATCTTGCTAACTTAGGCGTTGTTGATTATACAAACTCAGAATTTGAATATTATGCCCCTCGTTATTTTGATTTTAAAGAAATTCGTCAGCTCATGACTCAGATTGAAGATCATAAAAATCGTAAAGCAAAGGTAAATATTAAGAAGTTTATTCAAGTATTATATTCAGACATTTTAACAAAAGTAAATTAATTTTATCGGATTTTGTCGGATTCCATAAGTCCTCCGTATTATTAAAATAAGGCATGTCCTAAAAATTTAATAATAGGGGGTACGAGGGACTTGAAAAAGAAATTTAAAATTAGTTTAGCCACTCAAATTTTACTTGGTTTAGTTTTAGGGATCATCGTTGGTGGTATCTTTTATGGAAACCCCAAGATTGAAACATATTTACAGCCATTAGGGGATATCTTTTTACATCTAATTAAAATGATTGTTGTACCGATTATTATTTCAACACTAATCGTTGGTGTAGCTGGTACTGGGGATATGAAACAGCTTGGACGACTGGGCGGAAAATCAATTATTTATTTTGAAATTATTACAACAGTAGCGATTGTCGTTGGACTACTTTCCGCCAACTTATTCCAACCTGGTGCAGGGCTAAACATGAACGAACTATCTCAAGGGGATATTTCAAAATATGTCACAACAACAGAGGAAGTTCAGCATGAGGGACCCTTTGATATTATTGTAGGCATTGTGCCAACAAATATTATTCAATCTATGGCTGAAGGCAATATGCTTGCGATTATCTTCTTCTCTGTTATTTTTGGTTTAGGGGTTGCTGCAATTGGTGAACGAGGAAAGCCAGTCTTAGATTTCTTCCAAGGGGTAGCAGATGCAATGTTTTGGGTAACAAACCTTGTGATGAAATTTGCTCCATTTGGTGTATTTGGGTTAATTGGTGTAACCGTTTCCAAATATGGGTTTGCTTCATTAATACCACTTGGTAAACTAGCGATTCTTGTTTATGCAACAATGCTATTCTTTATCTTTGTTGTGCTTGGACTTGTAGCAAAATTTGCTGGCATTAGCATCTTCTACTTAATTAAAGTCTTGAAGGATGAGTTAATTCTAGCCTTCTCAACAGCAAGTTCTGAAGCTGTATTACCACGTATTATGATGAAAATGGAGAAATTAGGTGCACCAAAGGATATCGTTTCCTTTGTTATACCAACAGGGTACTCCTTTAACTTAGATGGTTCAACGTTATACCAAGCCATTGCCGCATTATTTATTGCGCAAATGTACGGTATTCACCTAAGCATTGGTGAACAAATTACGTTAATGCTTGTATTAATGGTTACATCTAAAGGTATTGCAGGTGTACCAGGAGTGTCATTCGTCGTTCTTTTAGCAACATTAGGTACTGTTGGCATTCCACTTGAAGGTTTAGCATTTATCGCAGGTATTGACCGTATTCTCGATATGGGACGTACAGTCGTTAACGTAATTGGTAACTCATTAGCATCATTAGTGATGGCTAAATGGGAAGGCCGTTTCGATCAGGAAAAAATGAAAAATTACTTTAAAGAGAATGAAAATTTAGCGTAATTTAAAAAAATCCTCAAGATGTTGGATGGCATCGTGAAGTGATCCCTAAAAGTTAGACACGGTTATTTCATTTAGGCTGCTTGGGTAAGCTGAGTTCGGTATTGTACCGGACTCAGTTTTAATTTTGCCTTAATTCGTTTCGTGTTGTAATACGTTATATAGTTTTCGAGTTCCAATTTAAAATGCTCAACACTTTCGAACTCCTTCAAATAAAGGAATTCCGATTTCAAAATCCTAAAGAAATTCTCCATCACTGATTTGTCATAACAGTTGCCTTTACGTGACATACTTTGCACAATGCCTTTTCATGCAAGTGCATGACGGTATTGCTTCATTTGATAATGCCCGCCTTGATCGGAATGCATCAGTAATTGGCGTTCTTCTGGTAACTTCTCTAATGCTTTCTCCAACATTTCTGAAACAAGTGAATACGTTGGTCGATAACCAATTGTGTAAGTAATAATCTCTCCGCTGTTTGTAAATATCATATGTTAAAGGCGAAAATATGAATAAACTTTGCATTGTAAAATCAATTTAATTCAAGTGATCCGTTAATTTTCATTGAAAAATCATATTAGAATGTATTTTAGATGGTACGAAAGAGTTAAAAACCTATATCCTCATTTTTCGGTCCTATAACATGTTCATCATTTTCTTCTAAAATTTCTACGGGAATAGTATTAATCATAAATATATCTCCTAAAATAATATTTATATTAAGTTCTCTCACATATATGTTTTGTCATTCTAATAAGTTTTTCTTCAACTATAAAACCAGACTTACTAAAAAGTCTTTTGGTCCTTCATCACTTCTAATTGTTGATAAATACATTTGATTTATCTCAATGTTGTTTAAATTTTTTCTAATTCAAATTGAACAAAAAAGATAGTGGCAATATTTCTTTTATAAAATACACTCTTTAATTGAAGCTATCAGCCTCATGTGTTGATTGAATAAAATTAATCAATGCCTTTAAAAATTCTTTTGGTTGATCCGTCATTGCTTTGTGTCCTGCATTTTCTAAAAGAACTAGCTCCTTTTTAGGTGCGCTAATATCGTTAAAGAAGTTAATTTGATGTTGAACAGGAACAACCCAATCTTTTTGCCCCAATATTAAACAGAATGGAATCCTATAATTTAAAGAATAATTATAAGCACTGAACATTCCTAAAAATTTAAAAATTTCATCTTGATTAGAACTAACTCTTTTTTGAATTGTCAAATCTTCAGGAATATATATTGGACTGTTAAGTAATTCTTCCTTCTTGCTCATTCCGGAATTGGAATTTTCAAAAAACATTCCGTAGTCTTCTATATACTGATGAAATTTATCTAATTTCTCTCTAATATTCGATAAATTTTTACCTGGATAATCCTTTCCTAATTCAGATAATTTTTTTAATCCCTCTGCATTTTTTTCTTTAAGTAATCTTTTATGCAATTCTTGATAAACAACGTGTTCGTCTTTCTGAGTATCTATGAGTTGTCCAGTTCCACAATAAAATAAAATATCTTTAGGAAAATGATTTACATAATATAACCCCGGAACAGTCCCCCAAGATCTTGCTATAATTCCTATCTTTCCCTTATTAAACTTTCGCTTTAAATATTCAATAAGTGATTTCAAACTATCAATAATGTATTCAAAAGTTGGAATAAAATCTGGATTTTTTATAGCCGTCCTTCCAGCACCTGGTTGGTCCCAAAACACTACGTTAAAATGCTTAAACCACTCTTTAAATATATATGAGCGTGTACCATATGCAGCTCCTGGCCCCCCATGTAAAAATATAATTAACGGTTGTTCACTATTTTTACCATTGATTGAAATAAATTGTTCTATTCCATTTAATCGTATGTATTTATTTTCATTAATAGTATTATCCAATTAAATTCCCTCTCTTTGTATCCCATATTTTTATAATTATAACTGTAACTAATCCGAAGGCTCCTATTACAAATAAGGCATATTTAACTAGTGATGCTAGTATCAAAGGAAATAAAAGCTGTCCGAGTGGTGTTAAAACACCAGCAATTAAAAAAACAACCCCAAACACTTTGCTAATATTATCCTCTTCAACACTCAATTGTAATTTTGTGAAAAATTCAACATCAAAAATTGTTGTACTTAACCCTATAATAAATCCTCCTGTTATACAACCAATCATAGAAAAAGAACTAATAATAATACCGGTCATTATCAATAATACTGGAGTCCATAACGGAATAGATATTTTTTTCTTATCAAAAAATTGAAGTAATAAAGGAGCTATTAAAGCACCAATAGCAGTAGTTGTAAGAATCATACTATACCCAAAATCAGAACCCATATACTCAATAACAAACATAGGCATAAAAATGTCATACCCTCCAATAAAAATATTGGCGATGCTAACTAATATTAATGTGTTGATAATCAAAGGGCTATTTTTAATTACTAAGAAACCTTGCTGTAATTGCTCTATAAAAGTTGAAAAACTTAACTTACTTTTAATCTTATTACTAGTAGAATACTTAAAATTCATTTCGAGAATTGCAGAAACTAAGAAAGAAATACCATTAAATAAGAAAAATAATTCCGGTTTAATATATAAAATTAATATATTTGCTAAAACTGGAGATATTAACTTAATTATTTGTTTTAGTATCGCTTGAACTCTATTAATAGATTTTATTTCTGAATTTTCGAAAATATTCTTGAAAATTCCTTTACTAGCTATAGCATATAATGATTTAATTAATCCCAAAACTAAGCTAGTAATAGCAATAACTATTAAAGAAAAGCCATATTCAATTAATATTAGAAATGCTGCAAAACATGCTGCAGAACTAATTAAATCTGTAATAATCATTATTTTCTTTTTATTGAAGATATCAGCTAAAACGCCTGGAATAAAGGATAATATTGCTATAACCATAGCAGGTATACCTATAATCGCACCCAGAATTTGAGCATCGCCAGTTTCTTTTACAATCCACTATTTCACAACGAAATCAAACATTTGAGTTCCTATCATTGTAATAGAAAAGGCCAAAATAAAATATTTTCTATTCATAAAAAGCTCCTTTAATATTGATTTATAGAATTTTACCATAAAAAACGTAAGAATTTTTATTTATTTAAAAAAATTCCAAAAAAAAATATAAATACTAAAAAAAGTATTTACTTTTTTCGTAAATTATTGGTTAAATTTTAATTAAGAGAATTATTAAAGTAATTTTCTGTATATTTAAAAAGGGGGTTGTCGCTATGTCTTTCGATAATTTATTAGAAGATTTAAACAAAGCTTCAGAAACTACATTAGAACAAACTGCTTCGCTTTGTTCAGTCTAACTATTAAAGTTAGTCAACTAATCTAAAACAAAAAAGTACCGATTCAAGGATGTCTTCACTTTGAATCGGTTTCTTATTGTAGAAAGGAATAATATATGACATCTAATATAGAGAATGAAATCGGTTTTATTCTTCCAGATGCTAATTTTTTTTCTGAAATTTGTGATTGGAAGGGAGAGGAATTCGGAGGCTGGATTTCACCTTTTGTTGTTCAAAGATCTTCGGTATTTTTAGACACAAAAAATTTCAAATTATATAGAAATAACAAAGTTTTATCTTTAGTTACAAACGCTAGCTTAAAAGAGCCTAATATGAATAAAGTTATGTTTAAAATCGGTAAATACGAAGACAATTTCAGGAAAGAATTTAATGTTTTCTTTAAAAGAGGTAAGGACATAGACGACTATTTAAATGAAATTTTTTTGCTTGCTGGAGAAGAAAATTTAACTAAAAATTTAATTTCTCAACTTGTTATGAAACAGAAAAGGTATAAAAGATATTTCATTGAAGATAATACAAAAATTTTTATAAGCATAGATTCCATTTCTTATTTTAGGCCTGAGGATTTAAATAATATCATCGGAACTATATATATTTGTGAAATAGAAACCGCTGAGATTTCTGTATCTGTATTCGTTGAAGAAAAAATTAAAGAGCTTATAAATATTATAAAAACTCACTAGTGTCGCATTAAAATGATTCACCTTTATTGAATAAATTAAATTTTCTGTAATTTTATTTATGCACAAAAAAATCCTTTATAATGGTTGGGCGGTAGTAAACCATCCAAATCCAAAATAAAGGACATACGCATGGATAAGTTTACACGAAAAACATCATTTGAACAATGGCTTTCGCCGATTTCCACTACACAATTAGAAGAACTGGTTGAAGCCCATCAATTAAATTACTATACAAAGAAGCTACACATCGCTTCATTTTTGAAATTACTCCTGTTTGCGCAGTTGAATGAAACAGAAAGTCTGCGTGCAGTCAGTGAGACATTGTTTTCAGATGACCTTCAAAAAGCAACAGAATTAGATTCCATCAGCTTTTCGCAATTAGGACGCCGATTAAATCAAGTGCCGACAGAGGTATTCCAACAGATATTTTTAGATTTAGTTATCCAAATTCATGAAAAGTCTCAGTATGAACAACGTCGTAAAAACACGACACCGCTGAAAATCATTGATTCGAGTACGTTACCATTGAATTTAAACAACCATAAATGGGCGGAGTTTCGCAAAACAAAATCAGGAATCAAGCTTCATTTGCGCCTTGTATACTTAGAAAAAGGCTGTTCCTATCCAGACAAAGCGGTTTTAACAAACGCGATTGAACATGATCGTGGTCAACTAGAGGTACTCGTTGATGACAAGGATTGCCTTTACGTTTTTGACCGTGGTTACTTAGATTATGAGCGATTTGACCGCATGACGGACGATGGTTATTTTTTCGTTTCGCGCTTACGAAAAAACGCGGTTATCCGTGTAATCGAGCCGTTTGAGCTGCCAGAAGATTCACTTGTTTCATCCGATGAAATGGTGATCATTGGCACAACACAAAATCGAGCAGAAAATGTCTTTCGTCTTATCAAAGTATTGGATTCAAAAGGAAACGAACTGCAGCTTATCACAAATCGTTTCGACCTAAGTGCGGATGAAATCGCTGAACTGTACAAATCACGCTGGGCAATTGAGCTGTTTTTCAAATGGCTAAAGCAGCACTTGAACATCAAAAAGTTCTACGCACAAAGCGAACAAGGCGTTCATAATCAAGTGTACATCGCGATGATTGTGTATTGTTTACATGTCCTGGCACAACTGAACACAAACAGCTCGAAAACGTACTTGAAAATCAGTCGTTTACTCAAAGCATCCCCGTGGAAATCGGCTCACTTATGGATACGAAAAATCGGTGGGAAAGTGGTCCCCTAAAGGTTTTTCCGCTTCTGTTACTCAGATTAAAGGTTATAGTAAAAAAATGGATGATTACTACCTCTGTTCAAGTGTCTTTGTTTTTCTTCTAAAATGGAAAATAAATAAAACAGAAAATTCAATTAAAATTCACGCGACGCTAGTGATAAAAACTAAATACAGAGGTATATCATCAAATAAGTCAAAATATGAACATGGATTGGCATTTTTGAGCACTCTGGAGGAAGCAAAATGACTATTCTAGATGAGTATAAATCTTTTATAAATTTATTAGAAGAATGCAAAACAAAATATGGTGAATTTAGTAATTCTACTCTTATCGTTAAATTATCTATTTATATCTTTTTAATTGAAAATAGTAATTTAAAGCCTTTTCAATATAGAATAGAATTACTTAACGATATAATCAAGCAATATAACGATGCTCCGTTATTATCTACACGTCCACCTGTGATGATTGATAATGATGGGGAGGACGCTTTTATTTTTATTCCTGATATAAATGATCAATATGATAGACATAAAAATGAAATTAAGACCCGTATCATTAATATGGACATGCCTGAGCAATTTAATAACATAAAAATTAATAATTGGTATATATACGTAACCACTCTATATAAATTGAACTAAAGCTTCTATCTCCTTCAAAATGGGTAAAGTATACAAACTTATTGTCGAAAGGATGATCCCACATGTTACGCAATGAACAACGAGAAGAACTTCAAACGGCGATGCGACAAACAAAGGATAAGCGACTATTTGAGCGGTATCAGACTGTATTTCTACACCTTGAAGGAAAAAATAACGTTGAAATTGCGATGATCATTCAACGCAATCGAGCAACTGTTGGTGAATATATTAAAGCCTATAAAAAAGAAGGCATAACAGGTTTACGCATGGGGATTTCTACAGGTAAACCACATCGTTTGACCATCGAACAACGTGCTGAGTTGGCTGAGATTGTCACAACGAAAACGCCTGCTGATGTGGGATTTGCACCGTATACGAATTGGACGCTCGCGTTACTCGTTTCACTCGTGAAACGTGAATGGGCTGTGTCCTATTCTTTACGTGGCATGTCTAAATTATTAGAACGCATGCAATTTAGTCATACGCGCCCTACCTATACGTTGGCGAATGCGGACCCAGAAAAGCAAAAAACATTTAAAGAAGAAACATTTCCTGCTTTAAAAAAAGCTATTGTATGAGGAAATCGATCACCTTCTCTTTCAAGATGAGTCCATGATTCGTGACTACCAAGCCATTCAAAAGTCATGGTTTCCAAAAGGGAAACAGCGTCAAATCCCCACATACGGTAAGCATCAAGGCGTGAAATTAATCGGTACGTTAAATTATGAAACAGGTGAAATCTTCTGCGTCGAAGAAGAGAAATACGATGCAGAAGTCTTCCTGCGTTTCTTAGAAAAAGTCATTGCTCATTACCCAAATGGAAAAATTGTCATGATCCTCGATAACGCTCGCATTCATCATGCGAAGCTCATTCAGCCTTTTTTAAAGCTGCATCAAAATCGATTACAACTGGTGTTTTTACCACCTTACAGCCCGCAATTGAATTTAATTGAGGGGCTATGGAAATGGTTGAAAGACAGCGTCATTCATAATGTCTTTTTTTCAAGTACATCGCAAATCAAACTCGCTGTTCGTGAATTTATCCGTTGTCAAAGTGAAGATACACAAGGTATAATCGACCGACTTTGTGTTAGGTTCTAAAGTTCAATCTATATAGATGATAAAATTTTGATTCTAGATAGTCCTCAAACTACCACAGAATTAATTACTGGTAGAAAAAACAATTTGTGGGGGGACGTACAACCTGAACATCCTCTTTTATTATGCGATTACGAAAATCTTATAGTTAAATCTGCTGGTGAAATGTTAGTAACAAATGATAAGGTAAGTGATGATATGCACATTCTAATCAACAATAAATCTGGCCATTTTAAACCTAATGTTTCTAGTATAAAAATCACAAAGACGTTAATAAAAAAATATTTAAATATCTTAGATGATAAGATTCATACAATTCCTTTTGATTTTGAAGATTCCTTTAAGAAAAAAAAACAAGTATAACTTACTGAACTAAAACCTGAATAAGTATACGGTAAGCCCGATATCAAAACACACATATTTTTTCGATACGCCTCCCAATACTATTAAGGTATAAATTCTAGGGAGGTTTTTCTTATGCCAACAAACAAAATGCATTTGCAAAAGAGGTCAATCAACCTAGATGGCTCAACGCTCTATCAAGCAATCGCTGCATTATTTATTGCGCAAATGTACGGTATTCACCTAAGCATTGGTGAACAAATTACGTTAATGCTTGTATTAATGGTAACGTCTAAAGGTATTGCAGGTGTACCAGGGGTGTCATTCGTTGTTCTTTTAGCAACATTAGGTACTGTTGGCATTCCACTTGAAGGTTTAGCATTTATCGCAGGTATTGACCGTATTCTTGATATGGGACGTACAGTCGTTAACGTAATTGGTAACTCATTAGCATCATTAGTGATGGCAAAATGGGAAAACCGTTTCGATCAAGTAAAAATGAAAATTTACTTTAATGATAATGAAAATTTAGCGTAAAAGATAAATATATTTTTATAGAGCTACCATCAAAAAGTCATTTTTATTACTTTTTGATGGTAGCTTATTTGGTAAAAAAGTAATATTTTGTATTCAAGAATTGTAAATGGATTTTTTTAGTGTTAATGTATAAATGTAGTAAATAAATATATACTATAGGAGTGGTAAAATTGAAGAGAAAAATACGTTTAACTACAGCAACTGTTTTATGTACAACAATGTTATCGATCCCTTTATTTTCACCAGTTTCTGCTCAAGTAAGTAACTCAAAAGATCGGTTTATTAATTTATGAAAAAAATATTTATTATAATCCTATTTTGTTTGATATTATCAGGATGCAGTCCTAAATTTGATCAGACTGAATCTGGTATTATGGATGATATAACATTTGAATTAATCTCAAAAAACATTAATTTAAACACTAGGGTAGAATATAACATTAAACTAACTAATAACAGTGATTATACAATCATCCAAAATAATGTATTATTTGGCTTTATCAATGACCCTGAAGAGCATGGAGAAACAACTAATCCGTTTAGAGTGCTTGCAGCAGGCAATCGCTTAAATATTAAATCCGGCGAAAGTGTGGAGCTATCAGTTTCCTTTTCACCTACTTTCTATAAAGAATTTACAGAATCTGAGGTAAGAATAGCGAATATTTATATCGTTGGCTATGTAGATCGTTTAAAAGAGGGAAATCGCTTTGAATTTACTACAAGCTTAGCATTACAATAATTTACGTATGAATAAAAATGCCCAAGTGTTAACCAAACACTTGGGCATTTTTATTTTATTTCGCTAATGCTTTATCTAAATAAGCAATAATGGATTCCTTGCCATTTGCATGTGCTTCCTGTGCGCGCTTGTCATCCTTATCGACCTTTGCCTCAGCAGCCTCAACCACTTTTTCTGCATCCTCTTGTGGTACAACAATAACGCCGTCTATATCTCCAATAATATAATCTCCAGGCTGAACGGTTACGCCACCTATAGCAATCGGCACATTTACTTTACCACCGCCATTTTTATTGCCAGCCGCTACAGTTGTACCTAGCGCAAATACAGGGAAATCCAGTTCACGAATGGCCGCAATATCACGAATTACCCCATCCACAACAAAGCCCTGTACGCCAATCCCCTTCGCTAAGGATATTACAAAATCTCCAGCCACAGCTCGATTTGTATTACCCTTTGCATCAATAACTAAAATATCTCCTTCATTGGCAGCTCGAATTGCTTCTAGCACTGCTCCATTTTCGCCATCTGGCAAACGTACTGTTACTGCTCGTCCAGCAATTTTAAAATGATCTGCTAATGGCTTAATATCACTGCGTAAATTGGTATGCCCACCTGTTGCATCTGAGATTGCTGTTGTTGGTAAATGCTGAAAACTTACTTCCACCTTTGTCATACATTACACCCCTATTATGATTAATATAAGTCTTACACTATAATTGTAAATAAAACACAGTCACTATTTCAATACATCTCCAAAACTAAATCGCACCAATCAAAAATAGATGGTGCGACCATTTATTACTTATATACCTTTAATAAATGTAATAGCTTATCTGCTGTAGTGGCTACCTGAATAAGCGCTTGTTGCTCAGTACGTATAAAACCTTCCTCTAGCATTCGCTTAAAATGCTGTAAAATTGCATCATAAAATCCTTGTACATTATATAAAATAATCGGCTTTTCATGCAGCCCAATCTGTGCCCATGTAAATACCTCAAAATATTCATCTAATGTACCTGCACCACCTGGAAGAGCGATAAATGCATCAGCAAGCTCTACCATTTTTGCCTTACGAATATGCATGGAATCGACAAAATGAATCTCTGTTAATGAGGCATGTGCCAATTCTCGCTTCTGTAAATGGGTTGGCATCACACCGATTACTTCTCCTCCTGCAGCCAGCACAGCATCAGCCACCTTCCCCATTAATCCTGTTTTTGAGCCACCATAAACAACACCATGACCATTTTGAGCAAGCAATGTGCCTAGCTCAGCCGCTTTCTCCGCATAGATTGTATTTTTCCCTAAACTAGAACCACAATAAACAGCGATTTTTATAGTAATCCCTCCTATTCAAAAAACGTGAAACAATCAGCTATATATTGTTCCACGTCTTGTAGTTATTTTTGTAAATGGCTTGTTTGTTTTAACATATGACTGATGCGGCTTACAATTGATTCAATGGCATCTGGATTTTTTAATAAATCATAATCATTAATATCTAAACGTAACACTGGACAGGCATTAAAATTATTAATCCAATGTTCGTAGCGCTCATGCATTTCTATCCAATAATTATTTGGAGTTTGCTGCTCCATTGCACGTCCACGCTCTTGAATACGTCCAATCACCGCATCAATTGGGCCTTCCAGATAGACTAGTAAATCAGGATGTGGAAAATACGGCGTCATCACCATTGCATCAAATAAATTTGTATATGTTTCATAATCTGTTGGACTCATTGTGCCTTTATCATAATGCATTTTCGCAAATATCCCTGTATCTTCATAGATGGAACGGTCTTGAATAAAGCCTCCACCATATTCAAAAATACGCTTTTGTTCTTTAAAGCGCTCCGCTAAAAAGTACACTTGTAAATGGAAGCTCCATTTTTCAAAGTCCTCATAAAATTTATCTAAATATGGATTTGTATCGACCTTTTCGAATGATGTACGAAACTGCAATGCCTCCGCTAATGCCTTTGTCATCGTTGATTTCCCGACCCCTACAGTACCCGCAATCGTAATAACTGTTTGTGGAGGAATATCATATTGCTCTCTTAAATTCATGACTGCAAACTCCTTTGTTGTAACGTATCCTTAATTGTTTGTAAAACATAACTTAAATCATCTGAATTTTTTACAAAATCAAGCTGATCCCCATTAAAGCGAATAACGGGAATTTCAGGATGCATCTTTTCAAAATGCTCAATAAATGAATGATAATCTACCACAAGCTGCTCCATATAATCGCGTGAAATCATTTTTTCAAATGCTCGACCACGCATCGCAATACGCTTCATTAATGTATCAACGCTTGCGTATAAATAGACCACTACATTGGGTACAGGCATATCCTTCGTTAAAATTTTATAAATTTCTTCGTATTTTTCGTACTCTGTCGGTGCTAAAGTACGCTTCGCAAAAATTAAATTTTTAAAAATATGATAATCCGCTACAACAGGCTTGGCATGTGCTAATCGAAATTTTTGAATATCGGATAATTGCTTATAGCGATTGCAGAGGAAGAACATTTCCGTTTGGAAGCTCCATTCCTCTATATTTTCATAAAACTTATTTAAAAAGGGATTTTCGTCTACTATTTCTTTCAATAGATGGTAATTAAATGTTTTTGCTATCTCTTTCGATAAAGAGGTTTTCCCAACACCAATCGGACCTTCTACCGTAACAAATGGAACCGTCACAAGAGGCCCCTCCTTTATGTTTAAAAATAAATCAGTGCTTTTCATTGTATCATATCGTGAACATGAAAAATAGAATTACCCGAATGGTTGGTTTAGTTTAAGTTTGTTACTTGCGTCAAGTGAAAAATACCTAAATAATAATTCACTAAAAATAAAGACCATAATAGGAAAAATCATAATAATGAAAATATCCAACATACACTATTTATTAGAATAATTCCTAAAAGCAAAATGAACTGCATCCCTATCAATAGGTCTACAGTTCATCATTATTTATAATTTTACGCGCTGTAAACGCAATGCATTTAAGACAACAGATACGGAGCTAAACGCCATCGCTGCGCCTGCCACCCATGGAGCTAGTAAACCAATTGCAGCAATCGGAATACCTAATGAGTTATAGGCAAATGCCCAAAATAGATTTTGCTTAATATTACGCATTGTTTTACGGCTCATTAAAATAGCATCTGCAATACTATTTAAGTCACCACGAATTAATGTAATATCTGCCGCTTCCATTGCAACATCTGTACCTGTACCAATCGCCATTCCAATATTCGCCGTAGCAAGTGCTGGTGCATCATTAATGCCATCACCCACCATCGCTACTTTTTTACCAGTAGCCTGCAATTTTTTTACTTCCTCTGCCTTGCCCTCTGGTAGAACCTCAGCAATAACACGATCAACGCCAACCTCTCTCCCAATTGCCTGAGCTGTACGTTCATTATCTCCTGTCATCATAATGACTGTAATGCCCATTTCCTGTAGTCGATGAATCGCTTCTTTTGATGTATCTTTTACTGTATCAGCAACTGCTACTAAGCCTGCATATTGACCGTTAATTGCTGCTAGCATAGCTGTTTTACCACTTCGTTCAAGCTGCTCCATTGCTGGTAAAATATCTTCGATCGAAATATTGTATTGCTGCATTAATTTCCGTGTACCAATGATAACACCTTGACCAGAAACAGTTGCCTGTACACCATAGCCTGGAATTGCCTCAAAAAATTGAACATCTCCTAGCTCAATACCAAGCTCCTCAATCCCTTGGACAATTGCCTCTGCTAATGGGTGCTCTGACTGTTTCTCTGCTGCCCCAATTAATGATAAAAAGCGTGCTTCCTCCTGTCCCGAAGCTACTAACACATCTGTTAAAACAGGCTTACCATGGGTTACTGTACCTGTTTTATCGACAACCACTGTATCAATACTTTGCGTTTGCTCTAAGTGTTCGCCACCTTTAAATAAAATACCAAATTCAGCAGCACGTCCTGACCCTGCCATAATAGATGTTGGTGTAGCTAGCCCAAGCGCACATGGACAAGCAATCACAAGCACTGCAATTAATACTTCTAACGCAGGTGTAAACTCTCCTGGCTGCACCCAAATCAGCCACACTAAAAATGTGACAAGCGCAATACCAACAACAATTGGTACAAAAATACCTGAAATTTGGTCTGCCAAACGTTGAATAGGCGCCTTTGAGCCTTGTGCATCCTCTACCACTTTAATAATTTGTGCTAAAGCTGTATCACGACCAACCTTTGTAGCCGTCATTTTAATAAAGCCGTTTTTATTGATTGTAGAACCAAATAATGGATCACCTTGTTTTTTATCAACTGGCAAACTTTCACCTGTTAACATGGATTCATCAACGGCTGTTGTACCTTCTATTACTTCGCCATCAACTGGAATTTTTTCACCCGGTTTAACGAGAATTGTATCGCCAATAATAACCTCTTCTAAAGGAACTTCCTTTTCCACGCCATTACGTACAACAATGGCTGTTTTGGCTTGTAGCCCCATTAGCTTTTTAATAGCCTCTGATGAGCGGCCCTTCGCCTTTGCCTCAAATAATTTACCTAATAAAATTAATGTAATTAAAACGGCACTCGTTTCAAAATAAAGATGAGGACCATGATGTGAGCCTGCTGTGACAATTGCTTGATAGACACTATAGAAATAAGCAGCTGATGTGCCCATAACAACAAGGACATCCATATTGGCACTGCCATTGCGCAATGCTTTATAAGCGCCTACATAAAACTGCTTCCCAATAATAAATTGCACAGGTGTGGCTAATAGCATTTGTATCCATGGATTCATCAAAAATTCTGGTACATATAAGAACGATGTAAATGAAAAATGCCCAACCATCGTCCAAAGTAATGGCAACGAAAGAATAGCAGATAAAATAAATTTTTGCTGCTGCTGTTTAATCGCCTTTTCCCGATGATCTACTGTTTCCTGTTCATCTACCTTTTGATGCGCCCCATAGCCTAGCTTTTCCACCCTTGCAATAATATCCGCCATGCTTACCTCTGAAGGGTTAAACTCAATCATCGCTTTTTCAAGTGCTAAGTTAACATTAGCAGTAGATACACCGCTAAGCTTATTCAGTCCTTTTTCAATACGAGTCGCACAAGCTGCACAAGTCATTCCTGTAATATCAAGCTCTGCCTTTTGCTTCACAACGCCATAGCCAAGCGCTTCAATTTTCTGCTCAAAATCTGCTTCACTTAGCTTTGCCGGATTATACTTAATAGATGATTTTTCAAGCGCTAAATTAACGGTTGCTTGCTCTACACCATCCATTTTATTTAAGCCTTTTTCTATACGTGTGGCACAGGCTGCACAAGTCATTCCTGTAATTTGCAAGTTTGCTTCTTTTATTTCAGAACTCATCTATCTTTCACCTCTCCTTATACCTATAGGGGGTATAAAATTTTAAAAATAAGAGAGTGCTTATAGAAGCACCCTACAATATTATTTTACATCATAGCCTTGGTCATCAATTGTTTCTTTAATTTGCTCAACTGATACTTGTGTATCATCGAAAGCTACATCGACTGAACCTTCCGCTAAATGAACGGTTACTTGCTCTACACCAGCTAAAGCACCTACACTTTTTTCCACCGCATTGACACAATGACCACATGACATTCCCTGTACATTTAATGTTATATTTTGCATAATAAATCGCTCCTTTATTTTTTCATTAATTTTTGAATTGTTATAACTAGCTCATCTAATACTGCCTCATCGCCCTCTGATAGACGATCCACGACACAGCCCTTTAAATGACCTTCTAATAATATTTTTGCAACACTATTTAAAGCAGACTGTGTAGCAGACAGCTGTGTAATTACGTCATCACAATAAACATCCTTTTCAATCATCCCTTTAATGCCACGAATCTGACCCTCAATACGATTTAATCGAGTAGTTAAATCCTTTTTCACACGCTCAGGATGATGACTTTTGCGACAAGACGTAGCTTCCTCTGTATGACAAACATCCTCTTTTACGATATCCTCCATCACTACACCTCCGATTTCATATCTATCATACTATACCCAAGAAGGGTATGCAAGCGTTAAGGATTATTACTGACCGCTTTAATAGTATAGATTAGCCCATATTCCTTTAATCCAACCAATTATTTTTTTATAAGCCCATATTAAAATTTTAATCATGTAGTAAAAAAATATAATATTCACGATAAAGCCTATTCCAAGGAAGCTAAAGCCTCCATTAGTATATAAATATAACCAATCAGCAGGAAAGCCATAGATAGCTTTAATAAAATCTTCTCTACCATCTCTACTTCCACTAATAAAAGGTATACAAATTACTAAAACAATACTAATAATGATTATCCATATTTTATATACACTGGATTTATCTTGCATAATTATCCTCCCTCGTTTATGATAATAATGTATAAAAAAACAAATTTTGGGGGTTTTTAAAAAATAAAAAAATTAATTTTATCTCTTTTTCTTTCTCTTTTTGCAGTAAGCGCTATAGGAAGTACTGTTTTCGCATCACCAGAGGTTAATGAAGCTTCTAAAGAAATATTACCAAAAATAGAGTCTATTGCCAATAATTCGGATTATATTGATTTAATTGATATAAATGAATTACCTGAAGGGGCACCTGTTATTAACTTTGATACAGTGGAAGATTTCGAACAAGCTATCAAAGAATTAGAAAATGAAGATACAGAATTAAATTTATATGAAGACACAGAAAGCAGTTCTTTATCAACTCCTCTTATTACTACTATGGCTACTAGTTCAACAACTGACCGACTTGAAGTATGGGTAAAACCATCACTCAATCCTATTAAGAGCGCTACTCAACCAGTAACTGTTACTGTTGATTTAAGCTATCGTTATAACGGAAGTGGATCCAGCAAAACATTCTCATCAATAACGGGAGTTTCATCTTTTAGTTTAGCATTCCCAACAACTTGGGTACAAACTGGTTATAGTAGTTTTTTCTATAATTTTAATAAAGGAGTTACTATAGAACTATTAGGTTATAACCGGTTAGGTATAGTAATTGGCGAGCAACCTATAGGGGCACAAGTAAAGGATGAAATAACATTTAGCTATGCTTTAGGTGGCTCAAAAACTCTATTTGAAAAGTAAATATTGTTATATTATCTGTAGTTAAAAACGCTGAAAAATGAAATTTAATATATAAATAAAATACCTTACTAGGCTGTTTAATCCCCATATTTAATGAGAATTAAGCAGCCTCATTTTACTCTTATTCTTTCCTTATCTTTTCATTGGTCAACAAATAGTGCTTTACACAAGTAATAGATTGTAAAATCATAGGTTAGAAATGCCGATGTTTCAGATTTTGAAGAAAGCTTTTCTAGCAAGTTTAAAAAATTAGAACGTAATTAATGGTGATGATGCTCATTTTTCAATTGACATAAAATTGAATTATCGTGCTGATGGGAAGCTGTTTCTAGCTGAATTGTGACATGCTTAATGCCTTTATGCTCAAGATTATGTTCAACCTTTCGCAATATATGCTCGCTATCAGCTACTGTTAATTGCCCATCAACAACCGCATGACAGGACAATGCATTTGTACCACTTGTAATTGTCCAAATGTGTAAATCATGAATACTTTTAATGCCATTTGTTTGTTCAATCACTTCGACGATTTCTGTCACCTCTACATTCTTCGGTGTGCCCTCCATTAAAATATGAACAGCATCCTTTGTGACGTAATAGCCGCTTCTTAGCACCAGTAACGCTACAATGACACTAGCCAGTGGGTCCGCCCAGCCCCAGCCTAAAAACATGATTAATAATGCGGCAATAATAGCTCCTACAGACCCTAGCATATCACTAAGCACATGTAAAAAGGCACCACGCATATTTAAGTTATCCTTTGTATCACTACCACGCATCATAATCCATGCGACTAAAATATTTACGAAAAGCCCGATTGTACTAATAATAAGCATCCCAGTTGTCGCTACTGCTGGTGGATTGGCAAAGCGTTCAATCGCCTCATAACAAATAAATAATGCGATAACGATTAATGTTACACCATTTAACACAGCCGCTAAAATTTCAAATCGTTTATAACCATAAGTTTTACTATAGCTAGCAGCCTTTTCCCCCATAATAAAAGCTAATAGGGCAATACCTAAAGAAATAGCGTCACTTAACATATGTCCTGCATCTGACAGAAGTGCCAAGCTATTTGTAACAAAGCCACCGATTGCCTCAATAATCATATAGCTTGTAATAATAATAAATGATAGTAATAATACTTTTTTATTTGCACCATGTGTATGGTCATGTCCATGATCGTGATGATGTCCCATTAGTATCCCTCCATTTAATGATGTGCTGCATGGTCAATTGCTTGTTTCAATAAATTCATAACATGGTCATCATCCTTTGAATAGTATAGCGTTGTGCCCTCTCGTCGAAACTTCACCAAGCGTAAATTTTTTAAAAAACGCAATTGATGTGAAACGGTTGATTGACCTAAATCTAATATTTCTGCAATATCATTGACGGAATGTTCGTCTGTACATAGTAAATTTAAAATACGAATACGTGTTGGATCACTTAATGCTTTAAATGTTTGCGAAACTACAAACAATGTTTCCTCATCTAAATGCTGATTGCCATTACTCATAAAAGCTCACTCCTTTTATATATGAACATATATTCATATATAAATATATATTGTCTTCTTATTATTGTCAAATGCTTTAGAAAATATAAAATGCCATGCTTCCACTAAGAGGAGACATGGCATTTTAAAAGCTCCAAAAAGAGCCAATACGATTATAAATGAAACAACAGATGATCCCATCATTAAAGATTTTGAATCCTTAATTATACTCGATTTTCTTACTAACAGCCCAAATGTCCACGTGCCAATAATAATTATAAACATTCCTAAATGAACTGCCCATAGCACTAAAAATTAATACTTTTAAAGATAAATATAAAAATAATATTAAACACAAGTTATAGGAAATCACCACTATCTAATTTTTTCAAAATCTCGCCTCGATTTAAACTTTAGTTAAAGCTGCTTTTAGCTCTGTAGGATGATCAGATTTTATAGCTATATACTGGTACTTCTTTTCAATCCCTATCATAAAGGTTACGGTAACGGGCTGCTTTAATTGCACAATAAAATCAGGCTGGACGCTTTCAAAATCACGCAAAATAAAATCAATCGTTTCCTTTGAGCGTTTTTGAGCAAGTAGCTCTGGATCATCTATAATCGCTGCAATATTATCAAGATCAATTTTGGCACGCTTTATTAATCCTAATGATAGATACATGGATTTTTTATCTATAAAAATTGGATTTAGACGCATCGCCTGTAAATCTGCTAAGAAAAAAATAACCGAATAAATATTAAAAATTAATAACACAATGGAGACAATTGGCGCTTTGGTATGTAGCCAATAATGTATGCCAATGGTTTCTACAATAATGGCATGAATTATCATAATTTGAAATGCCATATAATTTGATTTTTTATATAATGTAAGCCCTTTAGGAACTGCTTGTCGCCAGCTGCCAAAAGCATAATATAGGACAAGCATTTCTGAACAAATCACTTGAATAATTGGATGCTGCTTCACATATTTCCCTACAGCCTGTGAAAATGCAAATAATGTTGGTAGCTGATTCTCTTTCACATCATGGATAATCTTCGGCATATAGCGTAGCAATGTTACAATCAATAAACATTCCACCAATACAAGACAGCCCTCAACGACAATGCCACTCCATGTTATCATCGCATACGGTGCTAATAATTCTGTTGGCACTATTAATCGAAGCAAGATACAGCCAAATGCCACAAGTGCAATCAATGCCTTCAGTGAAAATTTATTGCGGTAAAGTATCATAAACAGCGGGAAACAAATCATTAAATCTAATAATGATCCTAACACAACAGCCTGTGCCTCATCAGGTAATAAGTTGATTCCTAGAGATGTTTGATACAGCATATAATTACCACTTAACACAAATAGCACTAAAATCAGCCATATAGGTTTTGACTTTTCAATCCAGCTCATGTTTTACTCCTCCTGATAATTGTTAATAAATTTTCTAAAATACGTACTAAATGTTGTAAATCTTCTGATGGTAATTGACCATAAATAGCAGAGGCAGTGTCTTGCTCAAATTGCTTTAGTTGATTAAAATATTGCTGTCCTTTTTCTGCTAGTTCTAGTTTAATTTCACGTCGATTTTCTGGGTTAATCGTTCGATGAATATATCCTTTGCCCTCCAGCTTATTTAAAAGCTGACTGACAGCGCTAGTTGTTACATGTAATGTAGTGGCAATATCCTTTGTAGTTGTTGCCCCTGCACGAATTAGTTCCAATAGTAATACTTGCTTAGCTGTTAATTGATTATCCAGCATCGTCTCATATTGAACGGCCATCTGAATATTTAATTGATCCTGCAAACGATTAATTTTTTCGATTATATCCATTGTCATTGATGATCACCTTTATAGTTAAGATATCTTTATTATAAAGGTATCTTAATTAAATAACTATCTTAAAATTTTGATATTGCTAGTAAAGCAAGCTAAACTGGGAGTAAGGAGCGATGAGTATGACGATAGATCAGCAATTTATGCAAGAAGCCTTAATAGAGGCTAAAAAAGCAGAGGCTCTTGGAGAAGTACCGATTGGCGCTGTTGTTGTTTATAATGGCGAAATTATTGCACGTGCCTATAATTTACGGGAAACTTCACAAAATGCTACAACTCACGCAGAATTAATAGCCATTCAAGAAGCCTGTAAAAAAGTAGGAAGCTGGCGTTTAGAGAATACAACACTTTATGTGACACTTGAACCTTGTCCAATGTGTGCTGGTGCTATTCTACAATCTCGTATTCCTCGTGTTGTCTATGGAGCAAGAGATCCTAAAGCTGGCTGTGTAGATTCTTTATATCGTTTATTAAATGACGCTCGCTTCAATCATGAATGTGAGGTAACAGAAGGAATTTTAGCAGCAGAATGTGGGCAAATTTTAACGGATTTTTTTAAGGCTTTACGAGAGCGTAAAAAAGCTGAGAAAAAGGCAAGAACGGCTTTAACAATTACAGAAGCCGCATCCAACTGTACAAATTGGAAGTAAGACAAAAGCTATTTTAGATTTTCCTTAAGCAAGGTATCTAAAATAGCTTTTGTTGTTTATTTTGGTGTGATTATTTCTTTGCCACCGAATTACTATACTTCCTTAGGTTGCATCTGCCGCTTCTCTTTCAGTGCAGAGCCGACCTTGTTTAGTTTGGCGCAATTATTTCCTTGCCACCCATATATGGTCTTAGTACCTCTGGGATTACTACGCTTCCGTCGGCTTGCTGGTAGTTTTCTAAGATGGCTGCTACTGTACGGCCAAGGGCAAGACCTGAGCCGTTTAATGTATGCACATATTCTGGCTTTGCATTTGGCTCACGACGGAAGCGGATATTTGCTCGACGTGCTTGGAAGTCCTCAAAGTTAGAGCATGAAGAAATTTCACGGTACATATTTTGAGCCGGAATCCAAACCTCTAAGTCGTATTTCTTCGCTGCTGTAAAACCTAAATCTGCTGTACACATTTTTAATTTACGGTAAGGTAATCCAAGTAATTGTAATACTTTTTCAGCATGGTTTGTTAAAAGCTCTAGCTGCTCGTATGATTCCTCTGGCTTTACAAAACGAACTAATTCTACTTTGTTGAATTGGTGCTGACGAATTAAGCCACGTGTATCACGCCCTGCAGAACCTGCCTCTGAACGGAAGCATGCACTATATGCTACAAAGCCTTTTGGTAATGCTTCATTTGGTAAAATTTCATCACGATAGAAGTTCGTAACTGGTACCTCTGCTGTTGGAATCATAAAATAATCTATTTCCTCTAGCTTAAAGACATCTTCCTCAAATTTTGGAAGCTGGCCAGTACCTGTTAAGCTATCGCGATTGACAATGACAGGTGGTAGCATTTCCTCATAGCCATGCTCCTCTGCGTGTAAATCCATCATAAATGTCATTAATGCACGTTCTAAACGAGCGCCAAGACCACGATAGAATAAGAAACGACTACCCGTTACTTTCGCACCGCGTTCAAAATCAACAATATTTAAATCCGTTGCAAGATCCCAGTGTGCTTTTATGTCAAAATCAAAAGTGGGCACTTCACCCCATGTATACTCCTCAACATTGTCATCCTCTGTTGCGCCTACTGGCACAGATTCATGTGGTATATTTGGTAAACGCATCATCATATCTTTAAAGCGGTCTTCTACCTCATTTAATTGGCTATCTAGTGCTTTAATTTCATCACCAACTTGACGCATACGAGCAATAACTTCATCCGCATTTTCCTTATTGCGCTTCATTATAGAAATTTGCTCAGATACTTTGTTACGTTCCGCCTTAAGCTCTTCCGTTTTAGCAATTAACGCACGACGCTTTGCATCTAACTCCTCAAAGTCATCCAGGTTTCCTAAATCCTCATTACGTGTTAATAGCATTTCTTTAATTTCCGCGAAATTATCGCGCACACGTTTAATATCTAACATAATTCATACCTCCAGTAAATGATTGAAATTAGAACACAAAAAAGCCCCCATCCCCTAAAAGGGACGAGAGCTACCCGCGTTGCCACCCTAATTGACTAGGCATATGCCTAATCCGCTTATTTCATAACGGCATTTCAGCCGGCTACAGCCTACTTATTGACTTCGACTGTGCAACTCCAGGACGGATTCACAAGTGCTTTTATCAGCTTCCACCAGCCGCTGACTCTCTAAAAAAAACGTGCTTGTTACTACTTCCTATCATCGTGTTCAGTTATTTAAAATTTAACCATACTGTACTATATGAAAACAGATTTTGCAAGTCATACTATAGATACTACAAAATATTCGAGAATACGTGTGTCTGCTGTTAATTCGGGGTGGAACGAACAGCCTAATAAATGTCCATCCTGTGCTAAGATAATTCTTCCTTCATGCTGAGCAAGAACCTCAACATCTTGCCCCACTGCTTCAATATGAGGTGCACGTATAAATACTGCTGGAATTGCATTACCTATTTTAGGAATATCCACCTTTATTTCAAAGCTATCCACCTGACGACCATATGAGTTTCTTGCTACTGTCACATTCATAACAGCTAAGTGTGGTTTATCACCTACTAAATTATTCGCTAATAAAATTAATCCTGCACATGTTCCAAACATTGGTAAGCCTTGCTGTGCGAGATTTTGTATTGGCTCCAATAGCTCAAAGCGATCCAGCAATTTGCGCATCGTTGTACTTTCTCCGCCGGGCAATATAAGACCATCAATTTTCATTAAATCCTGTCTATGCTTTACTAAAACAGCTTCACAGCCAAGCGCTTCTAACATTTGAACATGCTCACGCACCGCTCCCTGTAACGCTAAAACGCCAATTCGTTTCATGCTACCAGCCTCGCTCCTGCATACGTTCGTTTTGCCCTAGCTGTGCAATGTCAATGCCCTTCATAGGTACACCAAGCTCTTTTGATATGTCAGCAATTAACTTATAATTTTTGTAATGTGTTGTTGCCTCTACAATCGCACGCGCGAATTTTTCAGGATTGTCGGATTTGAAAATACCTGAGCCAACGAATACGCCATCAGCCCCAAGCTCCATCATTAATGCAGCATCGGCAGGCGTAGCAACACCACCTGCTGCAAAGTTAACTACTGGTAATCGACCAAGACGTTTAATCTCTCTTAATAACTCAAAAGGCGCTCCCAGTGATTTTGCCTCTGTCATTAACTCATCCTCTGTCATACCTACTACCTTACGTACCTGAGCATTTACTTTGCGAATATGTCGAACTGCCTCAACAATATTCCCTGTTCCTGGTTCGCCCTTTGTTCGTAGCATCGCTGCACCTTCCCCGATACGTCGAGTTGCTTCTCCTAAATCACGACAGCCACAAACAAAGGGTACTGTGTAATCACTTTTTAATAAATGATACTCTTCATCTGCTGGTGTTAAAACTTCACTTTCATCAATATAGTCAACTCCCATTGCTTCTAACATACGAGCTTCCACAATATGCCCAATACGAGCTTTTGCCATTACAGGAATAGATACAGCTCCCATTACCTCTTCAACAATCCGTGGATCAGCCATACGTGCAACACCGCCCGCTTTACGAATATCGGAAGGCACTCTTTCTAATGCCATCACAGCTACTGCTCCTGCTGCTTCCGCAATTTTTGCTTGTTCAGCATTAATAACGTCCATAATAACGCCACCCTTTTGCATTTCCGCCATCCCGCGTTTTACCAATTCTGTACCTGTTTGTTTCATCATTCTAACCTCCACCTTTGTGATGGAATTTAGTATAATAGAAATTGACCATATAAAAATATCCAGTTTTCTAAATAATTATAAGGTCAGGAGGAATATAACCTATGGATATGCTATTATTTCAACTTGAAAAGGACAACGAGAAACCGCTTTATGATCAGCTTTATAACGGGATTAAAGAAGCCATCATTTCAAAAAAAATTGCTGTAGGAGAAAAATTACCATCCAAGAGGAAATTAGCAGATTTTTTAAATATTTCTCAAACAACAATCGAAATTGCTTATGCACAATTGCTTGCTGAAGGCTATATTATGTCCAAAGCACGTGTTGGCTATTTTGTCGAGGCAATTGATGAGTTACCATATATTCAGCAGGACACAATGACTCCCTTTATAGAGTATCCTAAGAAAAAAACATACAAAATTGATTTTAATCCTAGCTCTATTGATATTGACGCCTTTCCCTTTCAAACATGGCGAAAATATGCAAAAGACCTTTTTGACAATGCCTCAAAGGAGCTACTATTGACAGGGGAACCTCAGGGCGAGTTCTCTTTACGCACAGAAATTGCTAATTATTTATATCAATCACGCGGTGTTGTATGTAGCCCTGAGCAAATTGTGATTGGTTCAGGGACAGAGCAGCTTCTTCCAATGATTTTACGTCTTTTTAGCGAGGACACCTGCTTTGCATTAGAAAATCCAGGATACCCTGCTGTACATCGCATGTTTGCCCAACATAAACGCAAGGTCTATCCCATTGCAGTCGATGAAGAGGGAATTATGATTCAGACGCTTGAAAAAACCCATGCTCATGTTGCTTATATTACGCCATCACATCAATTCCCAACAGGTGCAGTATTATCTGCTACCAGACGGGCACAGGCTTTAAATTGGGCAGCACAAAGCTCTTCACACTATATTATTGAAGATGATTATGATTCAGAATTTCGTTATACTGGAAAACCAATCCCTGCACTACATGCTTTAGATAGAAATGATAAAGTCATTTATATGAGCACCTTTACAAAATCATTAATGCCATCGTTGCGTGTAGCTTATTTTGTACTGCCGCCTAAATTACTTGCTACCTATAATGATGTCTTTAATTATTATTCATCAACAGTACCTCGTTTCGATCAGCATATTGTAGCAAATTTTATGCGCGATGGTCATTTTGCCAAGCACCTCAATCGAATGCGCAAAATTTATCGTAAAAAACATGATAAGCTAACTACTATTTTAGAAAAATATTCAACATCCATTAAAATTACGGGTGAACAAGCAGGAATGCATATTTTATTAGATGTTCAACACACATTAACAGAAAAACAATTACAGCAGCTTGCCTCTCAAGCAGGAATAGGTATCTACCCATTATCGGATTATCGATTAGACTCTTCTGAACCATCAAAGGCTCAATTTTTACTAGGGTTTGGCGGTATACCTGTCCAAGCAATTGAACCATCTATTGAACACCTAATGGATTGCTGGAGCATACAAAAAAATCACCCATCTATTACGAAATAAAGTGAGTAGATGGGTGACTTCCATTACGTTTCGATTAATTGAATCTGATAATGTTCAAACCATACGTGTATTTGCCCTAAATACGCCAAGAGCTGAGGACCTGCCATTAATTGACCATACCATGGAACCTTAAAGGAGCTACCACCAGATTCAATCAATTCCATTAGCCTTTTTTGATCAAATAGTTCATGTAAAATAGAATTTTTTTCTTTGAGAATCTCTTTTAACCATTTTTGTACACCTGCCGTATAGGCTGGATGATAGGTTTTAGGATAAGGATTTTTCTTTCGATACAATACTTCATGTGGCAATAAATGGGCCATTGATTTTCGCAGCAGTCCTTTTTCCATGCCATCTAAATTTTTTATTTCCCACGGAATATTCCATGCATATTCTACAAGACGATGATCTGCAAAGGGAACACGTACCTCTAAGCTTGCACCCATACTCATTCGATCCTTACGCGTTAGCAATGTTTGCATAAACCATTGCATATTCAAATAAAGCATTTCACGATGACTTGATGTTGCTGAACTTTCCCCATCTATTAATGGTACTTCTGCTATTGTTTGACCATATAGCTGTTGGGCGTAGTTTTCAATTTTTAATTTCTTCTGCCATTTATCTTGCAGCAAGGCATTTCTCTCTGGCAATGATCGGATCCAAGGAAAGCCTGACATTTTTTCTTGAAACCATGGGTAGCCTCCAAAAATTTCGTCTGCACACTCACCTGATAGTGCTACAGTAAAATCTCTTTTGATTTTACGGCAAAACCATAATAATGATGAATCAACATCTGCCATACCAGGGGAATCTCTTACAATTACGGATTCCACTAATAAGTCGATTAGCTGCTGTGGAGAAATTTCCTCTGCATGGTGTGTCGTTTGAAACGCCTCGATCATTTTTTGAATCCAATACGTATCTGTTGATGTTTGGAAAGCATGTGAGTGAAAAAAGCGTTCATTATCTTCATAATCGATAGAGTACGTATGCAACTTGTCATCCTGCTGTTGAAATCGTTTTGCAGCAATTCCTGTGATAATACTAGAATCTAGTCCACCTGACAGAAATGTACAGATGGGTACATCCGAAACAAGTTGTCGTTCAATAGCATCTGTTAACAGGAAACGAACATGTTCAATCGTATCTTCCACTGATTCTTCATGTTGATGACTTTGGAGCTGCCAATATGGCCATTTTCGTAAACCTTCTCGAGAGAAACGCATAGCGTAACCAGGTCGTAGTTCTTCAATATTTTGGAAAGGTGTCGTACCAGGTGCTTTAGAAGGTCCTACAGCCATCATACTTGCTAGCCCTTCTCTATTGACGGCTGCTTGCACCAGTGGATGTACCAATAATGCTTTGATTTCAGAGGCAAACAAAAGCTCACCTTGTTGCTCAGTATAATACAAGGGCTTTACACCAAGTCGATCCCTGCACAAAAAAAGTGATTGCATGTGTTCATCCCAAACACTAAAAGCAAAAATGCCATTTAAAAAATCTACACACCGCTCTTTCCATTCAATATAAGCTGTCAATAACACCTCTGTATCTGAATGTGTTAAAAAATGATATCCTCTTTTTTGAAGTTCTTTTCGTAATTCCTCTGTATTATAAAGTTCGCCATTATATGTAATGACATAGTTGACGCCATCATGTAGTTTTGTCATTGGTTGCTTACCACCAATCAAATCAATAACAGCTAATCGTCGATGGCCAAATGCAACATGCTTACTACACCAGATATTTTCATCGTCAGGCCCTCTCTTATTCAAAGTTTGTGTCATTGATTGTAAGATCATATCACTTGTTCTTAAATCTTTTTGAAAGCTAGCCCACCCTGTAATCCCACACATTTAGCCACATCCTTTCGCCTATTAGCGTATGCAATACTACCTGAAAATGTGAAAAAGCACATGAATGTTTAAAAACAATCATGTGCTCTGCTTATTAATTATTAAAATAGACCTCCAACAAAGTCAGAAATGCCTCCCCACAAATTACCGAAGAAGTTACCAACGCCTTGGAAGAATAATGAGATGCCACCAGCACGCTCTACAGCCGCTGTTGTTACAACATCAGATGAAATGTCCTTTCCATCAATAAAACCGTAATCTGCGCCTTCTGTGCGTTCAATAACAACCTTCCCTACAACAGTATCTTTTTTTACACCTGCCTCTAAACTCTTTTTTTCTAAAACGAGTGTAGGCTTATATAGATCCTTGTCAGAAGATTTAATCATAAACGAAATAGGCTCTTTTACAGCAATCTCTACTTCATCTTCTTTTCCCTTTGTAACTTTTACTGTTTTTTGATCTTTAAATGTATAATTGGCTGGTAAAATTTCTTCTTTTGAGAATTGTGAAAAGCCATAGTTAAATAATTTTGCTGTTGCATCAAAACGTGCTTCATACGAGCCCACACCATTGGCATCAACAGCTTTCATAACCACTGCAATCAAACGTGTACCATTGCGCTGTGCTGTCCCTGTAAAACTATGACCTGCAAAGTTTGTTGTACCTGTTTTTAAGCCATCTACGCCTTGATATTCATATATTAATCCAGGTAGCATAAAGTTCCAGTTAGACATTTCAATAGCGTCCTCTGTGCCTGCTCGGAAGGTCTTTTTTGCAATACTGGACGTTTCTAACACCTTTGGATGATCCTTTAATAAATGATATGCCAGTTTTGCTACATATTTCGCCGGCATGACATTTTCATCCTCTGGCCCTGTACCTGATGGATGCATACCAAATAAATCAGCATTATTAAGACCTGTCGCATTGACAAATTTATAGCCTTCTAAGCCCAGCTCTTCTGCCTTTTTATTCATTAACTTTAAAAACTCAGTCTCAGAACCCGCAATGGTTTCCGCAATAGCCACTGTTGCTGCATTTGCCGAATAGATGACCATCGCCTCATATAATTCACGAATCGTATACGAACCATCTCTACGTAAAGGTACATTACTTAATGCACGATTTTGGGACATACGATACGTATAATCTGTTACCTGATATTCCTGATCCCATTTAACTGTCCCTGCATCAATCGCGTCCAATAACAGGTATTCAGTCATCATTTTTGTCATACTTGCAATACCTAGTGAAGTATCTGCATTTTGTTCATATAAAATTTTTCCTGAGTCTGCGTCAATTAAAATCGCAGCATCCACTGTTAATCCTAACTCTGTTTCTGCATTTGCCTGTGCAGGAATACCTGCAAACACGCTTAATACTAAAACAGGAAATAGGAGTAAGCGTAATACGGTGCTCATTTTCTTTTTCACCTTTAAAGCCCTCCAAAAAATAATCTTGTCCTCGACATTTTATCATAGATAGTCACCAACGTGTTGACTCTCTGCCATAAAAAAATGCTTTCGCGCCATCTTTGTAGACGAAGCGAAAGCATAAAAGTTGCAAGCAATATATTACATGGAATAGTTTGGTGATTCTTTTGTAATTTGAACATCATGTGGATGAGATTCACGTAGACCAGCACCCGTCATTCTAACAAATTGCGAATTTTCTCTTAGGTATTCAAGGTTTGGTGCGCCACAGTAACCCATACCAGCACGAATACCGCCAATTAATTGGTAAACTGTATCAGCTAAAGGCCCTTTGTATGGAAGGCGTCCTTCAATACCTTCAGGTACTAACTTCTTCGCATCTTCTTGGAAGTAACGATCCTTTGAACCTTTTTCCATTGCTCCAATCGAACCCATACCACGGTAAACTTTGAAGCGACGACCTTGGAAGATTTCTGTTTCTCCTGGAGATTCAGAAGTACCTGCAAGCAGGGAACCAAGCATCACGATATTTCCACCAGCTGCTAACGCTTTTACGATATCACCAGAGTATTTAATACCACCATCAGCAATAATCGTTTTACCAAGCTCACGAGCTACTGTAGCACAATCATAAACAGCTGTAATTTGTGGTACACCTACACCTGCCACTACACGTGTAGTACAAATAGAACCAGGACCAATACCAACTTTCACAACATCTGCACCAGCTTCAAATAATGCACGCGCACCTTCTGCAGTTGCTACATTCCCAGCGATAATTTCTAGCTCTGGGTAAGCCTCATGGATTGAACGGATTGTTTGTAATACACCTTCGGAATGACCATGAGCTGTATCGATCACGACAATATCAACTTGTGCTTCTACAAGCTTCTCGATGCGTACCATTGTATCCTTTGATACACCAACCGCTGCACCTACAAGTAAACGACCATGTGTATCTTTAGCAGCATTCGGGAATTCAATAACTTTCTCGATATCTTTGATTGTGATAAGCCCAGTTAAGCGGCCCTCTTCATCAACAATCGGAAGTTTTTCGATTTTATATTGTTGAAGAATTTTTTCAGCATCCTCTAAAGTCGTTCCAACAGGAGCTGTAATTAAATCTTCTTTCGTCATGACATCTTCAATTTTTAAAGAGTAATCTGAGATAAAACGTAAATCACGGTTTGTAATGATCCCTACTAGTTTTTGATTTTCCATACTATCAACAATAGGCACACCAGAGATTCGGTATTTACCCATTAAATGCTCAGCATCGAAAACTTGATGAGTCGGAGTTAAGAAGAATGGGTTTGTAATAACACCATTTTCAGAACGTTTTACTTTTTCTACTTGTTCAGCTTGCTCATCGATCCCCATATTTTTATGGATAATGCCAATACCGCCTTGACGTGCCATAGCGATTGCCATTTTAGACTCTGTTACTGTATCCATACCTGCACTGACCATTGGAATGTTTAATTTAATCTTTGGTGTTAGTTGAACAGATAAATCAACATCTTTTGGTAATACTTCGGAATGAGCTGGTACTAATAATACATCATCAAAAGTTAAACCTTCTTTGGCAAATTTAGTCTCCCACATTTTCGTAACTTCCTCCTATAGGTAAAAGAATATTAATTGTAAGATTAACAACGTGGACTGCTACTGTCAAGAAACTTCTAAAAGAAAGACAATTCAGACTTTTAAATATAACAAATCTAAGTCAAAATTCCAACTAAACAGCAATATAACAAATTATTTTATCTCAGAATTAAGTAAGTTTTGCAGTAATATAAAAAAACAACAGTCAGCTAGATGCTGACTGTTTTTGTTGGCCTAGCGATGTCCTACTCTCACAGGGGGAAGCCCCCAACTACCATCGGCGCGAAAGAGCTTAACTTCCGTGTTCGGGATGGGAACGGGTGTGACCTCTTTGCCATTATCACTAGACTTTGTATATTGTTGAAAGGGTTATTCTTTCAAAACTGGATAAACGATGCATTGAATGATTCAAACGTTTTGGTTAAGTCCTCGATCGATTAGTATTCGTCAGCTCCATGTGTCGCCACACTTCCACCTCGAACCTATCTACCTCATCGTCTTTGAGGGATCTTACTTACTTGCGTAATGGGAAATCTCATCTTGAGGGGGGCTTCATGCTTAGATGCTTTCAGCACTTATCCCGTCCACACATAGCTACCCAGCGATGCCTTTGGCAAGACAACTGGTACACCAGCGGTGTGTCCATCCCGGTCCTCTCGTACTAAGGACAGCTCCTCTCAAATTTCCTACGCCCACGACGGATAGGGACCGAACTGTCTCACGACGTTCTGAACCCAGCTCGCGTACCGCTTTAATGGGCGAACAGCCCAACCCTTGGGACCGACTACAGCCCCAGGATGCGATGAGCCGACATCGAGGTGCCAAACCTCCCCGTCGATGTGGACTCTTGGGGGAGATAAGCCTGTTATCCCCGGGGTAGCTTTTATCCGTTGAGCGATGGCCCTTCCATGCGGAACCACCGGATCACTAAGCCCGTCTTTCGACCCTGCTCGACTTGTAGGTCTCGCAGTCAAGCTCCCTTGTGCCTTTACACTCTACGAATGATTTCCAACCATTCTGAGGGAACCTTTGGGCGCCTCCGTTACCTTTTAGGAGGCGACCGCCCCAGTCAAACTGTCCGCCTGACACTGTCTCCTGCCCCGCTTAGGGGCATGGGTTAGAATTTCAATACAACCAGGGTAGTATCCCACCGACGCCTCCTTCGAAGCTGGCGCTCCGAGATCTCTGGCTCCTACCTATCCTGTACAAGTTGTACCAAAATTCAATATCAGGCTACAGTAAAGCTCCACGGGGTCTTTCCGTCCTGTCGCGGGTAACCTGCATCTTCACAGGTACTATAATTTCACCGAGTCTCTCGTTGAGACAGTGCCCAGATCGTTACGCCTTTCGTGCGGGTCGGAACTTACCCGACAAGGAATTTCGCTACCTTAGGACCGTTATAGTTACGGCCGCCGTTTACTGGGGCTTCAATTCGCAGCTTCGCTTGCGCTAACCACTCCTCTTAACCTTCCAGCACCGGGCAGGCGTCAGCCCCTATACGTCACCTTACGGTTTTGCAGAGACCTGTGTTTTTGCTAAACAGTCGCCTGGGCCTATTCACTGCGGCTCTCTCGGGCTTTCACCCTATCAGAGCACCCCTTCTCCCGAAGTTACGGGGTCATTTTGCCGAGTTCCTTAACGAGAGTTCTCTCGCACACCTTAGGATTCTCTCCTCGACTACCTGTGTCGGTTTGCGGTACGGGCACCTCTCACCTCGATAGAGGCTTTTCTTGGCAGTGTGAAATCAGGAACTTCGTCCATACGGACTCGCCATCACAGCTTGGCGTTACAGTGTGCGGATTTGCCTACACACACGCCTATCTGCTTGGACGCGCATATCCAACAGCGCGCTTACCCTATCCTCCTGCGTCCCCCCATTTCTCAAACGGTGAGGAGGTGGTACAGGAATATCAACCTGTTGTCCATCGCCTACGCCTATCGGCCTCGGCTTAGGTCCCGACTAACCCTGAGCGGACGAGCCTTCCTCAGGAAACCTTAGTCATACGGTGGACGGGATTCTCACCCGTCTTTCGCTACTCATACCGGCATTCTCACTTCTAAGCGCTCCACCAGTCCTTCCGGTCTGACTTCAACGCACTTAGAACGCTCTCCTACCACTGACATCGTAGATGTCAATCCACAGCTTCGGTGAATCGTTTAGCCCCGATACATTTTCGGCGCAGCGTCACTCGACCAGTGAGCTATTACGCACTCTTTAAATGATGGCTGCTTCTAAGCCAACATCCTGGTTGTCTGTGCAACGCCACATCCTTTTCCACTTAACGATTACTTGGGGACCTTAGCTGGTGGTCTGGGCTGTTTCCCTTTTGACTACGGATCTTATCACTCGCAGTCTGACTCCCGTGTATAAATATCTGGCATTCGGAGTTTGTCTGAATTCGGTAAACCGGGATGGCCCCCTCGTCCAAACAGTGCTCTACCTCCAGTATTCTCATCACGAGGCTAGCCCTAAAGCTATTTCGGAGAGAACCAGCTATCTCCAGGTTCGATTGGAATTTCTCCGCTACCCACACCTCATCCCCGCACTTTTCAACGTGCGTGGGTTCGGGCCTCCAGTAAGTGTTACCTTACCTTCACCCTGGACATGGGTAGATCACCTGGTTTCGGGTCTACGACCACGTACTATTTCGCCCTATTCAGACTCGCTTTCGCTGCGGCTCCGCCTTCTACAGCTTAACCTTGCACGTAATCGTAACTCGCCGGTTCATTCTACAAAAGGCACGCTATCACCCATTAACGGGCTCTAACTACTTGTAGGCACACGGTTTCAGGATCTCTTTCACTCCCCTTCCGGGGTGCTTTTCACCTTTCCCTCACGGTACTGGTTCACTATCGGTCACTAGGTAGTATTTAGCCTTGGGAGATGGTCCTCCCGGATTCCGACGGAATTTCACGTGTTCCGCCGTACTCAGGATCCACTCTGGAGAGAACGAACTTTCGACTACAGGGCTGTTACCTGCTCTGGCGGACCTTTCCAAGTCGCTTCATCTAACTCGCTCTTTTGTAACTCCGTATAGAGTGTCCTACAACCCCAAGAGGCAAGCCTCTTGGTTTGGGCTCTTCCCGTTTCGCTCGCCGCTACTCAGGGAATCGATTTTTCTTTCTCTTCCTCCAGGTACTTAGATGTTTCAGTTCCCTGGGTCTGCCTTCAAGACGCTATGAATTCACGTCAAGATCCTACGCGATTAAACGTAGTGGGTTCCCCCATTCGGAAATCTCCGGATCAAAGCTCACTTACAGCTCCCCGAAGCATATCGGTGTTAGTGCCGTCCTTCATCGGCTCCTAGTGCCAAGGCATTCGCCGTGCGCCCTTAATAACTTAACCAAGTTATTAAGCCTATAAAAAAACTTAAAAAATAAATGTGTTTGTTGCTGTCGCTGCGCTTTCGCACAAAAACAGCTTGTTACAATTTCAATGTCGTTTTATCCAGTTTTCAAAGAACAAAGCTACTGCCTGCTTCTACTTCTTCGCAGCTTTGCGACGAAAGTGTAGCGACAGGAGCACATATATGAAGTGTTTCATTCAGAAAGAATGAACCTTCAAAACTGAACGCAAAACGTAATCATTGTTTCATCCTCGATGAAACCTTCCGTAAATATCCTTAGAAAGGAGGTGATCCAGCCGCACCTTCCGATACGGCTACCTTGTTACGACTTCACCCCAATCATCTATCCCACCTTCGGCGGCTGGCTCCAAAAGGTTACCTCACCGACTTCGGGTGTTACAAACTCTCGTGGTGTGACGGGCGGTGTGTACAAGGCCCGGGAACGTATTCACCGCGGCATGCTGATCCGCGATTACTAGCGATTCCGGCTTCATGTAGGCGAGTTGCAGCCTACAATCCGAACTGAGAACGACTTTATCGGATTAGCTCCCTCTCGCGAGTTGGCAACCGTTTGTATCGTCCATTGTAGCACGTGTGTAGCCCAGGTCATAAGGGGCATGATGATTTGACGTCATCCCCACCTTCCTCCGGTTTGTCACCGGCAGTCACCTTAGAGTGCCCAACTAAATGATGGCAACTAAGATCAAGGGTTGCGCTCGTTGCGGGACTTAACCCAACATCTCACGACACGAGCTGACGACAACCATGCACCACCTGTCACCGTTGCCCCCGAAGGGGAAACTATATCTCTACAGTGGTCAACGGGATGTCAAGACCTGGTAAGGTTCTTCGCGTTGCTTCGAATTAAACCACATGCTCCACCGCTTGTGCGGGCCCCCGTCAATTCCTTTGAGTTTCAGTCTTGCGACCGTACTCCCCAGGCGGAGTGCTTAATGCGTTAGCTGCAGCACTAAGGGGCGGAAACCCCCTAACACTTAGCACTCATCGTTTACGGCGTGGACTACCAGGGTATCTAATCCTGTTTGCTCCCCACGCTTTCGCGCCTCAGCGTCAGTTACAGACCAGAAAGTCGCCTTCGCCACTGGTGTTCCTCCAAATCTCTACGCATTTCACCGCTACACTTGGAATTCCACTTTCCTCTTCTGCACTCAAGTCCCCCAGTTTCCAATGACCCTCCACGGTTGAGCCGTGGGCTTTCACATCAGACTTAAAGGACCGCCTGCGCGCGCTTTACGCCCAATAATTCCGGACAACGCTTGCCACCTACGTATTACCGCGGCTGCTGGCACGTAGTTAGCCGTGGCTTTCTAATAAGGTACCGTCAAGGTACAGCCAGTTACTACTGTACTTGTTCTTCCCTTACAACAGAGTTTTACGATCCGAAAACCTTCTTCACTCACGCGGCGTTGCTCCATCAGGCTTTCGCCCATTGTGGAAGATTCCCTACTGCTGCCTCCCGTAGGAGTCTGGGCCGTGTCTCAGTCCCAGTGTGGCCGATCACCCTCTCAGGTCGGCTACGCATCGTCGCCTTGGTGAGCCATTACCTCACCAACTAGCTAATGCGCCGCGGGCCCATCCTATAGCGACAGCCGAAACCGTCTTTTAGTCTTTTACCATGAAGCAAAAGAGATGATTCGGTATTAGCCCCGGTTTCCCGGAGTTATCCCAAACTATAGGGTAGGTTGCCCACGTGTTACTCACCCGTCCGCCGCTAACGTTGAAGGAGCAAGCTCCTTCTCTGTTCGCTCGACTTGCATGTATTAGGCACGCCGCCAGCGTTCGTCCTGAGCCAGGATCAAACTCTCCATAAAAAGAAATTTGATTTGCTCAAATTGTTTTGCTGGCATCAATTTTGATGTCCAAAATTTTTGTTTTGTTCACTAGCCAAAGCTAGCTACTTAAAACTTGATTGATTACGTTTTGCTTGTTCAGTTTTCAAGGTTCATTATTCTTTATATTTTGCGTCATCTCTTTGTTAAGAGTTAACTTTTATATAATAACATGTTTTATATATATTGTCAAACAGTTATTTTATTTTTATATTCTAGTAGTTACTGTTTCAGTAGCAACTTTTATATAATAACACCTTATTTATTAATGGTCAATAGCTTTATATATATTTTATAATCTAAACCTCGGCCAATTTCTTAAAAATTGAATTGTACGATTTCTCCCTATTTCTAATAGTGTTTCTTTCGTTTCTTCATTCAGATCAAATTGTGTTGCACTATAGTCTTCCACAGGAATAAAAATAATATCTCTCTCATGTCGTCTGGAAATATACCTTTCATCATGTGCATCTTTCATAGTTGAAAATAATGCTTCAAATAAATTTAAACCATTTTTAATTTCATGTGGACATTGCTCTTCTCTTCGTCTGCTAAGTTTTAGACCTAAAATTGGGCGTACTTTTCTCCCCTCTCTATCATCGAAAATCCATAATGGGAAATTACTTAGAACACCTCCATCAACAATTATTGATTCACCTCTACCATTTTTTAAAGTAACTGGTTCAAAAAAGAATGGTATACCACAGCTCATACGTAATGCACAGGCAACAGAGAAGTTTTTTGCATCAATATGATATTTGTGTAAGTCATCTGGTAACACAATCATTCTGCCATTTGTTAAATCTGATGCTACTAGTTTTAATGAATCTTTTGGTAAATCTCCAAAAGTATATACACCCTTTTTTGATAATTTTTGAAAAAACCATTTTTCTAATGCTTTTCCTTTGTACAAACCTAAATGATTATACACATTTATCCATTTCATAAAAGGAAAAGGCAATAATGTTCTTCTTGGATCTAATAATGAAGGTATATCCAATTCCTCTAGCATCATTTCAATTTCTTTTCCGCTATATCCTGCAGCAATAAATGCAGCTAAAATTGCACCTGCACTTGTACCAGCCACGCGTTTAAACCGAAAATTCTCCGCTTCTAACACCTGATACGCTCCAACCAATGCAAATCCCTTCAAACCTCCACCAGAAAACACACCATCAATCCACAAAATTCCCTCTCCTTTTTCGCGTAATCTTTACAATATAAGAATGGATAATGGTGATTAGAACTAAATTTTGTACTTTATTGTCATTTCTTATAATTAGATAAAAGCTTGATATCGATACTTTAGCAGTGGTAGTTAATTGAATAATTTTAGAAAAAGAGAAAGGCTAATTCATTATAAATAAAACACTTATAAGTTTTTTCCTCCCATAACCAATATGAAAATCAGTTCTTCCTGTCCATAAAGATCGGGACAGAAAAAGGATGAAAGATGTGTCTTTTTCAATAGCTTACAATTTAGAAACATTACTGTTTGCGCGAATACTGCGTTAAATTTCTTATTAGCTATACCTGATAGTAGGATAATTACATATAAAAAATGCTTATTTTTAAATTCACCTACTATTTGTGATCTTCTTATTTGGAATGATTATGCTTGGATTTTAGGGAACCTAACGATGAAAACATTTTTAACCCTTATCTGAAACTTATTTCGTCTGTTGGAAAGGCTAGAAAGCTATGGAGTCACACAGATTATGATAAAGAGTATCGGTCTATATTGAAAATCTCTGTGGAATGTTTGAAAAATTTTTTAATATAACAATTGCAAATGGCAACGAGCCAAATTTTTTTAGGAAAAAATGGAGTGTTTGATGCGGGATAAATTGAGGAATTATTACAATATAGCTTGATTAAAAAGAGTTTTGTTCCCCTAATTAAGATTATAAGATCTTTGGGAGTTAATTAGACTTTGAAAATTAGAATATATAAAATATTGACTATTATTGATTATAGAGATTGAAGAATAGTTCTGGTTATCAAAACGTTATTATAACAGTAATTCCAGCAGAAATCAGTAAAATATAGAGCTGTTTCCTCCAACACATCATTTTGCTTCATAGAAGGATATATCTCCCAGTAATCACCAACACGTAAAAATACACAAATTATAAATTAGTTATTATGTAAGATTACTTGAGCTATTTCAACATATCAGACTGAATAAGTACTGGACAAACATAGTGAGAATAGGTTAAGTAAAAAGTCCACATTGTGATAGAGAAGCGTGTCTATTTTATTTGGAGTGGTCAAACATGATACCTTAATTTTGGCGTTTAATCTTTATTGCTATAACTTTAATGAGGAAATTATGCCTGCTAAGTTCTATATAAATTCTACCAAAAACATGCTATTACGTTTATCTTGACTAAGAAATGGCTCAAATTTCCCGGTGTAAAGGGACACACATTTCAAGTGCAAAATACGATTTTCCTTATTGTTGGTACATTTACAAATTTATTACATAAATTTCCTATGTTGTGGACTCATTGACTATTTATACAGACATTTAAAGTCAAGCAACTAACTTTCCCTTAGAGATTAGTTGATGTGTATATTCTAATAAGGATTTTTAACATCTGGATAGCCTACTATATTATATACACCACACATACAAAAAAGCAGTCAGCTAGATGCTGACTGTTTTTGTTGGCCTAGCGATGTCCTACTCTCGCAGGGGGAAGCCCCCAACTACCATCGGCGCGAAAGAGCTTAACTTCCGTGTTCGGGATGGGAACGGGTGTGACCTCTTTGCCATTATCACTAGACTTTGTATATTGTTGAAAGGGTTATTCTTTCAAAACTGGATAAACGATGCATTGAATAGTTTAAACATTTTGGTTAAGTCCTCGATCGATTAGTATTCGTCAGCTCCATGTGTCGCCACACTTCCACCTCGAACCTATCTACCTCATCGTCTTTGAGGGATCTTACTTACTTGCGTAATGGGAAATCTCATCTTGAGGGGGGCTTCATGCTTAGATGCTTTCAGCACTTATCCCGTCCACACATAGCTACCCAGCGATGCCTTTGGCAAGACAACTGGTACACCAGCGGTGTGTCCATCCCGGTCCTCTCGTACTAAGGACAGCTCCTCTCAAATTTCCTACGCCCACGACGGATAGGGACCGAACTGTCTCACGACGTTCTGAACCCAGCTCGCGTACCGCTTTAATGGGCGAACAGCCCAACCCTTGGGACCGACTACAGCCCCAGGATGCGATGAGCCGACATCGAGGTGCCAAACCTCCCCGTCGATGTGGACTCTTGGGGGAGATAAGCCTGTTATCCCCGGGGTAGCTTTTATCCGTTGAGCGATGGCCCTTCCATGCGGAACCACCGGATCACTAAGCCCGTCTTTCGACCCTGCTCGACTTGTAGGTCTCGCAGTCAAGCTCCCTTGTGCCTTTACACTCTACGAATGATTTCCAACCATTCTGAGGGAACCTTTGGGCGCCTCCGTTACCTTTTAGGAGGCGACCGCCCCAGTCAAACTGTCCGCCTGACACTGTCTCCTGCCCCGCTTAGGGGCATGGGTTAGAATTTCAATACAACCAGGGTAGTATCCCACCGACGCCTCCTTCGAAGCTGGCGCTCCGAGATCTCTGGCTCCTACCTATCCTGTACAAGTTGTACCAAAATTCAATATCAGGCTACAGTAAAGCTCCACGGGGTCTTTCCGTCCTGTCGCGGGTAACCTGCATCTTCACAGGTACTATAATTTCACCGAGTCTCTCGTTGAGACAGTGCCCAGATCGTTACGCCTTTCGTGCGGGTCGGAACTTACCCGACAAGGAATTTCGCTACCTTAGGACCGTTATAGTTACGGCCGCCGTTTACTGGGGCTTCAATTCGCAGCTTCGCTTGCGCTAACCACTCCTCTTAACCTTCCAGCACCGGGCAGGCGTCAGCCCCTATACGTCACCTTACGGTTTTGCAGAGACCTGTGTTTTTGCTAAACAGTCGCCTGGGCCTATTCACTGCGGCTCTCTCGGGCTTTCACCCTATCAGAGCACCCCTTCTCCCGAAGTTACGGGGTCATTTTGCCGAGTTCCTTAACGAGAGTTCTCTCGCACACCTTAGGATTCTCTCCTCGACTACCTGTGTCGGTTTGCGGTACGGGCACCTCTCACCTCGATAGAGGCTTTTCTTGGCAGTGTGAAATCAGGAACTTCGTCCATACGGACTCGCCATCACAGCTTGGCGTTACAGTGTGCGGATTTGCCTACACACACGCCTATCTGCTTGGACGCGCATATCCAACAGCGCGCTTACCCTATCCTCCTGCGTCCCCCCATTTCTCAAACGGTGAGGAGGTGGTACAGGAATATCAACCTGTTGTCCATCGCCTACGCCTATCGGCCTCGGCTTAGGTCCCGACTAACCCTGAGCGGACGAGCCTTCCTCAGGAAACCTTAGTCATACGGTGGACGGGATTCTCACCCGTCTTTCGCTACTCATACCGGCATTCTCACTTCTAAGCGCTCCACCAGTCCTTCCGGTCTGACTTCAACGCACTTAGAACGCTCTCCTACCACTGACATCGTAGATGTCAATCCACAGCTTCGGTGAATCGTTTAGCCCCGATACATTTTCGGCGCAGCGTCACTCGACCAGTGAGCTATTACGCACTCTTTAAATGATGGCTGCTTCTAAGCCAACATCCTGGTTGTCTGTGCAACGCCACATCCTTTTCCACTTAACGATTACTTGGGGACCTTAGCTGGTGGTCTGGGCTGTTTCCCTTTTGACTACGGATCTTATCACTCGCAGTCTGACTCCCGTGTATAAATATCTGGCATTCGGAGTTTGTCTGAATTCGGTAAACCGGGATGGCCCCCTCGTCCAAACAGTGCTCTACCTCCAGTATTCTCATCACGAGGCTAGCCCTAAAGCTATTTCGGAGAGAACCAGCTATCTCCAGGTTCGATTGGAATTTCTCCGCTACCCACACCTCATCCCCGCACTTTTCAACGTGCGTGGGTTCGGGCCTCCAGTAAGTGTTACCTTACCTTCACCCTGGACATGGGTAGATCACCTGGTTTCGGGTCTACGACCACGTACTATTTCGCCCTATTCAGACTCGCTTTCGCTGCGGCTCCGCCTTCTACAGCTTAACCTTGCACGTAATCGTAACTCGCCGGTTCATTCTACAAAAGGCACGCTATCACCCATTAACGGGCTCTAACTACTTGTAGGCACACGGTTTCAGGATCTCTTTCACTCCCCTTCCGGGGTGCTTTTCACCTTTCCCTCACGGTACTGGTTCACTATCGGTCACTAGGTAGTATTTAGCCTTGGGAGATGGTCCTCCCGGATTCCGACGGAATTTCACGTGTTCCGCCGTACTCAGGATCCACTCTGGAGAGAACGAACTTTCGACTACAGGGCTGTTACCTGCTCTGGCGGACCTTTCCAAGTCGCTTCATCTAACTCGCTCTTTTGTAACTCCGTATAGAGTGTCCTACAACCCCAAGAGGCAAGCCTCTTGGTTTGGGCTCTTCCCGTTTCGCTCGCCGCTACTCAGGGAATCGATTTTTCTTTCTCTTCCTCCAGGTACTTAGATGTTTCAGTTCCCTGGGTCTGCCTTCAAGACGCTATGAATTCACGTCAAGATCCTACGCGATTAAACGTAGTGGGTTCCCCCATTCGGAAATCTCCGGATCAAAGCTCACTTACAGCTCCCCGAAGCATATCGGTGTTAGTGCCGTCCTTCATCGGCTCCTAGTGCCAAGGCATTCGCCGTGCGCCCTTAATAACTTAACCTACGGCTTTCGATATACGTCGTTATACAGCGTCAGCTTCATTCACTCGTTCAGTCACGTACAGAGGTACGCTCCTTCACTCACTCAATCGCTTCCTTGCCTAACTCGTATCTCAAAACCCTTAAATTATTAAGCCTATAAAAAAACTTAAAAAATAAATGTGTTTGTTACAATTTCAATGTCGTTTTATCCAGTTTTCAAAGAACAAAAAAATGGTGGAGCCTAGCGGGATCGAACCGCTGACCTCCTGCGTGCAAGGCAGGCGCTCTCCCAGCTGAGCTAAGGCCCCAAGAGGTATATATGGTGGGCCTAAATGGACTCGAACCATCGACCTCACGCTTATCAGGCGTGCGCTCTAACCAGCTGAGCTATAGGCCCTCTTGGAAGTTTTATATAATTATTCATAAACCTTCAAAACTGAACGCAAAACGTAATCATTGTTTCATCCTCGATGAAACCTTCCGTAAATATCCTTAGAAAGGAGGTGATCCAGCCGCACCTTCCGATACGGCTACCTTGTTACGACTTCACCCCAATCATCTATCCCACCTTCGGCGGCTGGCTCCAAAAGGTTACCTCACCGACTTCGGGTGTTACAAACTCTCGTGGTGTGACGGGCGGTGTGTACAAGGCCCGGGAACGTATTCACCGCGGCATGCTGATCCGCGATTACTAGCGATTCCGGCTTCATGTAGGCGAGTTGCAGCCTACAATCCGAACTGAGAACGACTTTATCGGATTAGCTCCCTCTCGCGAGTTGGCAACCGTTTGTATCGTCCATTGTAGCACGTGTGTAGCCCAGGTCATAAGGGGCATGATGATTTGACGTCATCCCCACCTTCCTCCGGTTTGTCACCGGCAGTCACCTTAGAGTGCCCAACTAAATGATGGCAACTAAGATCAAGGGTTGCGCTCGTTGCGGGACTTAACCCAACATCTCACGACACGAGCTGACGACAACCATGCACCACCTGTCACCGTTGCCCCCGAAGGGGAAACTATATCTCTACAGTGGTCAACGGGATGTCAAGACCTGGTAAGGTTCTTCGCGTTGCTTCGAATTAAACCACATGCTCCACCGCTTGTGCGGGCCCCCGTCAATTCCTTTGAGTTTCAGTCTTGCGACCGTACTCCCCAGGCGGAGTGCTTAATGCGTTAGCTGCAGCACTAAGGGGCGGAAACCCCCTAACACTTAGCACTCATCGTTTACGGCGTGGACTACCAGGGTATCTAATCCTGTTTGCTCCCCACGCTTTCGCGCCTCAGCGTCAGTTACAGACCAGAAAGTCGCCTTCGCCACTGGTGTTCCTCCAAATCTCTACGCATTTCACCGCTACACTTGGAATTCCACTTTCCTCTTCTGCACTCAAGTCCCCCAGTTTCCAATGACCCTCCACGGTTGAGCCGTGGGCTTTCACATCAGACTTAAAGGACCGCCTGCGCGCGCTTTACGCCCAATAATTCCGGACAACGCTTGCCACCTACGTATTACCGCGGCTGCTGGCACGTAGTTAGCCGTGGCTTTCTAATAAGGTACCGTCAAGGTACAGCCAGTTACTACTGTACTTGTTCTTCCCTTACAACAGAGTTTTACGATCCGAAAACCTTCTTCACTCACGCGGCGTTGCTCCATCAGGCTTTCGCCCATTGTGGAAGATTCCCTACTGCTGCCTCCCGTAGGAGTCTGGGCCGTGTCTCAGTCCCAGTGTGGCCGATCACCCTCTCAGGTCGGCTACGCATCGTCGCCTTGGTGAGCCATTACCTCACCAACTAGCTAATGCGCCGCGGGCCCATCCTATAGCGACAGCCGAAACCGTCTTTTAGTCTTTTACCATGAAGCATAAGAGATGATTCGGTATTAGCCCCGGTTTCCCGGAGTTATCCCAAACTATAGGGTAGGTTGCCCACGTGTTACTCACCCGTCCGCCGCTAACGTTGAAGGAGCAAGCTCCTTCTCTGTTCGCTCGACTTGCATGTATTAGGCACGCCGCCAGCGTTCGTCCTGAGCCAGGATCAAACTCTCCATAAAAGAAATTTGATTTGCTCAAATTGTTTTGCTGGCATCAATTTTGATGTCCAAAATTTTTGTTTTGTTCACTAGCTGAAGCTAGCTACTTAAAACTTGATTGATTACGTTTTGCTTGTTCAGTTTTCAAGGTTCATTTTCTTTGTATTTCATCATCACCTCTTGGCGACTTATTTATAATACCAAGATACTAAAATAATGTCAACACTTTCTCTAAATATATTTCAAAAAATATATTTAGAGTCTTCTTCTCCAACTAAACAAATAAATAAGTTTCTCTTACTCGAGAGTACTCATGATACAAGCAGAATGGATAACATGATTTCTAAAGACAGCCTAGCCTTTGAAAATAAAACCTTTTGTGTGTATTTGCTGTTCCTTTCACTGTTAACCTTTTTTGTTAGTTGGAATAACTACATAATAGAAAATACTTAACTTCAAATTCACTCACTGATTTATAATCTTCATAATAGGGTATCGATTGAGGACTGTGTATTGAAAGCTTTTAGAGGATTTTTAGGCAGTACCTTCGTGAGGAAAAAGCAAATATTTTAGATACAGGATGAATTAAAAAATGATAAGGACATAGTTTAAATCGAAAAGATTTTTATTCCAACGATGGCAGAGCTATTTGACATTTTAAAAATAAGTTACTTTATCAAGCAATGGAGATGTTAAAAAATATTCATAAAATATTAACTCTAAAAAAAATGTTTATCGATTCCTATTCGCTCTACTCTTGATGATAAATTGAAAGCTTAAAACCATTGATTTTAGAAAATGGGGATTAGATATAACAACTGGTGCCTCCTTACTAAGAACATCTCCAATTATTGATTACCATGCAGCATATAAAAAATTACCCCAGTGATATTAGCCAAAAACAGTAACTATATAAGAGTATCGTAGTATCTTCTTTCATTGCTGGGTGTTTTTCTAAATAATCGCGCTCATTCACAACTTGAATTGTCTATATGTGAACTTCCAGAAAATCAAAACTATTGTTTAATAAACAAATACTGCCGTCAACAAGCTAGAGTGATAAATCATTTATAATAGAATACTGTCCCTTATTATTTCATCTCCATACTAGAATTAATCACAATTCCTTTATTTGATTGGAGCACATAAATAGCTGGTGCTGCTGATGCCTGAAGGTCTTTCCAAAATAAATAATTGAAGTGTACCAATTATTTCTTTGCACAATACTCTAATCAAGTACGTCGAATCTTTTAATACTTAATTTTGAACTGACTACCATATATTATTAACCATACTAACCTTTCAAATTAACAAACAAAACGATACATGTGTAAGACACAAATTATGGTGACCTTGGATTTTTGTCGAATCATATACGAAGGTTAGTCATTTAATTTATGTAAGTTAGCTAAACGCTTAGCATATTTAGTTAGCTGCTAAATTATAAAACACCCACCTACTATCGCTTAATTATTGATAGTAGGTGGGTGTATGGTTTCTTTTATAATGATTCTTATACCTTCTTACATATTGGTGATGATTCGTGAGATATAAAAGGTACGATTTTTGCTTAAATCAAAAATCTCTCCTGAATGAAGTAATTTAATAAGTGGTCGTGTGGGTGCAAATTTATTAACAAACATGACTTCACCGCGCTCTAAATTAGAAAGTTCAACAATTGTGCCAATAGGTAAGTCTGCCACAATATCAATTAATGCGCGTACTACTTTAATATCAAACTTACCAAATTCCGATTCATTAATCATTTCTATTACTTTAAACGAGGATTGCCTAGACCTATATACCCGTTCACAAGTCATAGCATGGAAAACATCAGCCACAGCAATAATTTGCGCAAAAATAGAAATATTAGCAATTTTTTCACCTTTCGGATAGCCACTTCCATTTAAACGTTCATGGTGTTGAAAGATGGCTTCTTTCATTGTCTCCTTTAGAATCGTTAAATCTTTCACCATATTATGGCTATAAATAGGATGCTTATAAATTTCATCAAATTCCTGCTCTGTTAAAGGTGACTTTTTATCACGAATACGTGGGTGTACTTTCGCCATGCCACAATCAGCCAGTAAACCACCAATCGCTACTTGAATGGTCATGCCTCTATCATATCCTAACTTTTGAGCTATAACAGCAGAAATTAATGCAGTCGCTACACAATGATGATATAAATAATCTTTGGGATTTGAATACTCATTTAGATCAAAAACAATAGTACGATCATCTAGTACCATTTCTACTAGGGGTAAAATAATCGTTCTAGCCTTCGCAATATCTACCTTAGCACCCGCTTCCCAATTTTTAAATTCCCTTTTAAATTGTTCGACTGAACGATTATAAACTTTTCTAAAAGCGGGGATTTCTTCTATCATAACCTCTACATTCGTTTCTTTCTTTTCAGCTTGAGTATCACTCTGCCCTTTATAAACGGGTACATGAGAAATATTAAATGCATGAAAGACTTGCAAATGTACATAGGAAATCATCGTGTCTTTAAAAATGATAGGATATTGTGTATTGGCAAAAATATCCTCAGAAATTACTCGACCAACGCCTAACTCTGAAATCGGTACATGTATAGTTTCCACGAAATAAACACCTCTTCACTATTTAGCTTGTTTCATTGAAGGTATTTCCATTTTATCACGGAATTCAAAATAGTTACTTATTTTTCATAATTTATAATGAAAAACCGATGAATGACTCTTCATGGTCATCATCGGCTTTTCATCATTCCTCTATATTTTCTTCATCTTCATGAGAATCTTCTTCTTTTTCAATTTTGGCCACTGTTGCCACCAGCTCATCATCTCCTAAGCGGATTAAACGAACACCTTGCGTACTACGGCCAATTAATGAAATATCATTAACATCCATACGGATCAACATTCCATTAATTGTAATAAGCATTAAATCCTCAGAACCATCCACTGTTTTTACAGCAACCATTGGACCGTTTTTATCGGTAATATGGATTGTTTTTAACCCGACTCCGCCACGGCTTTGTAAACGATATTCCTCTTCAGCAGTACGTTTACCATAACCTTTTGCCGTAACAACTAAAATTTCTTGGCCTGGTTCAACAATTTCCATTCCTACAACCTCATCACCATCACGGAGCTTAATACCACGTACCCCGCCTGCTGTACGGCCCATAGAACGAATATCCTCTTCTTGGAAACGAACAAGCATACCATCACGTGTACCAATAATAACTTGCTTATTGCCATCTGTTAATCGTACCGAAATAAGATCATCATCTTCTCGTAAGCTAATGGCAATCAGCCCATTTGTTCGGATATTGGCAAATTGAGATACAGGTGTACGTTTGGTAATACCGGTTTTCGTTGTAAAAATAAAGTACGCATCCTCAACAAATGAATCCACACGAATCATGGCTGTTACTTTTTCATCTTTTTCAATATTGAGCAGATTAACCATTGGCAAGCCTTTAGCTGTACGACCAAACTCCGGAATTTCATAGCCTTTTGCTCTAAATACTTTACCCTTTGATGTAAAGAATAGAATCGTGTCATGAGTGGAAGTATTCATAAGGTGCTCTACAAAATCGTCTTCATTTGTACCCATACCTTGTACACCACGGCCACCACGTTTTTGTGAACGGTATGTATTGGCAGCTAGACGCTTAATATAACCGTTATGCGTCAATGTTACGACTGAGTTTTCTCGTGGAATTAAATCTTCATCCTCAATCATTTCAAGGCCACCAGCAGTAATTTCTGTGCGACGCTTATCATTGTAACGCTCTTTAATTTCAAGCATTTCCTTACGAATTATTTCAAGTATCTTTGCTTCATCCGCTAAAATTGCCTTTAATTCTCCAATTAATCTTTGTAACTCCTGGTATTCGGCTTCGATTTTTTCACGCTCTAATCCACTTAAACGAACAAGACGCATATCGAGGATTGCCTGTGCTTGTCGTTCACTTAAAGTAAAGCGCTCCATTAAGACAGGCTTCGCTTCTTCACCACTACGAGAGCCGCGAATAATGGCGATAATTTCATCGATATGGTCAAGTGCGATACGTAAACCTTCTAAAATATGTGCACGCTCTTCGGCCTTACGTAGTTCAAACTCCGTGCGGCGAGTAATGACTACTTTTTGATGCTCTAAATAATGATACAGCGCCTCTTTTAAGCTTAAAATTTTTGGCTGACCATCTACTAGTGCGAGCATATTTACTCCAAAGCTCGACTGCATTGCCGTTTGCTTATATAAATTGTTCAGTACGACATTTGCATTCGCATCACGACGTATTTCAATGACGACACGCATCCCACGACGGTCTGATTCATCGCGTAAATTAGTAATGCCATCGATTTTTTTATCACGTACAAGCTCGGCGATTTTTTCGATTAATTTCGCTTTATTTACTTGATAAGGCAGCTCATGAATTAAAATTGTTTCTTTACCGCTACTATTTTGTTCAATTTCTACCTTTGCGCGAATAATAATAGAGCCACGACCTGTTTCATAAGCTCGACGAATACCAGAGCGACCAATAATTAAACCTCCTGTTGGGAAGTCTGGTCCTGGTATAATCTCCATTAACTCTTCTGTCGTAATTGCAGGATTATCAGATAAAGCCAGTACGGCATCAATCGTTTCACCAAGCTGATGTGGGGGGATATTTGTTGCCATACCTACCGCAATACCAGAAGCACCGTTTACTAGTAAGTTTGGATAACGAGATGGTAATACTTTTGGCTCTCGCTCACTACCATCATAGTTTGGCTCATAATCAATTGTATCTTTATTAATATCACGTAGCATTTCCATGGCAATTTTCGACATACGAGATTCCGTATAACGCATCGCAGCTGCACCATCACCATCCACAGAGCCGAAGTTTCCATGTCCATCTACTAGCATATAGCGATAACTAAAATCCTGTGCCATACGAACCATTGCATCATAAATAGAAGAATCACCATGTGGATGGTATTTCCCCATTACATCCCCTACGATACGAGCACTTTTTTTGTACGGCTTATCTGATGTATTGCCTAGCTCCTGCATTCCATATAAAATTCGACGATGCACAGGCTTTAAGCCATCTCGTACATCTGGTAAAGCACGCGATACAATAACACTCATCGCGTAGCTTAAAAATGATGTTTTAATTTCAGTCGTAATATTTCTTCCTTGAATATTTTCATGTTCGATCTCAGACAAAATATAGACCTCCCTTCCAAACGATTAAATATCTAAATCTTGAACATACACAGCGTTTTCTTCAATGAAATGACGGCGCGGTTCAACGTCATCGCCCATTAGTTGGTCAAAAATTCGATCTGCCTCAATTGCATCGTCTAGTTCAACGCGAATTAATGTACGATGTGCTGGGTCCATTGTTGTTTCCCATAGCTGCTCCGCATTCATTTCACCTAAACCTTTATAGCGCTGCACGTTTGGCTTTGGTATGCTTGATAATCGATTTAAAATTTCATCTAATTCCTCATCTGAATAGCAGTACTCTACATGCTTCCCTTGCTTTACTTGATATAATGGGGGCTTGGCTGCATAAACATAGCCTGCCTCGATAAGCGGACGCATAAAGCGGAATAAAAATGTTAACAGTAGCACTCGAATATGTGCACCATCGACATCAGCATCTGTCATAATAATGATTTTATGATAACGGGCCTTTTCTAAATTGAACTCTTCCCCAATTCCAGTACCAAAGGCTGTAATCATGGCGCGAATTTCAGCATTTGAAAGAATACGATCTAAACGTGCCTTTTCAACGTTTAAAATTTTCCCACGCAAAGGTAATATGGCTTGGAAATGACGATCACGTCCACTTTTCGCAGAACCGCCAGCTGAATCACCCTCAACAATATAAATTTCACAGTCAGCTGGATTTGTCGAAGAACAGTCAGCTAATTTACCTGGTAAACTAGATACTTCAAGTGCACTTTTGCGACGAGTAAATTCACGTGCCTTTTTCGCAGCCACACGTGCACGAGCTGCCATTAAGCCTTTTTCGATAATCTTACGTGCAACAGTTGGATTTTCTAACATAAAACGTTCAAAGCCATCTGAGAATAATGAGTTTGTAATTTGGCTTACCTCTGAATTCCCTAACTTTGTTTTTGTTTGTCCTTCAAATTGAGGATCTGGATGTTTGATAGAAACAATAGCAGTTAATCCTTCACGTACATCCTCACCTGTAAGATTGGCATCAGCTTCTTTTAATAGCCCATTTTTACGTGCGTAATCATTAATAACGCGTGTAAGTGCGGTTTTAAAACCAGACTCATGCGTACCACCTTCATACGTATTAATATTATTAGCGAACGAAAAAATATTGGATGAAAATCCAGCATTATATTGCATAGCAATTTCAACTGAAATACCATCCTTTTCTCCAAGTACATCGATCGGCTCATGAATAGGATCTTTCGATTGGTTAAGATGCTCTACATACGAACGAATACCACCTTCATAGTGATATGTAGTAGAACGCTCCTCTTCTCCGCGTTCATCTGTAATTGTAATTTTGATACCACGGTTTAAGTAAGCTAATTCTCGAATACGGTGTGCTAGAATATCGAATTCATAAATAGTTGTTTCCTTAAAAATCTCCGGATCGGCTTTAAAGCGAGTAGTTGTACCATTGTGATTGGTCTCACCGATAACCGTTAATTTTTGAGCTGTTTTTCCGCGCTCAAATTTAATTTCATGGATCTGTCCTTCACGATGCACCTGAACAATTGTCTCAACAGAAAGAGCATTCACAACTGAGGCCCCCACACCATGAAGACCACCAGATACCTTGTAGCCTCCACCGCCAAATTTACCTCCAGCATGTAAGACAGTCATAATAACTTCAACAGCGGGCTTACCCATTTTTTCTTGAATGCTTACAGGAATCCCACGCCCGTTATCTTCTACGCGAATCCAATTATCTTTTTCAATTGTCACTTTTATATCTGTACAAAATCCTGCAAGGGCTTCATCGATACTATTATCAACAATTTCCCATACTAGATGGTGAAGACCCTTTGAGCTTGTTGAACCAATATACATCCCTGGTCTTTTACGTACTGCTTCTAAGCCCTCTAAGACTTGTATCTGATCGGCCTCATAAGCTTGGTTTTGTAAACCTTCGTTCTCTATAGCCACGGCTTTCATCTACTCCTTCATAACATCATTGTGTGTAAATGAATGAACAGTCAACCGAGCTGACTATTACCATTCTTTTGTAATCTAAAAAACTACCCTGGCTAACTTTCTTCAATCGCTCCTTGTTTCACGTGGAACAGTTCAGCCTGCTCCATTGTTTCATGATGAATTCCATCAACGTTTGTCGTTGTAACAAAGGTTTGAACTTCACCTTGAATAGTGTTTAATAAGTGCGATTGGCGATAATCATCGAGTTCCGATAATACATCATCTAAAAGTAGGATGGGTGTTTCGTTTGTTTCTTGTTTAATTAATTCAATTTCAGCAAGCTTTAAAGACAATGCAGTTGTACGTTGCTGTCCTTGTGAGCCATAAGTTTGAACATCATAACTATTTACCAAAAACTGCAAATCATCGCGATGTGGTCCAATTAGTGTGACACCTCTGTCAAATTCACGCTCTCTCGCTTCCATCAATTTTCGATGTAAAATATTTTCAATTTCGTCAATATTATGTTCTTTTTCAATACCAGCTACTGTACGATATTTTATAATCAGTGTTTCCTTTCCTTGTGATATCCCTGCATGTATAGGCTCAGCCCACTCCTGCAATAAATCCATAAATTGAAATCTTTTACGAATAATTTGGATGGCTGCTTGAATATATTGTTCATTGTAGACCTCATACATCACATCATTTGATATAGATTTGCCTTGATTCATCTTTAAGAAATGGTTACGCTGTTTTAAAATTTTTTGAAAGGTCAATAAATCATGTAAATAAACAGGCGAAATTTGCCCAATCTCCATATCAATAAAACGTCGGCGTATTTGCGGACTGCCTTTTACGACATTTAGATCTTCAGGTGCAAACATAACAACATTCATTTGACCAATATAATGACTGAGGCGACTTTGCTCTATATGATTTATCTTGCCCTTTTTACCCTTCTTTGTAATCGTAAGTTCTATTGGTAAAATACCGTGCCTTTTTTGAACGGCCCCTTCTATTTTACCATAGTCTGAATCCCAACGTATCAATTCTTTATCGTTCGTTGTACGATGAGATTTAGCCATTGCTAATACGTAGATGGATTCCATAACGTTTGTTTTTCCTTGAGCATTTTCACCAATGAAAACATTAATTTTAGGAGAGAAGTTTAAATCTAAGGCATCATAGTTACGGTAATTTGTTAGTTGTAATTGCTCAATATGCATACTTTACTGTCCAGCTGGTCCTACAATTTGAAAGCGACCACATCCAGGAATGTTTATAATATCTCCGTCACGTAGTTTACGACCTCGGCGATCATCTACTTCACCATTTATATAAACAGCGTTTTCTTGTAAAAACCACTTGGCCATTCCACCTGAACTAATGGCATCTGTTACTTTTAGTAGCTGTCCCAGCGTAATAAACTCCTCATTAATTTTAATGTCCTTCATAGTGTGTTCCCCTCCGAATACAGACTTTCTTTCTCTCTATCATACCTAAAATTTCACTATAAGTAAAAAAAGATAGTCGCAATAAGCGACTACCCTAGCTTTTTAATCTATATAGATTTTCAAATCTTTTAGTAAGTTCGTACAGGTAAAATTAATTGTAGTATAGCATCATCATGAACAGAGCGTAAAATAAATGGTCTCATTGCCCCTGTAAATTGAATTACTACGTCTTGACCATCAATAGCCTTCAACGCTTCCATCATATATTTTGCGCTAAAAGAAATTTTTAGATTTTCCCCTTCTAGTGATTCGACAGGAATTTCTTCTTGTACTTTCCCAATTTCAGGTGAATTAGAGGAAACTTCAACAGCTTCATGATCTAATATTTCAAAGCGTACAACATTATTACGGTCGCCTCGTGCTACTAATGATGCACGGTCAATGGCTTGTAATAAAGCTTTACCATTGATCGTTACATTTGTTTGATATTCTTCTGGAATTAAGCGTGATGTATCGGGATAATTTCCTTCAAGTAAACGAGAGAAAAATAGTACATCATCAGCTTTAAATAATACTTGCTGGCTTGTAATAACAATTTGTACAGGATTTGTTGAATCTTCTAATACTTTATTAAGCTCATTTAAACTTTTTCCTGGAATAACAACGCTATGCTCAACTTCTGGTAAATTTTCCAGATGAACTTTACGTCTTGCTAAACGATGGCTATCTGTTGCAACACAGCTTAATGTCTCATTTTTAATTTGCCAGTTTACACCTGTCAACACTGGTCTGCTTTCTGAAGTGGCCACAGCGAACACTGTTTCACGGATAATTGTTTTTAACAAATCAGCAGGAATAGTAAATTTTTGATCCTCTGTTAGTTCAGGCAATAATGGATATTCAGTAGCATCAGAGCCGATTAAATGGAATTCAGATTTACCTGAACGGATATGTGTTTGGAAACCAGATGTTACATGAATTTCAACATCATTTGTTGGTAATTTACGTACAATTTCATTAAACATACGAGCTTGGACAACAATTGAGCCTGTTTCATCAATCTGAATAATTTGTTGCCCATCTTCTTCAGCTGGAATAAAAGTTTGGATCGTAATATCCGCATCACTACCTGTTAAACGAATACCTTCCTCTATCACATCAATTTTAATGCCAGTTAAAATTGGAATAGTTGTTTTGGAGCTTACAGCCTTCATAACATCATTTAGGCCCTCTAATAAACGGTCACGTAAAATATTAAATTTCATTCATTTTCCCTCACATATATATATTATTTATTTATATAAAATAAAGAGATATAGTAATAGGCCTTGTGGATTTGTGGATAAGTATATTTAAAGCGAATAAAATCAGTCTATCCACATGTAGATAGACTGTGCATAAGTTTGTGTTTAAATATTGGATTTGTCCACAGCCATTACTTCCCTAGCATGCTACGAATTTGTTTAATATCTTGTTGGAGCTGAACGTCATTTTTCAACAAAGAAGATATTTTTTCGTGCGCATGGATAACGGTTGTATGGTCACGCCCCCCAAATTCTTCACCAATTTTCGGCAGTGAGAAATCCGTTAATTCGCGTGATAAATACATAGCAACTTGGCGCGGAAAAGCAATTAATTTTGTACGTTTTTTTGCAGCGAAATCTTCTAAACGAATACTAAAATGCTCTCCTACTGCATTTTGAATATCTAGTATGGTTACAGTGCGTGGCTTTGAATTTGGAATAATATCCTTCAATGCTTCAGCAGCCAATGTTGCTGTAATATCTTTATTAACTAGTGATGAATAGGCAACGACGCGAATAAGCGCACCTTCAAGCTCCCTAATATTGGAGTCAATCTGGTTCGCGATATAAAGCATTACCTCATTTGGTACCTCTAAGCCATCTGCCTTTGCTTTTTTACGTAGGATCGCAATACGAGTTTCCAAGTCAGGTGGCGCAATATCAGTGATTAAGCCCCATTCAAAGCGTGAACGTAGCCGATCTTCCAACGTTGGAATTTCCTTTGGCGGTCGGTCACTTGATATAACAATTTGTTTTGATTCTTCGTGCAATGTATTAAACGTGTGAAAAAACTCTTCCTGTGTTGATTCTTTTCCCGCGAGGAATTGAATATCATCAATTAGTAGCACATCTACGTTCCGATATTTATTGCGAAAATCAAGTGCTTTGTTATCACGAATAGAGTTAATAAACTCATTGGTAAATTTCTCAGATGATAAGTAAACTACTTTGGCATTCGGATTATGTTCCAATACATAATGACCAATCGCATGCATTAAGTGTGTTTTACCTAGCCCAACTCCCCCATAAATAAAGAAGGGATTATATGCCTTCGCAGGTGCTTCAGCGACAGCTAGTGAGGCAGCATGTGCAAAGCGATTACCAGAGCCAATAACAAACGTATCAAAAGTATACTTCGGGTTTAACATACCTGGTGAAATATCATGGTGATCGTTATTTTTTGCTTGGATAATCGGCGCCGGCAAATCGAAATCGTCCGAACCCTGACTTTTTTGAACAACAAATTTAATAAGCAAGTCTTCGCCTGTAAGCTCCGTTAATATACCTGTAATCAAATGAATATAATGATTTTCAAGCCAGTCTCGAGCAAACGAATTGGGCGCAGCAATTGTCACAGTGGAACCACTACCATTGTAAGATAGTAATTTTGTAGACTTTAGCCACGTTTCAAAGCTTGGTTTAGAAATTTTTTGTTCTACCTGAGCCAGGACATTATTCCATAGTTCTTCTAAATGTTCCAA